>NZ_BAUV01000010.1 GCF_000513135.1 Halalkalibacter akibai JCM 9157
ACTTAAAAAACATAACTGTAGTTGGATGAAATAAGCACAACAAGTTCATACTACTCCTAGATATGTAAAAGGAGGAAGTTGTGAATGACGATGGATAATCCGAACCCAGAACAACAACCAGCGCCTTCCGCGCCACCACAAAAAGATAATAAAGGTTCAGGAATCATAGAGAAAATTCAAGAACTAGGTCAAACGAATGTACCTGATATGGGACAATCAAACATTCACTGTATGACAGTTGTGGGGCAAATAGAAGGGCATATGCAACTACCACCACAAAATAAAACGACTAAATATGAACATATAATTCCGCAGCTAGTTGCTATAGAGCAAAACCCTAAAATTGAAGGATTGTTACTAGTATTAAATACCGTTGGTGGAGATGTAGAAGCAGGCCTGGCTATTTCTGAGATGATTGCTTCCATGTCTAAACCATCTGTCACACTTGTTTTAGGGGGAGGTCATTCGATAGGTGTGCCAATTGCTGTAGCAGCAAATCACTCTTTTATTGCGGAGACAGCAACGATGACGATTCACCCTGTCAGATTAACTGGTTTAGTTATAGGAGTACCTCAAACGTTTGAATATCTTGATAAAATGCAGGATCGTGTCATCAACTTCGTAACGAAGCACTCCACGATCACTGAGGATAAGTTCAAAGAACTAATGTTTTCTAAAGGGAATTTAACAAGAGATATTGGAACAAATGTTGTCGGTACGGATGCAGTAAAATATGGTTTAATCAATGAAGTTGGCGGAATAGGGCAAGCCCTTAAAAAATTAAATCAATTAATAGATCAAAATAAATCAAGCCAACAAGGAGATGTAGTTCAATGATTCTTTATACGATGATGCCCCATGAGTATATCTTTCCTGAAGAAGAACAAAATTGGACATCGCAACAAGTCATATCTTGTGAAGCAGGGCATTTAGTCGTTGAACAAATTAATCATACTCAATATCGTATTGTTCGGTTATTAAGTGGGAATGCCATGAATTATCTTGATGAAAAATATGCACCGGGTTCGATAATTCAAGCAAAACCGCAACTTTAGTTATGTAGACTGGCAATTTCTTATGATATAATTAATTTCATCCAAGCGTGGTCGAAGCAGCCTATTTTGGCTGCTTCTTGTATAGGTTGGTTAGATACAGTAGTAAAGGGTGAAATTGTATGGCAAGGCGTAAGAAAAAAAGAAAAACCGAGTGGAAGTCACAGCTTACGTATGAATTAATTGGTCTCGGTCTACTAGTCATTGCCGTTGTAACTTTTGCAAGATTAGGTAGTGTTGGCGAAACATTTGTAAGACTTTTTAGATTCTTTCTAGGTGAATGGTTTATTGTTTTAGCAATTGGTTTATTAGTCATTTCTTTATACATAATGATTAAAAGACAGAATCCGAAGTTGTGGTCTCGGAGAATATCTGGATTATATGTAATTATTCTTTCATTTGTTTTATTTAGTCACGTGGGTCTTTTCCATCAACTAAGTGGAAAAGAAGGATTTCAAGACCAATCCGTAATTCGTAACACATGGCATTTATTTTGGATGGAAATGAGAGGAGAAACTCCGCCTTCTGATTTAGGAGGGGGGATGATTGGTTCTATTGCTTTTGCAATTAGTCATTTTTTATTTGCGGAGATGGGAACGTATTTCTTATGTTTTGTCTTGTTTATCATTGGCTTTATATTACTAACAGGTAAGTCAATTTCTGAACTTCTCGGTAAAGCTATAAGAAAATTTTATTTATTTACTCTTGATACATTTAGTAGTCTGATACAAGAACTAAAATTGGTGAAAGAGAAGGCTACAGAGCGTATCCAAGAAGAAAGAGAAGTTCAAAAAGCAAGGAAAAAAGCTCTAGTTGAGGAAAGCAAGGCTAATGAGAATGTTGATTCTGATCAAGAATTAATAGACAAGATAGAACCAGAAATTGTTGACTTTACTCAAAAAGCTTATAGAGAGCCCGAACAGAAGAAAGAAGTGACAAAACAGAAAGACACGCAAGATGATGGACAAGAAGAAGATGTGCAAACGCCTCTTGTAACAGTTACTGCCACAGAAACAAACGAAGCTTACAAACTACCTAGTGTTGACATATTGAAACTACCAAATAATCCGAGTCAAATTAATGAGAAAAGACACTTAACCGCTAATGCTAAGAAGTTAGAGGATACACTAGAAAGTTTTGGTGTTAAGGCTAGGGTCTCAAAAGTTCATTTAGGTCCTGCAGTGACTAAGTATGAAGTAAATCCAAGTGTAGGTGTTAAAGTTAGTAAGATTGTTAATTTGGCTGATGACTTAGCTTTAGCTCTAGCGGCCAAGGATATACGGATTGAAGCACCGATTCCTGGTAAATCGGCAATTGGAATCGAAGTTCCTAATCAAGAGGTGGCTATTGTAACTCTTCGAGAGGTGCTTGATTCTCCAGAAGGAGCGAGTGATAAAAGCGTGCTTGCGGTCGGACTGGGAAGGGATATTTCAGGTGAACCTGTTTTTGCACATCTGAATAAAATGCCTCACTTACTTGTTGCTGGTGCAACAGGGAGTGGTAAGAGTGTTTGTATTAACGGAATCATTACGAGTATTTTATTGAATGCAAAACCACATGAAGTTAAATTAATGATGATTGATCCTAAAATGGTTGAATTAACCATTTATAATGGAATACCGCATTTGTTAACACCGGTTGTGACCGAACCTAAAAAAGCATCTCAGGCTTTGAAAAAAGTGGTAGCAGAGATGGAAAGACGTTACGACTTATTCTCTCATAGCGGGACTAGAAATATCGAAGGGTATAATGATCTAGTAAAACGCCAAAATGAAGAAGAGGAAGCAAAACAACCACTTTTGCCGTATATTGTTGTTATTGTGGACGAGTTAGCTGATCTAATGATGGTTGCTTCTGGCGATGTAGAAGATTCTATTGCTAGGTTGGCTCAAATGGCTCGTGCAGCAGGAATTCACATGATTATTGCAACACAACGTCCATCTGTTGACGTTATTACAGGTGTAATTAAAGCGAATATTCCGTCTAGAATAGCGTTTGGAGTCTCATCCCAAATTGATTCGCGTACCATTTTAGATTCTGGTGGAGCAGAGAAACTTTTAGGAAGAGGAGATATGCTTTACATGCCGGTTGGGGCAACAAAGCCTAAACGAATACAAGGGGCATTTCTTTCAGATGGTGAAGTAGAAGAGGTAGTGAACTTTGTTATTTCGCAACAAAAAGCTCAATATCAAGAAGAGATGGCTCCTTCTGAAGAACAAGTTGTAACAGAAAAGGTAGAGGATGATTTATATGATTCCGCAGTAGAATTAGTAATGGAACTAAACACCGCCTCCGTATCAATGTTACAAAGAAGATTTAGAATTGGATATACAAGAGCAGCTAGATTAATTGATGAAATGGAAGTCCGGGGTATTGTTGGCCCTTATGAAGGAAGTAAACCGAGAGAAGTTCTTGTTGATAAACCGAGAGAAGATGAGGCTTCCTCATAATGAAGGGATTGTGCAAAAGGGGTGCAGAGTGTGATTAAAGCAGACCACAGACCATTGTATTTACAAGTAATAGATCGTATCAAAGACGATATTGATCAAAAAGTTTATGAAGAAGGGGAGAAACTCCCCTCTGAATTTGAACTTTCTAAAATTTTAGGAGTTAGTCGTGCTACCTTAAGGGAAGCATTACGTCTTCTAGAAGAAGAAGGAGTAGTTGTACGTAGGCATGGAGTGGGAACCTTTGTTCATTCGAAACCACTTTTTTCAGCAGGGATTGAGGAGCTATATAGTGTCACAGATATGATTGTAAAGGCGAACATGCAACCTGGTACCATCTTTTTATCATCTTCCGTTAAAGAAGCAACAGAGGATGATCGTAGAAAATTTTCGAACGAAAATATTACTGAGATGATGGAGATTGAACGTGTAAGAACAGCAGATGGTTCTCCTGTTGTCTACTGTTTGGATAAGATTCCAAATGATCTTGTTAAAAACCATTCCATACATGAAACAAAATCAATTTTTCGTTTTTTAGAGGAACTAGGTCGAGATATTACTTATGCTGTTACTTATATTGAACCAATTGGCTATCATGATCATGTATCTGAGATATTAGAGTGTGATCCAGGATCGTCATTGTTGTTACTAAAGCAAATGCACTATGATCAGTCAGAACAACCTTTATTATATTCTTTAAACTATTTTCGTGCAGATAAATTTAAGTTTCACGTAGTAAGAAAAAGAGTATAAGCATAACCTATGTAAGATTGGTAAAGGAGATGATGAGCGTGGAGCAATTAGCGGAAACTGTTCATGAATTAAAAGGGTTAACAGTTCATTCCATGAAAACAAGTAAATATAAAACCAATTCACTTATTTTAATGATAAAAGCACCGCTAACAAAAGAAACGGTGGCAATGCGGGCATTACTTCCGCACTTATTACAAAATGGTACGGCAAAAAGTCCAACTAGAAAGCAATTGCGTGAACGTCTTGATGACATGTATGGGGCTATGCTTGCAACGGATGTTCAAAAAAAAGGTGAAGAACACGTTATTACTATTCGTTTGGATGTTGCGAATGAACGGTTTTTAACGGACTCCACACCTTTATTTGAACAAGCCATTGAGTTGTTAGCTGAAGTAGTTTTCGAACCGAATCTAGAAGGTAATTCATTCTCAAAATCTGTTGTCGAAAGCGAAAAGCGCTCTCTTAAACAACGGATTCAATCCGTTTATGATGACAAAATGCGTTATGCTAATGTGCGTGTAACAGAAGAGATGTGTACGAATGAGCCATTTGCCCTAACTGCTTTTGGTCAAGAAGAAGAAGTTGATTCAATCACACCTGAAACGATGTTTAACTATTACAAAGAAGTATTAGCATCAAATCAATTTGATTTGTATATGGTTGGAGCCATAGATGACCGTCAAGCGGTAGAATTAGTTTCTTCTAAGTTTCAAAAATTGGCTGAAGCGAATTCTGTTACTTCAACGAAGACAACAGCTAGTCCTGAGATCGTTGACGTTAAAATTGTGAATGAAGAACAGGATGTGAAGCAAGGGAAACTGCACATGGGATTTAGAACTTATACTACTTATGGCGATGATGACTATGTTGCCATGCAGGTGTGCAATGGACTTTATGGTGCGTTTTCACATTCAAAACTTTTTATTAATGTTCGTGAAAAAGAAAGTTTAGCTTACTACGCTGCATCAAGATATGAGAGTCATAAAGGAATTCTCATGGTCATGTCTGGAATCGAATTCAATAAATATGATCGCGCTGTTGAAATTATTAAAGAACAGTTTGAAGCAATGAAAAAAGGTGACTTTACTGATGCTGAAGTTGAACAAACAAAAGCGATGCTTAAAAACCAAATATTAGAAACGGCAGATGTTGCAAGAGGGTTAGTTGAAATATCCTACCATCAAGTTGTGAGTGGCAAAAAGCGTTCAATTAGCGAATGGATGACTGAAATTGATGCTGTTACAAAAGAGGATATTGTAAATGTCGCTCAAAAAGTTCGTTTGGATACAATTTATTTTTTAACAGGTAAGGAGGAGAACAAATGAAACCAGTTCAATTCTCTCAAGTAGAAGAAACTCTTTATCACGAAAAGCTCGATAATGGCTTAGACGTATACGTTCTTCCAAAAGAAGGTTTTAACAAAACGTTTGCTACCTTTACGACTAAATATGGTTCTATTGACCAACAATTCACTCCTCTTGGAAAAGATGAGGTGCTTAAAGTTCCTGATGGGATCGCTCACTTTTTGGAACACAAAATGTTTGAGGAAGAAGAGGGAGATGTGTTCCAAGATTTTAGTAAACAAGGTGCATCTGCTAACGCTTTTACTAGTTTCACTAGGACGGCCTATTTATTTTCGAGCACAACAAATGTTGAAAAAAACTTAGATACTCTTATTGATTTTGTTCAACATCCTTATTTTACAGAAGAAAACGTTGAGAAAGAAAAAGGCATTATCAACCAAGAAATTACGATGTATGATGATAACCCAGATTGGAGAGCTTACTTTGGGGTTATTGAGAACATGTTCCATACTCACCCTGTAAAAATTGATATTGCTGGCACTATTGAATCTATTTCAAAGATTACGAAAGATTTATTGTATACTTGTTACGAAACTTTTTACCATCCAGCTAACATGCTTTTGTTTGTTACTGGGCCTGTTGATCCACATCAGGTAATGGAACAAGTAAAAGAAAATCAATCTAATAAAACGTTCGCAAAGCCAGAAGAAATTAAACGTTTCTTTGATGATGAACCAGATACAGTTGCTAAAGAAAAGCATGTCATTTCAATGCCTGTCCAAACCCCTAAATGTCTGATGGGCTTTAAAGAAAAAGGAGCTACCCGTCAAGGTAATGATTTATTAAAAAGGGAGCTATCTTTAAATGTTCTCCTGGATCTTATGTTTGGTCAAAGCTCCGATAACTATCAGGCGTTATTTGATGAAGGATTAATTGATGATTCATTCTCCTTTGATTACTCTGCTGAGGAGGGTTTTGGCTTTACGATTATTGGTGGGGATACAATGTATCCTGATAAGCTTTCTAATCGAATTAAAGAAATGGTAGAAAAATTCAAGAAAACAAATTTAACGGGTGCGCAAGTAGATCGTGCAATTAAGAAAAAAATTGGTTCATTCCTTCGTTCGTTAAATTCACCAGAGTATATTGCAAACCAGTTTACTAGGTATGAATTTAACAACATGAATTTATTTGATGTTGTTTCTATGCTTGAGAGTCTGAATGCAGATCATTTGCAAGAAGTTCTTGAAGATCACTTCCAATTTGAACGATTCACAGTGTGTCAAGTGAAAGCAGAGGGGTTTGAAGAGTAACGTGAAAAATATATTAATTACGGGAGCATCAGGAGGAATTGGCTCTGCGATTGCAAGAGAGCTGGCATCTCCAAGCTGCTCTCTTTTTTTGCATTATAGTACGAGTCTGGAAAAGATAAAGAATGCAGCAAAGGAATGTCGTGAAAAAGGAGCGACTGTTCACGTCATTCAAGCTGATTTAACTAAAGAAGCAGGTGATGAACAACTTCTGCGGGCAATTCCAAGCGACATTTCATTTGATATTATTGTTCATAATGCTGGCGTATCACACTTTGGTTTATTCACTGACATGACAAACCAAGAAATAAAAGATATCATGAATATCCATTTATTAAATCCAATGAAGATTACTCGAAGCCTTCTGCCTAATATGATATCGAAACAACACGGGAAAATCATTGTTATATCGTCTATTTGGGGCTTAACTGGTGCTTCTTGTGAAGTGACTTATTCAGCCGCTAAAGGAGGGTTAAACAGCTTTGTAAAAGGTTTAGCTAAAGAGTTAGCGCCAAGCCAAATCCAAGTTAATGGAGTCGCGCCAGGAGCGATTAATACGAACATGCTTAACGAAGATTTTCTCATAGATCTGACTGAAGAAATACCAGCAAATCGAATTGGAACCCTCGGGATGTAGCTCATGCTGTTGAATTTTTGAGCTCTAATCGAGCAAATTACATAAACGGACAGATCCTTTCAGTAAATGGAGCATGGTATTGTTAAATCACGAAAATAACATGAAAAAAGCTATATGATGAATAATCTTGTTTTTATTTGAAAAAATAAGATCGTAGTACATTACAAGGGAGGGCTTAATATGTCTGTACTTGACAATTGGGATCAATGGAAAGATTTTCTTGGAGATCGTTTAAACCAAGCTCAAAAAGAAGGAATGAATCAAAGTGTTGTGTCTGATGTTGCTTATCAAGTTGGTGAGTATTTGGCGCAGCAAGTTGAACCGAAAAATGAGCAAGAGCGCGTTTTAGCTGAGCTATGGAAAGTAGCAGATGAGCAAGAGCAACACGCAATTGCAAACATGATGGTTAAACTTGTTCAAAACGAAGGTTAATGTTTGTAAGAAAACGTCGCGTATCGCGACGTTTTTTTATCTTTATGGGCGACACATAATTTCCTTTAAAGGAAGCAAACTGTTATTAAGGGAACTATTAGAAAACTCATCTTTGTCAATGGACAATTATTTCCGACAAAGTTCTTTCATTTACATTCAAAATCAATTATGATGATAGTTAAGATGCATACAATGTCTTATTTACATACAAAGGGTGAGGTAAATGAGTTTGAAGGAATGGTATCTAGAATATCAAATACATAATAATAGACCTGGTTTACTTGGAGATATTTCTTCACTCTTAGGGATGTTAGCGATTAACATTGTTACGATTAATGGTGTTGACAACATGAAACGTGGAATGCTTATTAGAAGCTCCAATGATGACCAAGTCGCTAGATTTCAGGCAATCTTGGAAACAATAGAAGATATTAGTGTGATAAAAGTGAGAGAACCAAGATTACGGGATCGGCTCGCGATACGCCATGGTCGTTATATAGAGCGGGATGCTGATGACAAGAAAACATTTCGTTTTATCCGAACCGAACTTGGACTACTTGTTGATTTCATGGCTGAACAATTTAAACGTGATGGACATTTTCTAGTAGGTATTAGAGGGATGCCTCGTGTTGGGAAGACCGAGTCCGTTGTCGCAGCAAGTGTCTGTGCAAATAAAAGATGGTCGTTTATTTCTTCAACGTTGCTCAGACAAACGGTTAGAAGTACACTTGCTGAAGATGAAATGAGTGAAGATCATATTTTTATTATTGATGGAATTGTAACAACGATGCGATCAACAGAAAAACACCGTATGCTTGTCAGTGACATTATGAGGCTACCAGCAGTTAAAGTGGTTGAGCATCCAGATATTTTCGTACGTGAAACCGAGTACGAGTTAGATGATTTTGATTGCATTATTGAGCTACGGAATGATGACTCGGAAGAAATTACATACGAGGTAGTAGAATCAGGTTTTTCTTCTTTTGATATAAGTTAAAGAGTGTAGGTAGGTGTTAGGATTGTCAGAATTAGGTCAACATTTAAAGGAAATAAGAGAGCAAAAGGGTATATCATTAGACGACCTGCAACAAACGACCAAAATTCAAAAAAGATATTTAATTGCGATTGAGGAAGGACGCTTCGATACTTTACCGGGCATTTTCTATGCGAGAGCGTTTGTTAAAACGTATGCAGAAGCTATTGGATTAGATCCAGATCCATTGTTTGATCAATATAAGAACGAGTTGCCAAATCCTCAACGGGAAGCTGTGACTTTGCCATCACGTTCTGAACGTACAAAAACAGTTACGCCACCCAAAAAAAGAAATAAGAAAAGTTCGTTCTTACCAGCGCTCGCAGCAATAATCTTTATTACAGCTGTAGTAGTGGGGATTTGGATTATGGCTCAAGGTAGTGGAGCTAGGGAAGACGGAGCCATTGCTCCAGATGATAGTGAAAACTTAGATGCAGAATTTGCAGACGAAGTTGGAATTCCTGAAGAACCTGAGTCTGAGGAAGAAACAGGGACCGAAGAAACAGAAGAGCTAGATGAAGTAGAAGAGGAAGAGGTTGAACCAGAGCCGGAACCATCTTTCACCTTGACTTTTATTGAAAGCTCTGGCAATACATCTTACTTTGAAATGAAAGATGGACAATTGTCCGATGTATTGATTGAACTAAATGGTAGTTCATATATCGATGTTAAAAATGCTTTGGGAAGAGTATTTTATAGCGGTCAACCTCCAACAGGGGAAAAAGTAACTCTTGATTTATCAGCGGAGGAACGAATTGTTTTTAACTTTGGTGCATCGCAAAACGTTGATTTCTTTATTAACGGTGAGGAGTTTGAGTTTCCTCTAGATAGAACGCATCAAAAGGTTGATATTATAATCATTGATGAAGCTGAAGAGTAAAAAGAGACTCAGAAGTCCTCACGGGGACGAACGAAACGTTCAAGCTGCTAGTGTTTAGCAGAAACCGAACTTAGTATTTCGTCCCTTGTGAGTCTGGAGTCTTTTTTTATTTGAATAATGGTTGAATTTATCAATTTGACTTAATTATGGTACAATGTTTATAACCTGTCTTAATATCAGATTTTAAAGTGAGAAAGTAAATGTTTTTAAAATGTTACACTGAATGAAGGAAGGGAACCTTGTTGAATTTACCAAATAAAATAACGATTTCTCGAATTTTTCTTATTCCATTATTTATGATTTTCCTATTAGTGCCTTTTTCGTTTGGTGACGTGAATTTTTTAGGTACGGTGATTCCGATTGCTCATTTGATCGGAGCAATTATTTTCATCATAGCGGCTGTTACTGACTTTTTAGATGGTTATCTAGCAAGAAAATATCAACTAGTTACTAATTTAGGTAAGTTTTTAGATCCATTAGCAGATAAGTTGTTAATAACCGCAGCATTAGTTGCGTTAGTTGAATTACAGCTTCTTGCAGCGTGGATTGCGATTATCATTATTAGTCGTGAATTTGCAGTCACTGGCATCAGGTTAGTTGCTGCGGCAGATGGGTCAGTTATTGCAGCTAGCCAATTAGGGAAATTAAAAACAATTACTCAAATTGTGGCAATATCAGCTTTAATGTTACATAATTTCCCATTCCAAGCAATCTCCTTACCTTTTGACATGATAGCTATATGGGTAGCAACGTTTTTAACAATCGTATCAGGGATCGAGTATTTCCAGAAAAACCAACATATTATTTTCAAATCAAAATAGAAGGCGGTCGATACAATGAACGCTGAAATTATTTCTGTGGGATCAGAACTATTGCTCGGGCAAATTGTAAATACAAATGCAACCTTCATCTCTCAAAAACTTGCCATTATAGGAGTAAATGTTTTTTATCAAACAACGGTTGGAGATAACTCCAAACGCTTAACAGAGGCATTGAGACAAGCTAGATCAAGATCAGATTTAGTTATTTTGACAGGTGGATTAGGTCCAACGAAAGACGATTTAACCAAAGAATCAGTTGCAGACCTTATTGGGAAACCGCTTGTTTATCATCAGGAATCGCTTCATTATATTGAAAACTATTTTAAAAAGCGAAATAAACCGATGTCTGAAAACAATAGAAAACAAGCGTTGGTTATAGAAGATAGTCAGGTTTTAGCAAATCATTTTGGCATGGCTCCAGGTATGATAGCCTCGTTTGAAGACTGTCAATTCATCTTATTGCCAGGACCACCTAAAGAAATGAAACCTATGTTTTTAAATGAATTACTCCCTTATTTAATAAACCAAATAGGTGGTATTGAATCAATCACTTCTAGAGTTTTAAGGTTTTTTGGTATTGGAGAGTCTCAACTTGAAACAGACTTACTTGATTTGATTGAATCTCAAACAAACCCGACAATCGCACCATTAGCTAATGAAGGAGAAGTAACATTAAGATTAACTGTAAAGCACTCAAATATAGAAGAGCAGAACCGGTTATTAGATGAAACTGAAGCACTTATCATGGATCGTGTCGGGGAGTATATGTATGGGTATGATGATACTTCATTGATGGAGCAGCTTTTTTTGCAATTGAATGAAAAACGCTGTACGATAGCTACAGCAGAAAGTTTAACTGGTGGTAAATTTTCAGGATTACTCACTTCTTTTTCAGGGGCTTCCTCTGTTTTTAGAGGAGGAGTGGTTTCATATGCCACGGACGTGAAGGAATCAGTTTTAGGTGTGTCGAAAGATGTAATTGATCGACATGGGGTAATAAGTAGTGAATGTGCCATTGAAATGGCCGCTTCAGCAAAAGAAAAATTAAATTCCGATATAGCTATTAGTTTTACTGGTGTGGCGGGTCCAGGTACTCAGGAAAACAAAGAGCCGGGTACAGTGTTCATTGGAATTGCTGGTTTATCAGCAGAGCCTATGTATTGTCAACTAAACTTAGCCGGTGGACGAGAAGCGGTTCGAGACCGTGCGATTAAATATGGATGTTTTTATTTATTGAACCAATTGAAAAGGTGGAATAAAGCGGAATGACAACGTATTTTAATGATTTTCAGATTTCAGATTCAATCAAACGAGCAATTAAAGACATGGGATTTGAAGAACCATCTCCCATACAAGAAAAAGCGATACCAGTTATTTTAGAGGGAGGAGATGTGATTGGACAAGCGCAAACCGGAACAGGTAAAACCGCTGCATTTGGAATTCCTGTAGTCGATAAAGTTACTTCTGACCGTTATGTCCAAGCTTTAATTTTAACTCCAACTAGAGAGCTTGCGATTCAAGTATCAGGTGAATTACAAAAGTTGTCTGTACATAAGTCGATTCGAACACTTCCTATTTATGGAGGTCAACAGATAGGACATCAAATACGTGCCTTAAAACAGGGTGTTCAAGTTGTAATTGGTACACCTGGTAGAATTATTGATCATTTAAAACGTCAAACACTTAAACTGGACCGAGTTCATACGGTCGTCCTAGATGAAGCTGATGAAATGCTAGATATGGGATTTGTTGAAGACATTGAGTCTATTCTTTCACAAGTGAATACAGAAAGACAAACGCTATTATTCTCAGCTACTATGCCTCAAGCAATTAGAAAGTTATCGCATAAGTACATGACTACCCCAAAAGTAGTAACCATTAACAAAGGGGAAGTAACAGCTCCTTTAATTGACCAAATGTACTATAAAGTGTTAGAAAGAAATAAAATTGAATCCCTGTGTCGAATTATTGATAGTGAAGACATTGAGTTAGGAATCTTATTCTGTCGCACAAAAAAAGGTGTTGCAGAATTGGCTGAAGCTTTACAAGCTCGCGGTTATTTGGCTGATGGGTTACATGGTGATTTAACACAGTCTCAGCGTGATGCTGTCATGAAGAAATTCAGAGATTCTTCCATTGAATTTTTAATTGCTACAGATGTAGCCGCCCGGGGTATTGATGTTGACAATGTGACTCATGTCATAAATTATGATATTCCGCAAGATCCAGAAAGTTACGTTCATCGGATTGGACGGACTGGTCGTGCAGGTCGTAAAGGTTTAGCTTTAACGCTAGTTACACCTCGCGAGATGAAACATTTACGTTCTATTGAACAAGAGATAAAGATGACTATTCCATCTCAGGATGTTCCAACTATTGAGGAAGTGGTTGTGAAACAACAAAATTCCTGGAAGAAATTAATTGCAGATGCAATTACGAACGGTGGAAAAGAAGTAGAGCTATTTACTCCTCTTGTTGAAGAGATTCTTAACGAGTATCCTGCTCGTGATGTGGTATCTGCACTTTTAAAACTAAATTTCTCTCCGTCTACAACGTCTGAAGAGTCTGGTTATAATTTTGGAGATACTGGTGCTGCAAAAGGAATGGTTCGTTTCTTTATCAATGTAGGTAGAAATGTCAACATGACTCCGAAAATACTAGTTGAAGCTATTTCTGAACTCGTTGGCATCCCAGGAAAAGCAATTGGGAAAATTGATATTTTTGAAAACTTTACGTTCGTAGAAGTTCCTGAGGAGTCGGCTCCATTCGTATACGAAGCCCTTCGTTACTCACGCATTAGTGGAGCTAGAATTAACCTAGAGCCTGCAAAACCACGTCCAAAGCGTGAACGCCCTGTTACACGTGAACAAAGGACAACTCCAACACGTCGTTAGTTATTAAATAAGAAAGAGTCTCACCCTCTTTGACTCTTTCTTATTTCCTTCTTATTCCCTTAATTTCCCTAAACCATTTTAGCGAATAAATGTTCGTAAAAACTCTTGGCAAAAGCGAAAAAACAAGGTATGATAGAAAAGAACAAAACACATAGATTCGCTTTTCCAATTTTATATATATATTTTTTATTATAGAGGAGAGATTTTAATGAGTGATCGTAAGGCTGCCCTTGATATGGCACTACGTCAAATCGAAAAACAATTTGGTAAAGGGTCCATTATGAAGCTTGGTGAACAAGCTGAGCAACGAGTATCAACCATTTCGAGTGGTGCTCTTGCATTAGATATTGCGCTTGGGGTTGGCGGATATCCTAAGGGACGTGTTATTGAAGTATATGGTCCGGAGTCATCAGGTAAAACGACTGTAACTCTTCATGCAATTGCTGAGGTTCAACGTAATGGTGGTCAAGCTGCATTTATTGATGCTGAGCACGCTCTTGATCCTGTTTACGCACAGAAACTAGGAGTAAACATTGATGAATTGTTACTTTCACAACCAGATACCGGGGAGCAAGCTTTAGAAATTGCTGAAGCTCTTGTACGAAGTGGAGCAGTTGATATTATCGTTATCGATAGTGTCGCGGCTCTTGTACCAAAAGCTGAAATTGAAGGAGATATGGGAGATAGCCACGTTGGACTTCAGGCTCGTTTAATGTCGCAAGCTCTGCGTAAGCTTTCAGGAGCTATTAATAAGTCTAAAACCATTGCCATCTTCATTAACCAAATCCGTGAAAAAGTAGGGGTTATGTTTGGTAATCCTGAAACAACACCAGGTGGCCGTGCATTAAAATTCTATTCATCTGTTCGTCTTGAAGTTCGTCGTGCAGAAACGTTAAAACAAGGAAATGATATGGTTGGTAATAAAACAAAGATAAAAGTTGTAAAAAATAAAGTAGCGCCACCATTTAGAGTAGCTGAAGTTGATATCATGTACGGAGAAGGAATCTCTCGTGAAGGATCTATTTTGGATATTGCAGCTGAACTTGATATCGTTCAAAAAAGTGGTGCGTGGTATTCATTTAATGAAGAGCGTTTAGGGCAAGGTCGCGAAAACTCAAAGCAATTTTTGAAGGAAAATGCACATCTTGCTGAGCAGATTGAAACACTTATTCGTGATCATCACGGACTTAACGGTGAAATTGAAGTGCCAGCTACAGATGAGCCAGAAGAAATTCCGTTTGATTTAAAATAAGGCTTTTATATGAAAATGGTAAATAAGCACCTTTTTTGAGGTGCTTATTTATTTTTTTATATGTTTCTTATAAAGTAAGAATGTTGATAGAATAATGGACATAAAAAGGAGTTATGAACTTTGAAGTTTTTATATGTGACCGATACACATATACGTGGAACAACACCCAAAAATCGTTTAGATATTTATGTAGAAACGTTAAAAGCTAAATTAGTTGAAGTCATTGAATTGGCTAATTCCGAAAAAGTAGATATGATTTTACATGGAGGAGATGTTTTTGATCGTCCAGACTTAGCTCCAAACGTCGTTGGGCAATTTGCAAAAATTTGGATGAAAGCAAACATGCCGATATACGTAGTAGCAGGTAATCATGACACGTTTGGTCACAATCCAGAAACGATTTCAAGAACGATGCTAGGACTTATGGATTCGTTTGGAATTATGACTGTGATTGATCAGACAAAGCCAGTATTATTTGAAAAGGATGGTTTGAGAATTCAAATCAGTGGTCAACCATACCATTATGACCTAGATCAAAGAGATCCTAAGTTAGACTATTACCCAACTAATGCAACCGAAGCAGATGTACTCATTCATATGGTCCATAGTATGCTTGTAGAAAAGGCACTACCAGAAGGTGTACCTCATACACTGATAGACCATATTTGGGGTACGACAGCAGATATTTTATTTACTGGGCACTTTCATGGTGGCTTTGGCATTAAAGAACGAAATGGAAAATTTATTTGTAATCCTGGTGCATTAGCTCGAGTAAATAATCATTGGTCTGAAATGAGTAGAATGCCGAAAGTTATTATTGGTGATGTTGCCAAAGAAAAAATATTGTTGAG
This sequence comes from Halalkalibacter akibai JCM 9157, assembly GCF_000513135.1. Lineage (GTDB taxonomy): Bacteria > Bacillota > Bacilli > Bacillales > Bacillaceae_D > Halalkalibacter > Halalkalibacter akibai. Next base: position 15,667 of record NZ_BAUV01000010.1, read on the forward strand.
AGAAGTTCCGATTAAAGTTGCACTAAAGGGAGAAGCGGTTTTAGACCGAACATTTCTTGAGAAAGCAGTTCATCAAGAAGAAAAACTTCATAGTTTTGTTCAGCAAGTAAAAGAATCAAGTCAATTTCAATCTCTTAATATGAGTGATATTATCTTAGAAATTGCTTCTTTGAAAAATGTAGAAGAAAAAGTGAAGCAAGAGGCACTTAGAAGAATGACAGTCGTTGAGGAAATGTGGAAGGATGAAGAGTATGAAAAACATTAAAGCTGTCCGACTAGAAAACTTTCAATCTCATCTAGATACATATATTGAATTTGGCGACGGTTTAAATGTGATTGTCGGACAATCAGATAGTGGGAAAACAGCAATATTAAGAGGGATTCGTTGGGTTTTATACAATCAACCACGTGGTACGGATTTTATCCGAGTATCAGGAGACTTTGTTAGAGTGTCGATCACTTTCGAAAACGAGACGGTTATCATTCGAGAGAGAACTGGTTCTAAAAACAGGTATACGATTAAGAAAGCAGGACATGAAGATCTAGTTCTTGAAGGGTTCGGGATTCATGTTCCTGAGGAAGTAATTGAATCTCATGGCATGGGGTTGATGAGAATTGATCATGATAATGAATTAATGATTCATCTATCTCAGCAACTAGATGGTCCTTTCTTATTAGAACAAACTAGCTCAATCCGTGCCAAAACACTAGGTCGCATAAGCGGGGCTCATTTTTTAGACATGGCTATTCGCGATACAACTAAGGATCTTTCTCAGTTGAATCTCAAGATGAAGCAAGAACAAGCAATCATTGAACAACTTAACAGTGATTTAGAGCCATTTAATGGTTTAAGTGAGTTACAACATAAACTAGTAAGCTCTGAACAAAGAATAGAAAAAGTTAAAACAATGTTAAAAAGAAAAGAGAAGCTTGTGAAGTTACAATCCAAGTGGGTTCAGATGAAGAAAGAAGAGGAGCTAGCATCAACCAAAAAAAGGTTAGTCAAAGATGTAGACAATTGGGATGAAGGGTTTAATCGAGTACAACAATTGGTTCAGCGTTTTTTAATATTTAAACAAAAAAAACAAAGAAATGACGAATTAAAACGCTCTATTCAAATTTGCCATAACTGGATTGAAAAAACACAACACACAGGAACTGTAAGCTCGAACTATGAGAGATTGCTAGATGAAGTGAAACAAGTACAAAAATTTAAAGAACATGCAGTTATATGAAACAATTACAAACATCAATAGACCAGCAGTTAAACCAACTAAAGAAAACGACCTTTATAGACTCGGTGAACATTCACGAAATCAATAACATTATGGAACAAAAAAGCAAAAGGGAAACTCTTTATGCTTATCAGCAAAGGCTACAACAAAATCAAATTCAGTTGTCAAAAGTTCAAAACTTTCAAAGGAAATTACCTGATATGAATGCCTTAAAGCTTAAGCACGAGCATATAGAAAGATTGTCTTTGAAACACCAGAAACTACAATTAATTCAAAATCAAATAAAAGATTATCAAATGAGAATTGTTGATGGGAAGCATTTCAAACTAAAACAAATAAAAGAACAAGAACAAGCAGAGAAAGAGTTGCAAGATCGTTTATTAGAAATGGGAACTTGTCCTACATGTGGACAAAAAATTTGTAAGCATGGTGAACAGAAGTAGGAGGAGAACGATGTCAGTAGAACAACAGTTGGCTCAAATAAAAAAGGCAATCGACAAAGCACGTGATATGCGATACAGAGCAGAAGCAAAATTAGAAGAATTGGAAAATCAAAAAACAAGATTACTAGTTGAGTTAGAAGAATTAGGAGTTAAGCCTGAAGAACTTGAACAAGAAATACAAAGGCTAGAAAGAGAGATTGATCATTCATTGAAAGAAACATGGGATCTAATTCCTAAGGAATTGCTAAACAATGAATGATTACTCCTTTCAATTAGAGAAACTCGAAGCAAGGTTTAAGAAAGCTCAAGATCAATGGACAAGGCTTGATGCAAAAAAACAATTACTTGAAGAACAATTGGCGAACAAGATCAAAGAGCTTGATTCTTTTTTTGAAACGATAGACACTTACGAAAAGACAAGAGTCTTATTACAGCAATCAGCTGAGTATGCGAGGGAACAAGCAAAACAACAAATTGAAACGTTAGTGACCAACGCATTGCAATATGTATTTGGTCCGTTATTTTCTTTTCAAATTGAACTTGAAGAGCATGGAAACAAAGCGGTTGCAGAATTCTATGTAGTTTCTGAGTATGAGGGAGTAAAAGTTAAAACGAGACCACAAGATTCTAGAGGCGGCGGTGTAGTTGATATTGTAACACTAGCTTTAAGGATCGCGTTAATTGAAACAGTCCAACCAAGAAGAGAGGGCCCTCTTCTTTTAGATGAGCCAGGTAAACATGTTTCTGGAGATTATGTTTTATATTTATATGAATTTCTTAAATCATTAAGTACAATGTTTAATCGACAAATTATCATGATTACTCATAACTATCATTTAGCACAGTCAGGCGATGTGGCATATGAAGTTTCGATAAAAGATGGAATTAGTGAAGTTACTAAAATTGACAACACTTGACATTAATATGAACGAGCTTTAAAATTAAGTGGAATGCGGTGAAGTTTTATGTCATATTTATTTTTTTCCGCGATCAAATGTAATATGCGTTTGTTTTTAATATTCTTGAAAGTATGACAAATTTGAAAACCAACAATTAGATAGCAAGGGGAGGTGAAAGAGTATGGATATTTTAATCATCTCCATTTTGCTTGTTGTCTCTGCAGGTATTGGTGCAGTTGTTGGATATCTTGTTCGAAAATCCATTGCAGAAGCGAAAATTTCCAGTGCGGAACATGCAGCAAAACAAATTTTGGATGATGCGAAACGTGATGCGGAAGCGAGTAAAAAAGAAGCAGTTCTTGAAATGAAGGACGAAGCTCATAAAATTCGAACTGAAGCAGAACGTGAAGTTCGTGAACGTAGAAATGAGATTCAAAAACAAGAGAATCGTTTGGTTCAAAAAGAAGAGATTCTTGACCGGAAGAGTGAAACCTTAGATAAGAAAGAAGAGTCTTTGGATAAAAGGGAGGAATCTCTCACCAAAAAACAACGACAAATTGAAGAGATGGATAGCAAAGTGGAGGAAATCTTGAACAAGCAGCAAACTGAGCTTGAACGAATTTCTGGATTTTCCCGCGAAGAGGCTCGTGAAACCATTCGAAGTGAAGTTGAGCAAGAGCTTGCTCATGAAACGGCTCTTATTATTAAAGAGAGAATGGCACAAGCGAAAGAAGAAGCCGATAAGAAGGCGAAAGAAGTATTGTCACTTGCAATCCAACGTTGCTCTGCTGATCATGTTGCAGAAACAACGGTTTCGGTTGTTGCCTTACCAAATGATGAAATGAAAGGTCGCATCATTGGTCGTGAAGGACGTAATATCCGGGCACTAGAAACATTAACAGGGATAGATTTAATTATTGACGATACACCTGAAGCTGTTATTCTATCTGGTTTTGATCCAATTCGTCGTGAAATTGCTCGTACAGCATTAGAAAAACTTGTTCAAGATGGACGGATTCATCCTGCTCGTATTGAAGAAATGGTCGACAAGTCACGTAGAGAAGTGGACGAAGCGATTAGAGAGTATGGTGAACAAACGACCTTTGAGATGGGTATACATGGTTTACACCCTGACTTAATTAAGATACTTGGTCGTCTTAAGTTTAGAACAAGCTATGGTCAAAATGTCTTGAAGCACTCAATGGAAGTTGCTCATTTAGCTGGTTTAATGGCTTCTGAGTTAGGAGAAGATGTTAAACTTGCGAAACGAGCTGGTTTACTACATGATATCGGAAAAGCGATTGATCATGAAGTAGAAGGAAGTCACGTTGAGATTGGTGTTGAGCTTGCTACAAAGTATAAAGAACATCCAGTTGTTATTAATGCAATAGCATCTCATCATGGAGATACAGAATCAACCTCCATCATTGCGACCCTTGTCGCTGCCGCTGATGCATTGTCAGCAGCTAGACCAGGTGCTAGAAGAGAGACGCTCGAAACATATATTCGTCGTTTAGAGAAACTTGAAGAAATTTCAGAGTCGTTCGAAGGCGTTGAAAAGACCTATGCTATACAAGCTGGGCGTGAGGTGCGTATCATGGTACGACCAGATGTCGTTGATGACGCCCTTGCACATAAGCTAGCTCGTGATATTACGAAGCGAATTGAAGAGGAACTTGATTACCCAGGGCACATTCGTGTCACAGTCATTAGGGAAACAAGAGCAGTTGAATATGCAAAATAAAGTGGCGGTTTCACGCCACTTTATTTTTTTGGAACACTGTTTTGATATAATCTTGGACTGAATCCTTTGAAAATAATAGTAAAAGATAGTAAAGAGGCTTCTGCTTTTTTACATCATGATATAAAGGAGATTATATGAGAATTTTATTTATAGGTGACGTGGTAGGTTCGCCTGGCCGCAAAATGGTTAAAGACTACACGATGAAATTGAAACAAAAATACAAACCAACCATTACCGTGATCAACGGGGAAAATGCAGCATCTGGAAAGGGAATAACAGAGAAAATCTATAAAGGATTTTTAGATGCAGGTGCACAAGTTGTTACGTTAGGAAATCATAGTTGGGATAACCGAGAGATCTTTGAATTTATTGACAGAGCAAAATCCCTTGTGAGACCTGCAAATTACCCTGCTGGTGTTCCAGGTAAAGGCTATACACTTTTTAAATTCAATCAAATTGAAATTGCTGTTATTAACTTGATGGGGAGAACATTCCTTCCGGCGATTGATTGTCCATTTCAAAAAGTGGATGAAATACTAGAAGAGCTCAACGGGAGAACTCCATTTATTTTTGTTGATTTCCACGCAGAAGCTACAAGTGAAAAACAAGCAATGGGCTGGTATTTAGATGGACGTGTATCGGCAGTTGTTGGAACTCATACTCATGTTCAAACAGCAGATGAACGTATACTTCCTGATGGAACAGCTTATTTAACCGATGTGGGAATGACGGGGCCTTATGATGGGATTTTGGGTGTTGAGAAGGAAGCAGTGTTGCATAGATTTCTAACTAGTTTACCAGTTCGTTTTAATGTCGCTGAAGGTCGTGAGCAATTAAATGGTGTTGTGATTGATTTAAATCCTAAAACAGGTCAAGCGACATCGATTAAAAGAGTCGTTATTAACGAAGATCATCCATTTTTTGAGTAAGCGATAATAATTTTAAGATTTTAGGAATAAGGATAGGTTTTCTGAAATATGATGAATTAGATGAACATCTTGTACGATTAGCGATTTCCTTGCTAATGTCACAGAATGCATGACGACAATCGTAATCATGACAGCCCACTTATCGTTTACAGAGGAGGTACAAGAAATGGAAGTCTTAAAAGTTTCAGCAAAATCTACTCCCAATTCTGTTGCTGGCGCCCTAGCTGGTGTCATACGTGAACGTGGAGCAGCAGAGATTCAAGCAATTGGAGCAGGAGCGCTTAACCAGTCGATAAAAGCGATTGCGATTGCCCGTGGGTTTGTAGCCCCTAGTGGAATTGATCTTGTTTGCATCCCGGCATTTACAGATATTAAGATTGAGGGAGAAGAACGCACAGCAATGAAAATTATTGTAGAGCCAAGATAATAAAACTTAGCTCACGAGGTTAAATCAATTGGTTATGACCAATTGATTTAACCTCTTTTTTTGTGAGTTAACTTTATATACTTCTTATCCGAAAAAGCTTGCTTTTTCGGATAAGAGAGACTATTATAAGGACGTTTGATAGCTTTTAACATTTCAGAAATCGAGTAATTCTAGTAAAATACTCGGAAAAATGCTAAAATATTAGAAAATAACCGAAATGTGATACGAGTCTATATAGATACGCAAGGAGTGGAGAGAGTGAGAGAGCAATTATCATGGAAAGTTGGCGGTCAGCAAGGTGAAGGTATTGAAAGTACAGGAGAAATTTTTGCTTCTGCCCTAAATCGTCAAGGATATTTTCTTTATGGGTACCGTCATTTTTCATCGAGAATTAAAGGTGGGCACACAAACAATAAAATTCGTGTAAGCACAAAACCTTTAAATTCGATTTCCGATGATTTAAATATACTTGTTGCATTTGACCAAGAAACAATTGATGTGAATATTCATGAACTTCGTCAAGACGGGATTATTATTGCGGATGCAAAGTTCAATCCTGTAGTAACGGAAGGGTTCAATGCTCGTTTGTTTGCTGTGCCCTTTACAGAAATTGCGACAGAACTTGGAACCTCACTCATGAAAAACATGGTTGCGGTTGGAGCTTCTAGTGCGATATTAGGCTTAGATCCGGAAAGTTATAAAGATGTAGTAGAAGACTTATTCTTAAAAAAAGGAGCTTCCGTTGTTGAAAAAAACATGGAAGCGATTCATGCAGGAGCAGCCTTTTTCCGAAATGAAGCTGGAAATGACTTACCTGACTTGAAATTAGCACCTGCAGATGGGAAAAAGCGTATGTTCATGATTGGAAATGATGCAATCGGTCTTGGGGCAATTGCTGCAGGAAGTCGTTTTATGGCAGCATATCCTATTACTCCGGCATCAGAAATTATGGAGTATATGATTGAAAAGTTACCTGAATTTGGTGGAACGGTTATTCAAACAGAAGATGAGATTGCTGCTTGTACGATGGCGATCGGGGCTAACTATGCTGGAGTACGTGCTTTTACAGCCTCAGCAGGACCAGGTTTATCTTTAATGGCAGAAGCTATTGGTCTATCAGGTATGACAGAACAACCGCTTGTTATCGTAGATACACAACGAGGTGGTCCAAGTACTGGATTACCAACGAAACAAGAACAGTCTGATTTAATGGCAATGATCTACAGTACTCATGGTGATATTCCTAAAGTTGTAATTACTCCAAGTACAGTAGAAGAAGCGTTTTATGATACAGTTGAAGCGTTTAACCTCTCAGAGGAATATCAATGTCCAGTTATTTTAGTGACAGACTTAGCTTTGTCTCTTGGAAAACAAACAGTAGAACCACTTGATTTTAATCGAGTAGAAGTTCGACGTGGTGCACTAAGACTTGAGAGTGAGATTCCAGAGAGAATAGATGGAGCCTATTATAAGCGTTATGAAGTAACCGAAACTGGAGTTTCAAATCGTGTTATTCCAGGCATGAAAAATGGGATTCATCATGTAACAGGTGTTGAACATGACGAGACAGGAAAGCCTTCTGAATCTCCCGAAAATCGGGTAGCTCAAATGGATAAGCGTATGCGCAAACTAGCTAACTTACCAAAGACGTTCAAAGATCCTCTTTATGTACATGCTGAGCATGAACAAGCTGATTTGTTAGTGGTTGGGGTCAACTCAACACGTGGAACGATAGAAGAAGCTATCCCTAGACTTGAAGCTGACGGAGTAAAAGTAAATCATGCACAAATTCGTCTATTACACCCGTTTCCAACTGATGAGTTAATGACTGAAATTGCAAAAGCGAATAAAGTGGTTGTTGTTGAGAATAATGCCACTGCACAACTGGCGAACATTATTAAAATGAATGTCGGCAATGTAAAAATCGAAAATGTTTTAAAATACGATGGAAATCCATTTTTACCTGGTGAATTACATGAAAAGTGTAAGACATTAGTTGAAACAAGCAAGGAGTTGGTGTAAATGGCGACATTTAAAGATTTTCGGAACAAGGTAAAGCCTAACTGGTGTCCTGGATGTGGTGATTTCTCTGTTCAAGCTGCGATTCAGCGTGCTGCTGCTAATGTAGGGATTGAACCAGATGATCTTGCTGTTGTTTCTGGTATTGGGTGTTCAGGTCGTATTTCTGGTTACATTAATTCCTATGGTCTTCACGGTGTGCACGGACGTGCTCTTCCAATTGCCCAAGGTGTTAAAATGGCAAACCGTGATTTAACTGTTATTGCTTCAGGTGGGGATGGTGACGGATTTGCAATTGGAATGGGTCACACCATTCACGCGATTCGCCGTAATATTGATATTACTTACATTGTCATGGATAACCAAATTTATGGTTTAACGAAAGGCCAAACGTCACCTCGTAGTGACATGGGCTTTAAAACAAAGAGTACTCCAGGTGGTTCAATTGAATCAGCCTTAAACGTGATGGAAATGGCTCTTACAGCTGGTGCAACATTTGTTGCTCAAAGTTTCTCTAGTGATTTGAAAGAGTTAACCTCTTTAATTGAACAAGGAATGAATCATAAAGGATTCTCTCTTATTAATGTTTTTAGTCCGTGTGTGACATTCAACAAAGTGAACACATATGAGTGGTTTAAACAAAACATTACGAAACTAGCTGATGTAGAAGAGTATGACCCGAATAATCGCATGAAAGCGATGCAGACATTAATGGAGCATAATGGACTAGTGACTGGTCTTATCTATCAAAATACGGAACAACCGTCTTACCAACAGCTTATTGATAGCTATGATGAAAAGCCACTTGCTCACCAAGATTTAAAAATAAGTGAAGAGAAGTTTAATCAGTTGATGACTGAGTTTATGTAACAATGAAAAATCGACGCTTACTTAAAAGAAGTGTCGATTTTTTCTGTTCATTCTTCTATTTTTTATTGTATGAAGATCATAAATTTTTTCTAATGAAAGCTTATTAATAGAACCTTTTATACTTGTTCTGAAATCGACAAACAAGTTTCATTGAGTTTATGAAAAGTTCCACGTATAATGTATGAAGGAAACTTCGCTAAAATTCGCTCAAAACAGATGGGCTTTTTATATTTTGGTTGTACGTATGATAGGAAGGAGTTTTAAAGATGAACGAAGATCAACGTTTAGGACGTTTAGGAAATACTTCAGACGCTGATAAGAGCCAGACAGAAGAGAAACCAAAAAAAGATTATGGGAAGTATTTTGATTTCTCGAATGCGAAAGTTATATCAGAAGAAGACAACAAAAAGGTGATTAGGATTGCTGGACGCGAAATCTCAATCTATGATCAACCTGACTATAAACAGGGGAAACGCAGAGGGAAAGAGGATGTACAAGTTCTTCGTCCTGATAGCTTGATTCCTGATGATATGAAGGAAATTGGAAAAGGGAAGAAATTTCTCATTCGGACGTATGGCTGTCAAATGAATACACATGATTCAGAAAATATGGCTGGGCTATTACAAGAAATGGGTTTTGAGTCAACTGAAGAAACGACAGAGGCTGATGTAATTCTTCTTAATACATGCGCGATTCGCGAAAATGCAGAAAACAAGGTTTTTGGTGAAATTGGACACTTAAAAACATTAAAAGTTGAGCGCCCAGAAGTCATTGTTGGGGTTTGTGGATGTATGTCACAAGAAGAAAATGTTGTTAACCGCATCATGGCGAAACATCAGCATATTGACTTGATTTTCGGTACGCATAATATTCACCGTTTACCTGAGCTTCTTCGTAATGCTATCTATGGCAAGGAAATGGTCATCGAGGTTTGGTCGAAAGAAGGGGACATTGTTGAGAATATGCCCCGTGCTCGCCAAGGAAAGACTCTAGCTTGGGTGAATATCATGTATGGCTGTGATAAATTTTGTACGTACTGTATCGTACCTTACACTAGAGGAAAAGAGAGAAGTCGTCGACCAGAGGACATTATTAGCGAAGTTCGTGATTTAGCTAGACAAGGTTATAAAGAGATCACTCTACTTGGTCAAAATGTTAATGCTTACGGTAAAGACCTTACCGATATCAATTACGGCCTTGGTGATTTAATGGATGAGATTCATAAGATTGATATTCCACGTGTTCGTTTTACAACCAGTCATCCGAGAGATTTCGATGATCATTTAATTTCTGTTTTATCAAAAGGTGGAAATCTTGTAGAGCATATTCATTTACCAGTTCAACATGGAAATAATGAAATTCTAAAATTAATGGCACGTAAATATACTCGTGAGTCTTATTTGGAACTTGCTCATAAAATCAAAATGGCAATCCCGAACGCTTCATTTACAACAGATCTAATTGTTGGTTTTCCAAACGAGACTGAAGAACAGTTTGAAGAAATGCTATGCTTGTACGCGAAATTGAGTTTGATAGTGCGTATACGTACATTTACTCTCCGCGTGAGGGAACACCAGCAGCAAAAATGAAAGATAATGTTCCGATGGATGTTAAAAAAGAACGATTAGCTCGGTTGAATGCGCTTGTTAACGAAATTTCTGCAAAGAAAAATCTCGATTATCAAGATCAAATTGTAGAAGTGCTTGTTGAAGGAGAAAGTAAGAAAAATCCTGAAGTGTTAGCTGGACGAACAAGAACGAATCGACTAGTAAACTTCAAAGCACCTAAATCATTAATTGGAAAAATTGTATTCGTGAAAGTAACAGAAGCAAAAACTTGGTCACTAACAGGTGAACTTGTTGAAATGGCGGAGGTAAAAGGACTATGACAGTAGTTTATACAAGAGAAGAAATTCGTTTAAAAGCAAAAGAATTGGCAAAAATGATGGCAGAAACAGAAGAAGTTGATTTTTTTAAGAGAGCAGAAAAGCAATTAAATGAACATTTGAGAGTGCAAGAATTAATTGCCCAAATTAAAAAACTTCAAAAAGAAGCTGTTAACTTGCAACATTATGGAAAGTCAGAAGCTTTGAAAGAAGTCGAAGCTAAAATTGATGGCTTGCATACTGAGATTGATGAAATCCCACTTGTTCAAGAATTTAAATCTAGTCAACTTGAAGTAAATGATTTATTGCAGATGGTCTCTAACACCATTTCAAAGACAGTAACAGAGGAAATTATTACTTCAATGGGTGGAGATGTTCTTAAAGGAACAACAACGAAAAGCCCTTACTTTGATGGTGGTTGCCAATAAAAATTTCGGGTTTAATGATTTAATTTACAAGCCGGTAATCGAGCTGCCCTTTTTTAACAACAAAAGGGTTTGAGGGTTACCGGTTTTTCCTGTATTTAAAAGGCTTTATTTGTAAATATGTTCTTTAAATAAATAGTGAAATCGAGCAAACACATATACTTTACCAAAAACAACAAGGTATGAGAAAATGACCATTTTAAAGACATTATTAAAACTTAAACGCATAAAATATTAAAGGGAACAATCCAAGAACGCTCAGCTTTTTGGAACTGTAACCTGAAAAAAATATGGTTGCTATAAAGAACTTTTCTCGATTCATGTACTAAACTTTAACATCTCGACATATCGTGTACAGATAACGCTTTGCTATCATCATCTTTATTTCTTTTTTAGCACATTGGTTATTCGCCCTGCATAGGATGACAGTGAAGCATTTGGCGGAGCGAATTAGGCAAAAGTAGCCGACACGAGCGACCGACAACTGGATATGATATGAGAAAGAGGAGGGTTTTGTTTCATGTCTCAAAAATTTAACTATCGTGAAATTATTACAAAAGCGGTATGTGGAAAAGGTCGTAAGTTCTGTGAAGCAACTCATACGATTAGCCCTTCACACAGACCGTCAAGCATTCTTGGGTGCTGGATTATTAATCACAAGTACAGCGCAGAAAAAAAGGGTGACACGGTTGTAGTGCAAGGAAGCTATGACATTAACGTCTGGTTCTCGTATAATAAAAATACGAAAACAGACGTGGCAACACAAACAGTTACTTACTCAGACGCGATTCCACTTACTATGCAAGATGCAAACATTTTATCTGATGAAATGGATGTTATTGCAAGAGCAGTTCAACAACCTAATACGCTTGAAGCAACGATCTCTGAAAACGGAGCAAATGTTGATGTTCAAGTAGAGAGAGAATTCCTAGTAGAATGCATTGGTGAAACAAAAGTGGCCGTAGCAGTTAACCCAGATGGGCTGTTAGACGACTTTACAGCAGCAGCAGACTACACAGATGATGTTAGTGACGAGGAATATGAGCGTCTTGATCCAAATTTCCTTCACAGTGAATTTGATAAGTAGGACGATAGAGCGAGCCCAAACAGTGGCTTGCTCTATTTTTCTTTTACTTGTAAATCGAGTACTAGTTTAGAGTGAATCAAGTTGGGAGGGAGTTTATCCCTAATGCTAGCTTGTAAGAAGCTATGTTATAATAAGGTTGACTTGAATACGTACGGTGGAGGACAACAATGGCACAGATTACCCCAATGATGAAGCAATATTTAGAGATTAAGGCTCAACACCAAGATGCCTTTTTATTTTTTCGTCTAGGCGATTTTTATGAAATGTTCTTTGATGATGCTGTAAAGGCAGCGCAAGAATTAGAAATTACGTTAACTGGTCGTGGACAAGGAGAGGATCGCATTCCGATGTGCGGTGTTCCTTATCATTCGGCTGATCAATATATGTCTAGATTAATTGAAAAAGGATATAAAGTCGCTTTGTGCGAACAAGTAGAAGACCCAAAGCAAGCAAAGGGCGTTGTTAAACGTGAAGTAGTTAAGTTATTAACTCCCGGAACGATGATGAATGGAAATATGATTAAAGAAAAAGAGAACAATTTCTTAGTTGCATTGACCCATTTTACCGATGGTTCCTTCGGGTTGGCTCGAACAGATTTAACCACTGGTCAATGTGAAGTAACTCATATTGCAGGAGACTTAGATGAAGTTATTCAGGATATAGCCATTTCGGGAGCGAAAGAATTGGTTGTTTCATCAAATCTAGAGGCTAGTGTTTTAAAAAGAATACAAGATAAGTGTTCTGTAACGATTTCTATTGAGAATGAAACTGAATTGCCTAGAGAATACGAGCATTTAGTAGATCATTTAAGAATGGATCAATTATCTATTAGTTTTTCTAGATTATTACAGTATCTGATTCGTACACAAAAACGCTCTCTAGGACATTTGCAAAAAGTGAGTCATTACCAAAACAACTCATATATGAAAATGGATGCTCACACAAAGCGAAATCTTGAATTAACCGAATCGTTAAGAGAAAAGAAAAAAGCTGGATCCCTTCTATCGATTGTTGATCAAACGGTTACCGCTATGGGAGGTAGGCTCGTTAAAAATTGGATTGATCGCCCGCTTATTAACGAGCAGATGATAGAAGAACGTCTAACTCTCGTAACCTCGTTTAAAGAGTGTTATTTTGAACGAGAAGAATTAAGAGATGAATTAAGACATGTTTATGATTTAGAGCGATTAGCAGGAAGGATTGCTTACGGTAGCGTTAATGCTCGTGAATTAGTTCAGTTGAAACGCTCACTACAAAAGGTGCCTCTGTTAAAAGAGTATATAAATAAAATTGCTCCTGCGTTTACAGACAAGTGGTTTAAAGAAGGTCATTCTCTTACTCAGCTAATAGAACTGCTTGAGAGAAGCTTAGTTGAGGATCCGCCGATATCTGTTACTGATGGTGGAATGATTCAACCAGGTTATCATCAGGAACTCGACTCTTATCGCGATGCAAGTTTGAATGGAAAACAGTGGATTGCCGAGTTAGAGCAAAAGGAAAAACAAGAAACAGGTGTTAAATCTTTAAAAATAGGGTTTAATAAAGTATTTGGTTATTATATTGAAGTTACTAGAACCAACCTCCATTTGCTGCCTGAGGGAAGATATGAGCGCAAACAGACGCTATCAAATGCGGAGCGATTTATAACACCAGAATTGAAAGAGAAAGAAGCGCTAATTCTAAATGCTGAAGAAAAAATGGAGCAGCTGGAATATGAACTCTTTGTAGAAGTTAGAGATGAGACAAAACAGTATGTGAATGAGATTCAAAATCTAGCACGCGCTATTAGTGAAATCGACGTCTTAGCTGGGTTTGCAACGATCAGTGAGAAAAGACATTATGTAAGACCGACCTTCTCAAAAGAGCGATTAATTGAAATTCAAGATGGACGTCATCCAGTTGTAGAAACAGTCATTGAGAAAGGGCAATATGTTGCCAATGATGTTCACATGCATCAAGGCAGGGAAATGCTGTTAATTACTGGACCAAATATGGCAGGGAAAAGTACGTATATGCGGCAATTAGCCTTGCTTGCTATTATGGCGCAGATTGGTTGCTACGTGCCAGCAACAGCTGCTAAACTACCAATCTTTGATCAAGTATTTACAAGAATCGGAGCAGCAGATGATCTTGCAAGTGGTCAAAGTACGTTTATGGTAGAAATGCTTGAAACAAAATATGCGTTGACTAAGGCAACGGAGAACAGTTTATTGTTATTAGATGAAATAGGGAGAGGAACATCAACTTACGATGGAATGGCATTAGCTCAAGCGATTATTGAGTACATTCATAATACTGTTCGTGCCAAAACTCTTTTCTCAACTCATTATCATGAATTAACACAGCTAGATCAAGAGTTGACCGATTTAAAAAACGTTCATGTCTCAGCTGTAGAAGAAAGTGGTACGGTTGTATTCCTGCATAAAGTAGTAGATGGACAAGCTGATCGAAGCTACGGAATCTATGTGGCTGAATTAGCCGAATTACCTAGTGAAGTAACGAAAAGAGCAGAGATATTACTTGAAAAATTTGAGCAAAAAGCTTCCCAAAGAAGCGAAACGCAACGAGTTAAAGAAGAACAACAATTATCTTTATTTATGGAAGATCTCGAAGTTACCAACGATTTAAATCATAAACGAACGTCCACGGTTGTAGCCTCACAAGAAGAGAAAGTATTGAAAAAATTAGTTAAAAAAGATGTACTGAATATGACTCCTATCGAAGCGATTCAGTTTATCAATGACTTACAGAAATTATTGAAATAGGTTAGAAAACAAGAGGTAATGGGGGGATTCTGGTGACAAAAATAATTAAATTAGATGATGCCCTATCTAATAAAATAGCTGCTGGCGAAGTGGTAGAGCGTCCCGCTTCGATTGTAAAAGAATTAGTTGAAAATTCAATAGATGCAAATAGCAACCATATCGTCATTGAGATTGAAGAAGGTGGACTTTCGCTTATTCGGATTGTAGACAATGGAAATGGAATTGAAGAAGATGATGTTGAAACGGCATTTTATCGCCATGCTACAAGCAAGATCCGGACTGATCGTGATCTTTTTCAAATTGCAACGTTAGGTTTCAGAGGAGAGGCGTTACCAAGTATCGCCTCTGTCTCTTATGTTAATTTGAAAACAAGTACAGGGAATGGACCTGGAACAGAGTTAACCATTGAGGCGGGCTCATTAAAAGTCGAAAAGCGGCCACTGCCAGAAAAGGAACAGAAATTATTGTTACGAATCTTTTTTACAATACACCTGCCCGTTTGAAGTATTTAAAAACCGTTCATACTGAGGCAGGAAATGTAAGTGATATAGTGAATAGACTGGCACTTTCACATCCGCATATTTCTTTCGAGTTTACCCATCAAGGTAAAGAAGTACTACGAACATCGGGGAACGGCGATATACGTCAAGTTATCGCTTCAATTTACGGAAGAAACGTTGCTAAAAAAACGATCTCTATTTCTGGTCGATCACTAGACTACGAAATAACTGGTTTTGTGGCATTACCAGAATTAACGCGGGCTTCTAGACAATATATGTCTATTTTCGTAAATGGGAGATATATACGTAACTATGCTTTAGCACGTGCGATTCAAGATGGATATCATACCCTTCTTCCGATTGGTCGATATCCGTTAGTCGTATTAGCTATTGATATGGATCCTAAATTAATAGATGTTAATGTGCATCCAGCCAAGTTAGAAGTGCGCTTAAGTAAAGAAGAAGAACTAGGTCAGCTCATCACCCAATCAATAAAAGAAGCCTTTGAAAAACAAGTTTTAATTCCAGCTGCAGATATTCAAAAGAGAACTGAATTCAAGCCTTATAAAAGTGAGCAAGTAGCTTTTAATTTTGACCAAGTTCAAGAAGATAGGAAAGAAATAGAAGCGCTCCCTCAGGTTAAAGAAGAATCGGTAGAACCTAATAGTGTAAATCCATCTATTAAGCCTATAGAAAATGATTACACAAAAGCTTACCAACATGATAAAACTAATCAAGAAATAGAAGAAGTAGTAGAAGTATCAAGAGAAGAAAAACAACCAGTAGCACTGAAATCTCACTCTGAATCTCCTGCTCCTGTTTCTCAGGAAGAAGTTTCTGATCGAATTCCAGCATTATATCCAGTCGGACAAATGCATGGAACGTATATAATTGCTCAGAATGAGACAGGAATGTATTTAATTGATCAACACGCTGCTCAGGAACGAATAAAATACGAATTTTTCCGAGAAAAAGTAGCAGAGGTGGATGCAAGCGTCCAAGAGTTGTTAATGCCTTTAACTTTTGAATTTACGACTCAGGAAGTCGCGACGATTAATGAGCATATCGACGAATTGAATGCGGTAGGTGTGTTCTTAGAGGTGTTTGGCTCACAAGCATTTATTGTTCGTTCACATCCAACTTGGCTTCCGAAAGGGCATGAGGAAGAAACAATTAGAGAAATGATAGATTACCTGCTTTTGCATCGTAAAGTAGATTTAGCTAAACTTAGAGAGGAAGCGGCTATCTTAATGTCTTGTAAAGCTGCGATTAAAGCTAACCGTCATCTTCGCCAGGATGAAATGTTTGCGTTATTGGAATCATTAAGAAAAAGCAGTGATCCGTTCACTTGCCCTCATGGTAGACCAATTCTCGTCCACTTTTCTACTTATGCCCTAGAGAAGATGTTTAAGCGAGTGATGTAATGTAAGTAATAATGTTTAGGGAAGAAACAACCATGAAAGAGGAGCTAGTATGATTGTTACAACAGCTAGAAAAGGGGCTGACGTTTTAGCTGAAAAAGCCCAGACTTGTAGTGAACAACTAAAAGCGTCGTTCATTGTTCGCAAAGAAAATTCTGTTCAAGATTTAATGGATATCTATGGACAAGACGTCTTAGTTGTAGGAAAAAATAAACTTACGCTTCATTCAAAGTCCGGAGGGGATCCGTTTTTTTATCATCCTAATTCAAGTATGTTCCGAGTCAAACAGTTTATCAAAACCGGTTACGATCCACTTGTAGAAACGGCTGGTTTAAAAGAGGGGATGTCTTTTTTAGATTGTACATTAGGGCTTGCCTCTGATAGTCTTGTTGCTCAGTTAGCTGTAGGGGCAACGGGATCAGTAACTGGACTCGAAGCAAATCCAACGCTAGCTTATATTGTTCGAAATGGTCTTCAGTCTTGGCTAGAAGGAGGGAAAGAGATGCTAGAAGCAATGAGAAGAATTAATGTTCTTCCTGTAAATCATAGCTCGTATCTCGCCTCTCTTTCTGATCAATCTTTTGATGTCGTCTACTTTGATCCAATGTTTGATCAGCATCTTTCTGGTTCAACAGGCATTAAAGGGTTAAAACAATTTGCTTGCCACGATGATCTAAATCATCAGGTGATTGCTCATGCATTACGCATTGCTAAAACAAGGGTTGTTCTAAAAGATCATTTTAAAAGTGAACGTTTTGAGCGATTTGGATTTAACGTGGTGAAGAGACAACATGCTGCTTTTCACTACGGTTATATAAATACGCAAAAGTAATATGTTTGAATTTGTTGAAATAGGGAGAAGATGATGAAAGAAAAACTGATTGTGATTGTGGGACCAACCGCTGTTGGGAAAACAGCTTTAGGAGTTAAGCTTGCTCAGAAATATGGCGGTGAAATTATCAGTGGTGATTCGATGCAAGTGTATAAAGAAATGGACATAGGTACGGCTAAGGTGACTGAAGAAGAGCAAGAAGGTGTACCACATTATCTTATTGATATTAAAAATCCTAACGAATCATTTTCTGTTGCTGAATTTCAAGAACGGTGTGTACCGTTAATAACGAATATTAATCGTAATAAAAAGATCCCTTTATTAGTAGGGGGTACAGGGCTTTATGTCAATGCGATTATTAAACAGTAT
Source organism: Halalkalibacter akibai JCM 9157 (assembly GCF_000513135.1). GTDB lineage: Bacteria > Bacillota > Bacilli > Bacillales > Bacillaceae_D > Halalkalibacter > Halalkalibacter akibai. The sequence goes on from NZ_BAUV01000010.1 coordinate 33,517, forward strand.
CAATTTGAAGCGATGCCTACAGACGAGACATACAGACAGGAACTTGAGCAACTAGCAACAAGCGTGGGTAATCATGAATTACATAACATGTTAGAAAAAGTCGACCCGCAAGCAGCGAAGTCTATACACCCTAACAATCTTCGGCGCGTCATTCGTGCTCTTGAGGTTACAAAAGCAACCGGAATTCCATTTTCAAAGCAACAAACAGCTGAAGACAGTGAGTCTCCCTATGATTATGTTATGATTGGGTTAACGATGGATAGACAAAAGCTGTATGAGCGTATTGATGATCGTGTAGATTTAATGATGGAACAAGGTCTTATAAAGGAAGTAAAATTTTTATATGAACGAGGAATTAGAGATTGTCAGTCCGTTCAAGCAATTGGATATAAAGAGATTTATGAATTTTTAGAAGGTTCTGCCACGTTAGAAGAAGCTGTTGATAAGCTAAAGCAAAACTCAAGAAGGTATGCTAAGAGACAATTAACATGGTTTCGAAACAAGACGAACACAACATGGTTCGACGTTTCTGCCGGAATGAATCAACAAACTTTTAACGAAATTTGTTTATTTATAGAAGGAGAATTTCCATCTTTATCGAATTAAAGAGAGAGTCAATTAGAGGAGGACACCCCGATGAAACAGCCAATTAATATTCAAGATCAATTTTTAAATCAGCTTCGTAAAGATAATATTTCTGTTACTGTCTTTTTAACAAATGGATTTCAGATCCGTGGTTTAATCAAAGGATTTGATAATTTCACTGTGATCGTAGAAACTGAAGGAAAGCAGCAGCTTGTTTATAAACATGCGATTTCTACTTTTGCGCCACAGCGGAATGTTCAATTAAAAGCAGAGGAAGCTGAATAGGTAATAGTACTATCACAATTAAGTTGAATTGACCATCAAAATTACTATTTTGATGGTCAATTTTTGTGTCATAACATAATAATAACTAAGGATTTATAATTAATTGTTGTTGCTGTGTAAGAACAAATGAAACCAGTAGAATTTATTTCAAATCTTGTTTCATGTCTGTAGTTGTTTGAGGAATATTCTCTTTCTTTACTTCTTCAATCACAACCTTACAGCAACTCTGTTGGTGTTTTTTGTTTTTTTTGAATAGTGATAACATATATAACATCTCCTTTTTAAATTAGATTAAATAAAAGATAAATCCAGAAACAGTGGACATTGTGATAACTGATAGAACAAAAATGAAAACTAACTCTTTCCTGAAAATTGATTTAAGAAGAACAATTTCGGGTAAGCTTGCACCTGCAGAACTGATCATCATCGCCATTACTGGGCCCAGTGCCATCCCTTTTAAAATAAGAATTTGTGAAATTGGGATCATACTCGATAAACGAATATATAAGGGGACTCCAATAAGGGCAGCGATAGGAATTAACCACCAATGATCTTTACCGAATGTGCTTGCAACCCACTCAGTTGGGACTAAACCATGGATAATGGCACCGATTGCCGCTCCAATTAATAAATATGGAAAGACACTTTTCATTAAAGAGAGAGTTTCATTTACTGCTTGTTTGAGACTGAAGCGTCTTTTCTGTTCATCGTACCCAGTCATCACAACCTGTTTTACGAATTTCTCAAAACCTAAAGCTTCAAGAGAGAATCCGATAATCATTGAAAAGATAATCGTTAATAATAAGTAAATAGCGGTTACCTGCCAACCTAAAATAACTCCCATTATCGTTAATATAGTTGGATCTAGAAGAGGAGAGGCAAACAGAAATATCATCACAATTCCAAAGGGCATTTTCTTCTTTAACATGTTAACGATGATGGGAATCGTTGAACATGAGCAAAATGGCGTTACAAAAGCAAAAGCAACTGCAGCTAACGCAGCAAAGAGTTTGTTTCGACCTGCTAGTTTACTCTCAATTTTTTCAAGAGGTATAAATCCTTGAAGTAAGCTAATTACAAAGGAAATCACGATAAACAGCACGGTTAATTCCAGTGCAATAAATAGAAAACTCGTTAATGTTTCAGTCCACATATAATATCCTCCTAAAAGTGAATAAGTGTTAATAGACTTTGAAAGAAATTAGAGCATTTGATTCGCTGTTTGTTATATCTCCAAGTTTCTTTAGAGATTTCTTCAACTTCACGTTTTCGTTGATTCGCTATTAATTCATTTTGTAAGTACATGTATTAAACCCTCCTTTTTTATATCAATTTTTTTTGATGTTAAACATAAAAAAATGACCGACCTCAGTGTTATATTCACCATATCAATTTATTTTGATGAACTCATCATATTACCAATATTTTCTTTTGTCAATATATAAATCAAAAAAAAGTTGATTTATATATTTTATCCGGGGCAATGACTATGCCCCGCTTAAAGTCAATTGTTCGATTTGTATTTTCGATAAAGAGTCGACTGTAGATAAATAGCGCTTTACAGATAAAGGAGTTGTATAACCAATCGATTTGATTAAATCTTCAGGTGAGTGAGTTTCTAAGAGGCTAGATAGAATAAAGGTATTCCGAAGGGTTTGAGCACTAATACCTTTTCTTAAATTAGAACGCGATACTTCTTGTCTAAGCATTTTCTGGATAGCAATCATAGACATTCTTTTAGGTTGATCAAATGTGTAAGACCAATGAAACGTTTTTCTTTTGAAATCAAAAGCTACGAAAAAAGGATCGTCACTATAATAACGTGGGCGAACAGGTTCTGGGATCTTTTTAAAATAATGATAAGCCAGCTTTTTATCGGACTCTTGTAAGGTTATTATTCTTGAGTTTTTTTCTTGATTTATTTCAATTTGATTTCGTTCAAATTTAATATGATTCATCGACAATTCATGAACTTCATGGAGGTTGAGACCATAGTTTAAAAATAACCGAATGATGAACTCGTTTCTTTCTTTATAGAAGGGGAAGGTTTCCTTTTGTTGATCGGACAAGCCAACTGTAGATGAAGCGGTTTCTAGTAGGATTGATCTTTCCTGTGCTGAAATCCACTCAGATTCATGCAGAATTTGAAAAGTAAGTTCGGGTGCTTCTATTTCTTTAATAGGATGAAGTTCGCTTGAGCCAAGATAAGACCTGTAGGAGGCAAGTTGACGAAGTACACTATGAATTCGCCTAACCGTTTTAACATTGTATTTTCTGTCTTCGATTAAATGTACAAAAAATAAATTCAATTCCTCTTTCGTAATGGATTTCCAGTTTATATCATTTGTAGTTGCTCTGTGTTTTTGAAGCCAGTAAGAAAAGTCATTAAGATCGTATATATAACGTTTGATCGTTGATTCCTTACGGCCTTTAAAAGTAAGATCATTTAAATACTCTTCTATAAACTCTGGAAATAGTTGATTCAAGTTAAAACACCTCTTTTCTCTCTATATAATTAGGGATTCATGCTAAAAATTCCTGCAATTGGGATAAGGGAATTAAAAATGATAACGCCTTACTCGAAAAATGTCGAAAAGTGATGATCTTGAGAATAATGAGGAAATAAGAAAGGAAAAATAAAAAAAGGCTATTTCCAAAAAGATTGTTGCTATGAAATATATATTTTCCCTCTTAGAGTGACTAGAGCAATCGAACGTGCATCTGCAGATTAAACCATATAAAACAGAGTATGCGAAAACACAGCCTAAAAAAATAAACAAAGGACTGACTATATGAGAAATAATAAATGGCTTATTTTAGCAATCATCATTTTACCTTGGTTAACCTTTCCGTTTTTAGGGAGAAAGAACATCAAACATTTTTGGCCAGGGGCCTTATTTATGAGTCTTTTTCTTATGGTTGAAGGATTTGTCGCGCAACAGAGAAAGTGGTGGTGGTTCTACCAATCACTAAAACCAAATGTGTTAGGACTTGTTCCACTTACAGTAGGTCCTTTTTTTGTCGGTTCTATTTGGATACTCAGGTATACATATGGGCGTTTTTGGTTGTACCTAGTCGTTAATTTTATCGTTGATTCATTCTTTGTTTACATTTTATTAAATTGGTTTACACGAATTCGCTATGCATCGCTCATTGAAATGAAAAAATATCAGCTTTCCTTCTGCTTCTTTATAAAATCTCTCCTTATGTACGGTTGTCAAGTTTTAGTTGATAAAAATAGATAGAAGAAGGGTCATTCAAAAAGGTGAAAAGACAACCTTTTTAGAATGGCCTTTTTTAATTTCATAACTTATAAAGCCAATAATTAGGCATCCATCCTTTTTTTCTTGCGTAAGATGGTACATATAAACAAAACAACAAAAGAAAATGGGTGTTTGTCACACGTTCGCCCATTTTTGCGTATAGTGTAGAAGAAAACTAAAGATGGGTTAAACGGAACAACAAAGGGGTGTACAACATGAGTAACCCGGTTAATTCAAAAAAACGAGGAAGAATTAATGTAGTATTAAATCATAAACGAGTAGACACATTTAACCAAAATGATTCATTATTTCAATCAGAACAGGAAAAAGAAGAACATGAAATTTTATCGAAATTCGAAAAAAAGCTTGAGGAGTATATCGGACTAGAAGAGGTAAAACGCCTTGTTAATGAGATATATGCTTGGCTTTACGTAAATCAACGACGAGAAGAGCAAGGTTTAAAGGCGAGTAAACAAGTTCTTCATATGATTTTTAAAGGAAATCCCGGAACAGGTAAAACGACGGTCGCGCGAATTATTGCTCAGTTTCTTCATGAGTTGGACGTTTTAACTAAGGGGCATTTTATGGAGGTTGAGCGTGCAGATTTAGTAGGGGAGTACATTGGACACACTGCGCAAAAAACTAGAGAAGTGTTGAAGAAAGCCAGTGGTGGTGTTTTATTTGTCGATGAAGCCTATTCTCTTGCTCGAGGCGGAGAAAAGGATTTTGGTAAAGAAGCGATTGATACTTTAGTTAAGGCAATGGAAGATCATCAACATGATTTTGTTTTAATTCTCGCAGGCTATTCAAAGGAAATGGATTATTTTTTATCTTTAAATCCAGGTCTCCCATCACGTTTTCCTATTTCAATTGATTTTCCGAATTATTCAACCGACCAATTAATGGAAATGGTTAAGCAAATGTTAAAAGAGCGTGAATATGAATTATCAAAAGATGGAGAATATCATATAAAGGAGCATATTAGGAAGGTTAGACAAGAACAGCAACGAACGTTTAGCAACGGACGTTATATCCGAAATATAATTGAAGAAGCCATTCGATTGCAAGCTGTCAGGTTATTACGAGAAAATAGCTTTGATAAAGAATCATTGCTAACAATGAAACGAGAGGATTTTAATTTTCATTCCTCTCATGTGAAATTAACGTAGAGAAGAGTCGGTACCCGACTTTTCTTTTTTTGTCTTATTCGTGGTATGATGCGTATGAAAAATAAACGAGAACAAATAGTAATGAGTAAGATGATAAAGGGAAAGGTGTGTGAATTATTTGCAAGAAATAAACCATAGAGAAACGGAAAAGGTTGTTCTTGTAGGATGCGATTTTGAAGGTGATGACGTTGCTTTTCAACATTCGATGGATGAGTTAAAAAGCCTGGTTGAAACAGCTAAGGGTACGGTCGTAGGGATGTTGACTCAAAAGAGGCAAAAGGTAGAACCTTCAACTTATATAGGAAGGGGAAAGGTTGAGGAATTACAAGCTCTTATTGATGAAAAAGGTGTAGATACAATCGTTTTTAACGATGAATTATCTCCAAGTCAAATTCGTAACGTGCATACTCGCACGAAAACGACTGTAATTGATAGGACACAATTAATACTAGACATTTTTGCTCAGCGTGCAAGATCGCGTGAAGGTAAATTACAAGTTGAACTTGCTCAACTATCGTATTTATTACCTCGCCTTGCAGGACAAGGGTTAGCACTTTCTCGTCAAGGAGGTGGAATTGGCTCTAAGGGGCCAGGTGAAACACAACTTGAGTCCGATCGTCGTCATATTCGTAGACGAATGGATGAAATTAAACATCAACTCGAAGCTGTAGTGGGGCATCGTCAACGCTATAGAGAACGCAGAAAACAAAATGAAGTGTTTCAGGTGGCAATTGTTGGGTACACAAATGCAGGTAAGTCAACGATATTGAACCGTCTTGCTGATGTAGCAACGTTAGAAGAAAATCAATTATTTGCGACACTTGATCCAACGACGCGCCAATTCATTCTTCCTAGCGGGATGAAAGTTTTATTATCTGATACAGTAGGATTCATACAAGATCTTCCAACGACTTTAGTTGCGGCTTTTAGATCAACGCTAGAAGAACTTCAAGAAGCAAGTATGTTATTGCATGTTGTAGATAGTTCAAATCCGGATTACGTTCAGCATGAAAGAACAGTAAAAGAATTAATAACAGATTTAGAGGCAGAAAAAATTCCACAGTTAGTAGTGTATAATAAGAGTGATCAGAAGCATTCGGATTTCTTTCCAAGTCACGAAGAAGATTCGATTGAAATTAGTGCTTTTGAACAAGAAGACTTAGAAAGCCTAAAGCATGCTATTGAAGAGAAGTTAATGGAGCAAATGACTGAATATCATGTAGTATTAAGAGCAGAAGAGGGAAATTTGCTTTCTAGATGTAGAGAAACAACTTTAATTCAAAAGCAGGAGTGGAATGAAGAGACTGAACATTATGAGTTACGTGGTTTCGTCCTTCCTGACACGGCGCTTGGACATGAATTAGCGATTAGGTCGATAGTTGAGCGAAAAGAGAGGAACTAAATGTTAAAGCTTAAGAACGAAAAAGAGTTATTATCAACAACAACGGAAATTGAGCAACAAATAAGAGAACATCATCAAGAAATAGAGGAAATTGCTTTATTTAATCAGTCTAAAGTTATGACAGCTTTTAGGGAACATCAAGTTGCTGATTTTCACTTCACTCCGTCTACAGGCTATGGATACGATGACGTTGGAAGAGATACGCTTGAGTCTATTTACGCACGCGTTTTTGGTGGTGAGGCAGCACTCGTACGTCCGCAGATCATTTCTGGTACGCACGCCATTGCAACAGCTCTTTTTGGCGTGTTAAGACCAGGAGATGAGTTACTGTATATAACGGGAAAGCCATATGATACACTTGAGGAAATCGTTGGCATACGTGGTAATGGAAATGGATCATTAAAAGAGTTTCATATTAATTATGAAGCAGTCCCCCTCCTCGAATCTGGCTGGATCGACAAAGAGCAGATTAAAAGTAAAATAAACCCTCAAACAAAAATGATCGGAATTCAACGATCGAAAGGGTATGGTGACCGTCCATCATACACAGTTGGTCAAATTGAAGAAATGATCCAATTTGTCCGTACAATTAAAAAAGATGTCATCGTTTTTGTAGACAATTGTTATGGTGAATTTGTTGAAACAAGGGAACCATGTGAAGTTGGAGCCGACATAATGGCAGGTTCCTTAATAAAAAATCCTGGTGGAGGGATTGTGAAGACTGGAGGATATCTCGTTGGGAGAAAAGACTTAATAGAGCTTGCCTCATATCGTCTTGCAGCACCAGGCATTGGAGCAGAGGGAGGAGCAAGTCTTTATAGCTTGCTTGAAATGTACCAAGGCTTTTTCTTAGCTCCGCATGTCGTCTCACAAGCCCTCAAGGGAGCGATCTTTACGGCTGCTTTGCTTGAACGATTAGGTATGAATTCTACTCCTAAATGGGATGAACGACGAACCGATTTAATACAGTCTGTGCACTTTCCGTCAGCAGAAAAAATGATTGCTTTTTGCCAAGCGATTCAAGCTGCTTCCCCTGTAAATGCTCATGTTACACCACAACCGAGTCCAATGCCCGGTTACGAATCACCTGTAATTATGGCCGCGGGTACCTTTATTCAAGGTGCAAGTATTGAATTAACAGCTGACGGTCCTATTCGGCCTCCATACGTTGCTTATGTTCAAGGTGGGCTTACATATGAGCATGTTAAGATTGCGGTTCTTCAAGCAGTGGATATAATCTTTGATTCAGGTAGATAATCTTACGATAAAAGTAGTGAATTATGCTCCATAGAAAAGGCTTGTGAGGTAATTTGACAGCGGTTGACATGGTTGTTTGCTTCTAGTAACATGAAGGTAGTTCTTAGTCCGAACACTCTTTATATGAGCGTTCAATCCATAAAACAAGCTTACTAGATTACTATTTATCGTACAGGTATGAAAGTTATTTATTACACATTTTGAGTTTGTTGAAAGGGGAATACATAAAGTGGCAAAATTTAGCAAAGAAGATATCTTAAAAATTGCAAAAGAAGAGAATGTACGCTACATCCGTCTTCAGTTTTCGGATTTATTAGGGACAATTAAAAATGTTGAAATCCCAGTCAACCAATTAACAAAAGCGTTAGACAACAAAATGATGTTCGATGGATCCTCAATTGAAGGATTTGTTCGTATTGAAGAGTCTGATATGTACCTGTATCCAGACACAGATACATGGGTAATTTTCCCTTGGACACCAGACAAAGGTAGAGTAGCTCGTTTGATTTGTGACGTATATCTACCTGGTAAGCCAGGTGAAGAGCCAACACCATTTGCAGGTGACCCGCGTGGAATTTTAAAACGTGTATTAAAAGATGCTGAAAAGCTTGGATATACGGCATTTAATATTGGACCAGAACCAGAGTTTTTCCTTTTTAAAAATGATGAAAATGGAGAACCGACTCTTGAGCTAAATGATAAAGGTGGCTATTTCGACTTAGCACCAACGGATCTTGGTGAAAATTGCCGCCGTGATATCGTTCTAGAACTAGAAGATATGGGCTTTGACATCGAAGCATCTCACCATGAGGTTGCTCCTGGTCAACACGAAATTGATTTTAAATATGCGGATGCTGTTACAGCTTGTGATAACATTCAAACATTTAAACTTGTTGTTAAGACGATTGCTCGTAAACATGGCCTTCATGCAACGTTTATGCCAAAGCCTTTGTTTGGTGTAAATGGATCAGGTATGCATTGTAATATGTCTTTATTTACAAAAGAAGGAAATGCATTTTATGATGAAGGTACAGAATCGCAATTAAGTGAAACAGCTATGCAATTTTTAGCTGGTATCTTAAAGCATGCGGAAGCTTTCACTGCAATTACAAATCCAATCGTTAACTCTTACAAGCGTCTTGTTCCTGGATATGAAGCACCGGTTTATGTAGCTTGGTCGATGCGTAACCGTAGTCCACTAATCCGTATTCCTTCATCTAGAGGGGTAAGTACACGTGTTGAAGTTCGAAGTCCAGATCCAGCTGCTAACCCGTATTTAGCTATGGCTGTTATGCTTGCTGCTGGTCTTGATGGAATTAAGAAAAAATTAACTCCACCACCTGCAACAGATCGTAATATTTATGTGATGAGCAAAGAAGAGCGTATTGAAGAAGGAATTAATGATCTACCAGCAACTTTAAAACAAGCAATTGATAAGCTTGTTCAAGATGATGTTATGATTAAAGCCCTTGGAGAGCATGCTGTAGAAAACTTTGTTGAAGCTAAAGAAATCGAATGGGATATGTTCCGCACGCAAGTACATCCGTGGGAACGTGACCAGTATATGCAGAACTATTAAGATGTCTTAAACCCCCGACACGATATGTGTTGGGGGTTTATTGTATATTTTGTTTTAGAGTATAGTAGTTTTATTTATGAACAAACACCTTCATCGTTCTAGTCCAATAAATGAAATACAGATAACTTCTAAAAAATCTTTAGAGGCTTGTCTATGAATCTTTCGTTCTCCCTCGTGTAACGTTTTACAGTCAATCTTTTCTTTACATCGTAAATAAAAACCATATTTATTTTTATATTTCACGTTAAAAAGATGTATGGACATACGTATCCCTTCAATTCCTTTTCCAACTGTCATGTATTTTTCGTTAAAGTTATATTTTTTGAATTAAAAGTTTGTATTATGGATTATTACATATTTTTTAGATTCGGTGTTTTAGAGTAAATGCGTTCTGAGGTCTGGTTATGGAGGATATTAGAAGTATTACTCAGTATAGCGCGTATCTATATTAATATTTGAATATTTATGAAGGGACTTTATAATGCTGTTTTCATAAAAATTGATGCGCAAACTATACATAACAAACTTCCAATTAAAGAGCAATAAGGTATAAATTTACTTTTTTAATTCAAAAGACCTAATAAAACTAGTATTTTAAATAGTAAAATAGTATTGCGTTTTGCGATCTATCCCCTATAATTAAAAATAATAAAAGCGTTTTCAACTAAAACATTTAATAAGAAGGGGCAGCAGCATGAATATTCTAAGGAAAACAAAACGTGTAAAAGACAAAAAGGAAAAGCTTAAAGTGACAAAGTTTTTAAATGTAAACAATATGAAGATTAAAACGAAATTACTAATTGTTTTTACCGTTTCTATTTTAGGGCTAGTATTATTATCAACTTTTAGTTTTCTATCTCTATCGAGTATAAATAATCAAATGGATAGTGTATATGACCATGAATTAGAAGCCATGAGTCTTGTACAAGAATTGCGCTCAAATATCGTTAGGTTAGATCAGAATCTTTTAGTTAGTATTAGAGAAGCTAGGCAAAACAAAAGAAACCTTGAATATGATTCTCAAATGATCATCGATCAGATTGAAAGATCTCTAGAGAGTTTAAATCACTTGCTGACAACTGAGAATGAACAGTATCTCTACAAAACCATCTTTGAAGGTTGGAATAACTATCAACTTAGCGTACATACCTTAGTTGAAGAAAGTCTGAACGGAAATACTGACCGATTTTATACCGAACATTCTAGGGCTCAAAGAGAACTGAATTCTGTGAACTTTGCTTTGAATACCTTATTTACGATTAAACAAGTCGAGGTTAACAATTCAAGATATTTTATCCAAGATATTTTTGCATCATCAGTGAAAATAAATGCGGTCGTGTTAGCAGTTGTAGTATTATTTATTGTTACATCTGGTGTGTTAGTGTATAAAAATATCATTAATAGACTTAATCAATTATCAGACTCTAATCTTAAGATATCGAACGGGGAATTAACGACAGAGGTGAGTTCACTTATTAGTAAAGATGAAGTAGGATCACTTGCCAAAAGTAGCCAATCGATTGCTTTCAATTTAAAAGGAATGATTCGTGACATTAAAGATTCGATCGAGTTAATGAATGATACAGTGGGAAAAGTGAGAGAAATTGTTAACACGGGATTTGAGTCCCAAGAAACGGTCTCTTCTAATATTAGAGAAATCTCCTCTGGTTTGACTAAACAAGCATCCAATATGGAAGAATCAATGAAAGATATTTCAGAATTGAATGTGTCAATGACGGATGTTAATACATTCATTCAACAGTTGAAAAATGTATTTATCACAGCGATGGAAGAAGTTAATAAGGGTGTCATCGAATTACAAACAACTGTGAATCAAATGGAAGAAATTTCTACAACTAATAATCATCTAATTGAATCTTTTGCCGAACTTAAAGTTGAATTAAATGAAATTAAAGAGTATGCGGATTCAATTGTTAGTATCTCAGAAAACACAAACCTTCTATCATTAAATGCTAGCATTGAAGCTGCCAGGGCTGGAGAGCATGGACGTGGGTTTGCGATCGTGGCAGAAGAAGTGAGAAAACTTTCGACTGAATCGAGCTTAGTAGCTAAGGGAGTACAAGAAGTTGTTCGTCGTAATGAAATAAAAACAGAGAAATTTAGAGAAACGCTTCAAATGGCAAATGCTAAAATTCATAACGGTACGAATAATATGCATGAAACAAATGTTATTTTTAAGAGTATAGAAGAAAGAATTAAAGAAATTGATAATAGAATTGATGCTGTTGCAGATAAAAGCGAAAATGTTACTAAACGTAGTAGTTCAGTTACTTTAATGATTGAGGAAGTAAGTGCAATCTCAGAGGAAACGACTGCTTCTATGGAAGAAATTGCAGCCTCTTCTACTGAACTTGTTGATCACTTTAAAGAAGTTTTAGAGCAAGTTGATAAACAAAAGGAATTAGCTGAAAATCTTGAAGGGAATATTAAGCAATTTAAAATCTAAAATTGCTAGTTGCCAAAAAGTCCTTTAACACAAGTTGTGTTAAGGACTTTTTTTGCATTTAATTCTATTTAAATGAGTAAACAAAGGCATGTTTAACTATTTAAGTCATAGATTAATAGTGAAAATCTAGTAAGTATAATTAGAGGAGGACTATTTAATGGAAAAAGACTTAGCTTCACTCTCGCGTTTTGCTTTTTTAATTGTTGCTGTGTTAAATGCTGTATTAAACTTACTAGGGTATCAAACAATACCAGAACAATTTGTTAACGATGTAGTGGCGATCTTATCTGGTGTTTATTTTATTTGGGCAGGTTGGAAGAATAATTATATTAGTGAGAAGGGGCTTCGACAAAAAGAAGTGCTTAAACAGCATAAATTAGATTAAAAGAGGCTAACCTAAAAGCAGAAAACAATAAAGCGACTTTCAAATAGTAAGAACATGTTCGCTTTTTGATTCAAAGGCTTCTAAGTCATCCCCACATGGTAATGATGTTTTTCGTGGAGTGATATGCACAACCATGTTTTCATATTATAGCCATAATAATCAAATATTATAATAAAAAAGAATAGTCAAAAAACCTTAGCTGTTTTAAGTGTTTTCCAAGTAATAAATCATTTATACTTAAAGTAGAGGAGGAGGAGTTATATTTGAGTAAAAAAACGTTGTTATTGATTATATATGTATTATCTTTTATGTTCTTTCTGCGAAGTATATTTAGAATATTGACCTATGAAGGAACTGGTGGATATGGAATGGTAATCGTTAGTGCATTAGTAATGACTTTTGTATTGAGGACGTATCTAAAAGAAAGAAGTAAAGAAAAACAGGAAGCTGCACAGTAATTAGCAGCTTCCTGTTTTTCTTTTGGTTAGTGAATCGTGCGAAACACTCCTACAACTTTTCCAAGCACTGACACGTCCTTCAAAAGTATCGGTGCCATTGTTGAATTTTCAGGTTGCAGGCGAATATAATCTTTCTCCCGGAAGAAGCGTTTAACAGTTGCTTCGTTATCCTCAGTCATAGCAACAATGATATCTCCATTATTCGCTGTTTGTTGTTGACGAACTATTACCATATCACCATCAAAGATACCCGCTTCGATCATACTATCTCCTTGAATAATTAATACATACGTATTTTCAGAAACAAGATGATCAGGTAAGGGTAAATAATCTTCAATATTCTCAATGGCTGTAATCGGTAACCCGGCCGTTACCTTTCCTAAAACTGGGACATATGTAGTTTTTCTATCAGGTAATGGAACTGTTTCATTTTCTAGATCGAGAATTTCAATAGCTCTGGGTTTAGTAGGATCTCTACGAATGTATCCTTTTTTCTCTAATCGTGAAAGATGTCCGTGTACGGTTGAACTAGATGCTAGCCCAACTGCTTCACCAATTTCTCGGACTGAAGGGGGATAACCTTTCTTTTTTACTTCCACTTTTATAAAGTCTAGTATTTCGAGTTGACGTTTTGATAGCTTTGTCACAGATACCACCTCACTTACTTTCCTAATTATCTAAATTGTACCATGCGAACATATGTAACGCAAACGTTAGTTCTAAAATCTATTGACACAAACGAATGTTCGTATTAAAATAAATTACGAACAAACATTCTGTAGAGGTGAATTTTTTATGTTAAAACGATTTTCAGGACAAGAAGTGTTTATTGTATCCTCAGCTTTCTTAGTTTTACTGTTTATGTATATTGCCATTATCGTTTCTGCTCCTATAAATGAATTATCAGAAATAGTGGAACAAGGTGAATTAGATTTTTTAACTGAATCAAATGATGAATCTTCAACGGAAACAACTTCAAGTTATGCACTAGGGGATAGCTTAACTGGAGATAAAAATGAATAAAGCAATCATTTATTGTCGTGTAAGTACGGAAAAGTCGGATCAAGAAACTTCATTAAAAAGACAAGAGCAAGAATTAAAACAATTAGCAAATGAATATCAGCTCGAAGTTGTAGAAATAATAGCAGAAAAAGCAAGCGGTTTTGAAGTGGACAGAGAAGGTATACTGACAGTTTTAGATTATGTGATTGAAGGCAACATTGATGCACTATTAATTCAAGATGATACACGTCTTGGGAGAGGGCATGCTAAAACTGCTTTATTATATCAATTAAAAAAGTTAAATATAACTGTTTTAACAGTATCAGATCGTGGGGAACTTACTTTATCCGAAGCTGATAACATGGTGCTTGAAATTGTAGCTGTAGTAGAAGAATTTCAACGTAAATTACATAATAGTAAGATAAAAAGAGGAATGAAAGAAGCAATCAAAAATGCTATCGCCCCGAAAAGAACCTTCCAGCTGGTGGGAGTGGTGGTAGGACTAAAATAGAAGCTCCTTTAGATGAGATTGTAAGATTAAGAAATTTGGAATTAACCTTTCATGATATAGCAGCAACATTAAGAGGGTTTGGATATGATATTTCAAAGGCTACAGTACATAGACGATATCAAGAGTATATTAAGAACAAGTAGTTTAAAGGGTATCAGTTGAAATCACATAGTCGATCCTGTAAAGTAGACAAAGTGTAAGAAGATTGTATAAGAAGGCAGGGGTCGTAATGTTATCGCAAGAAAAAATAAATAGAATCAATGAGTTATCTAAGCGCGCTAAAACAACCGGTTTAACGAAAAAAGAGGAAAAAGAACAACAGATCCTAAGGCAAGAATATATAAAAGTTTTTCGGAATTCGTTTAAAAACCAACTTCATTCTGTTACGGTTGTGGACGAAAATGGAAATGATGTAACTCCAGATGCCCTAAAAGCTAGTAAAGAAAATAAAAATAATAAAGGTATGCATTAAAAGTCTCAGATGGTTTTAGAGGCTTTTTTTCGATTATTTATATGTTTCTGAATGCTTGAAGAATTTAAGGATAAAGTATATGATGTAAACCATGTAGATAGATTTAAGTAATTTTCAGAAAGTAGGGAATACAGAATGTCAAAACAAGTAGAGCAACTTGCAGTGAATACGATTCGTACACTATCCATTGATAGTATTGAGAAAGCTAACTCTGGTCATCCAGGAATGCCAATGGGAGCTGCCCCAATGGCGTTTAGTTTATGGACTAAATACATGAATCATAACCCGGCTAACCCAGATTGGGCTAATCGAGATCGTTTTGTTTTATCAGCAGGTCATGGTTCAATGTTACTTTATAGTTTATTGCACTTAACAGGGTATGATTTATCCTTAGAAGATTTACAGCAGTTCCGCCAATGGGGAAGTAAAACACCAGGACATCCGGAATTTGGTCATACACCGGGAGTTGAGGCAACAACAGGTCCACTTGGACAAGGCGTAGCTATGGCGGTAGGAATGGCTATGGCTGAGCGTCATTTAGCAGCTACTTATAATAAAGAAGATTTCAAAGTAGTAGATCATTATACATATACCATTTGTGGTGATGGAGATTTAATGGAGGGTGTTTCTGCGGAAGCAGCGTCTTTAGCTGGACACTTGAAGTTAGGACGTTTAGTAGTGTTATACGATTCTAATGATATTTCATTAGATGGAGATCTTCATATTTCATTCTCAGAAAGTGTTGAAGATCGTTACAAAGCCTACGGATGGCAAGTGATTCGTGTTGAAGACGGAAATGACTTAGACGAAATTAACCGCGCTATAGCAGCAGCAAAAGAAGATGAACGCCCTACGTTAATCGAGGTTAAAACGGTGATTGGTTACGGCTCGCCTAACAAGTCTGGTAAGTCTGCTTCTCATGGCGCACCACTTGGTAAAGATGAGGTTACTTTGACAAAATCTACTTATGAGTGGGCTCATGAGGAAGAATTTCATGTTCCAGATGAGGTAAGGGATTTTTATGCAGCTGTAAAAGCTGAAGGTGAGAAAAAAGAACAGGAATGGAATCAATTATTTGCTTCATATAAAAAGCAATATCCAGAACTTGCAGAGCAATTTGAACGAGCGATGAAAGGCGAACTTCCTAATGAATGGGATGCACAAACTCCAGTTTACGAGCCAGGTTCTAATGTTGCTACGCGTAATTCTTCCGGTGAAGTGTTAAACGTTTTTGCAAATTCAATACCAGAACTATTTGGTGGATCAGCTGATCTTGCGGGTTCGAATAAAACCTACATGAAAGATCTAGGAGATTTCTCGCGTGATCATTATGAAGGGCGCAACATTTGGTTTGGTGTACGTGAATTTGCTATGGGGGCAGCTATAAACGGTATGGCTCTTCACGGTGGATTAAAAGTATTTGGGGCAACATTCTTCGTATTCTCTGATTACTTACGTCCTGCTATTCGTTTAGCTGCATTAATGAAACTACCAGTTATTTATGTGTTTACGCATGATAGTATTGCAGTGGGTGAAGACGGTCCTACACATGAACCAGTTGAGCAATTACCAGCCTTACGCGCAATGCCAGGTTTATCTGTTATTCGTCCTGGTGATAGTAATGAAACAGCTGCTGCTTGGAAAGTAGCACTTGAGAGCCAAGATACACCAACAGCTCTAGTATTAACTCGTCAAAACTTAAAAACGCTAGATAGTACAAAGGAATTAGCATATGAAGGTGTTAAAAAAGGTGCTTATATTGCCTCAAAAGCGAATGGAACTACGGATGCGTTGCTACTTGCTTCTGGATCAGAAGTGCCTTTAGCTGTAGAAGCACAAGCTGCTCTTGAAAAAGAAGGTATCTATGCTGACGTAATTAGTATGCCTAGTTGGGACCTTTTTGAGAAACAACCACAGTCTTATAAGGATGAAGTCATCTCGCCTAATGTGAAAGCACGTCTAGGTATTGAAATGGCAACATCTTTAGGGTGGGCTAGATACGTTGGAGACAATGGTGATGTGTTAGCGATTGATCAATTTGGAGCATCTGCACCAGGTGAAAAGATCATGGAGGAATATGGATTTACGGTAGAGAATGTAGTAGCTAAAGTGAAAGTACTCCTACAAAAATAAAAGCTTAGAACGGGACTTTAGAGATCTACAAATTTCTAAAGTCCCGTTTTTATATGTAATTAACTAATATGCCCTGATTTTTTGATAATTCGACAAAACTAGTGTGAATCTTCTCCGATTTAAGACAATCATTTTACTAGAGATCTCGTATACTAAATTGTAACAAAACACGAGAGGGTGTCCATGATGAGACATTATGAATTATATATTGTTGAAGAAGATGTTGCTCGTCAATATTACGGACAAGAATCGAAGCTTTTTTATTTATTCCTTGAACATGAAAAAGCAAAGGGTTCACAAAAAGAGATTTTAAGAAAACAGATTGAATATATCACTAAACCAATTCCTGCTCTTCTATTACAACAAAAATTAAAACAAGACCTAATGAAAATTGAAGGATATCGTAAAAAGAAGAATACACACCTTATAGAAATCATAGATCGGGATTCAAAAGCAGAATTAGTTATAGGGTCTGATGCCCTTTATTTAACAGCAGAAGGATCATTTGAAATTGAAACGATGTTTTTTGAAATCCTCAGAAAGTGTGAACCAGCCTTTTTTGCCTTTTCCATTTCTGAACACAGGTATGGATGGTTAAAGCCATTGAAGCAACAAGACTTTTTAAGAACGAATCCTGTCTAATTGATATTTTGAGGAAGTGCTTTTAAAACCGTTCTCATTAAGATATAATAGATAAGGTTGAATCGAGTTTTTACTCGGAAGGTTAGATAGCACGAAGGAGGACGTTGGACTTATGTGGATTCATATTCTTGGGTATACACTAGCTGTTGCAGCTGGTATCGCAATCGGCTTCTTTATAGCACGTAAGACAATGATGTCTTATTTAAAAAAGAACCCACCGTTTAATGAGCAAATGCTACGCGTCATGATGATGCAAATGGGACAAAACCCATCACAAAAGAAGATCAATCAAATGATGAAAGCAATGCAGAAGCAACAAGGTAAATAATTCAGATGGACAAGCACCTCAAGCATGAGGTGTTTTTCTGCTTTCATATAAAGATTTCTTACAAGGAGAATATACAGTGACTGTTCAGGTAGCTCAAGTGAAAATTGAAGAAGTAAATTTTGATCAAGACTTATTTATTGACGTTCGCTCCCCTGGCGAATTTGCGGAATTTCGTTTACCTAATGCGATCAATGTTCCTCTTTTTTCCAATGAAGAAAGAGCACAAGTAGGGACCGTATTTAAAAGGAATAGTAGAGAAGAGGCAATTGAGCTAGGTTTAGCTCTTTATGCTCCAAAAATGGAATACTTCTACAAACGAATAAAGGATTTACAAACAGAGATGCCGAATAGACGTATCGTTGTCTATTGCTTTAGGGGTGGGCTTCGTAGCAGAACGATTGCTGGTACGATAGGTTTACTAGGGGTGGACTGTGTTCAACTAGAAGGTGGAATACGGTCTTTTAGAAAATACATTCAAGAAGGCTTAGAGCAAGAGGCTCAAATACAAAGGGAGTACTTAGTCCTTTCTGGCCATACTGGTACTAGAAAAACAGAGATATTAAATCAACTTCAAAATAAAGGCTACCCAGTAATTGATTTAGAAAATCTAGCAGGACATCGTGGTTCGATTTTTGGCTATATTGGAGTTCAACCGAATAGTCAAAAACAATTTGACTATTTGCTATTAAAACGCTTGAAACAACTTGAACAATCTCCTTACGTTATAATAGAGGGAGAAAGCAAACGTCTTGGCCGCGTAATTCTTCCTGATTTTTTGTTAGAAGGAAAACAAATTGGAGAAAGACTCGAATTACATTATCCGTTTTGGGCAAGAGTTGAACATGTTTATCAGACTTATGACCCAATTAAATATAAAGGGGAAATTCAGGAAGGCATTGATAAAATCACTAAATATTTATCATATGAGTTAAAAGAAGAAATGAAGGTACTTCTAGATAGGGAAGATTATAAGGGAGTTTTTGCAAAGCTATTAGAAGGATATTATGATCCAAGATATGCCCATAAGTTTAGTAGCTATAAGTCTCAAGCGACTGAACTTGAGTTCGAAACACTTGATGAAGGTGTTGAGAAAGTGATAACTTATATCGAACATTATAAAACAATGATAAAAAAATAAAAATGTACTGTCTTAAGAAAGGTGATCGTTTAGAGTGAGTGTGTTTAAGGATCTTTGGTGGTTTTTTAAGCAAGAAAAAATGGCATATGGGATTGGGATTTTAATTTTAGCATTTGTTTCACTTTTTACTCTTGTTCCCCCGTTAATTGTCGGGGTTATCGTTGATCAAATCATAGAAGAGACATTGACAGGAAAATCGCTTTTGATGTGGGTCGGTATTTTACTAGCTGTAGGTGCGTTTACGTATGTTTTTCGATATGTATGGAGGATTATGATCTTCGGAGCATCAATTCGGTTAGCCCGTTTACTGAGAAATCAGCTTTATGGTCACTTTACAAAAATGTCTCATCGTTTTTATCAGCGGTATCGTACTGGTGATTTAATGGCCCATGCTACAAATGATATTAAGGCGGTGCAGATGACGGCGGGGCAGGGTGTTCTTACACTAGTAGATTCATTAGCAATGGGTGGATTTGTAATCATTACTATGGCAGCAACCATTAGTTGGCAATTAACTCTGATTTGTTTAATACCGATGCCTTTTATGGCATATTTAACAAGTTACTATGGAACGTTACTGCACTCGCGTTTCCATCATGCACAATCGGCATTTTCTGAACTGAATGATAATGTTCAGGAGAGTGTGACGGGTGTAAGGGTTGCCAAGACATTCGGACAAGAGTCGAATGAGATAGAGCGGTTTAAGGAAAAATCAAAAGAAGTAGTGGATAAAAATGTAGAGGTTGCAAGAATTGATGCATTATTTGATCCAACCATTTCATTAATAGTAGGAATCTCTTATTTTCTAGCTGTTGTTTTTGGTGCGAGATTTGTCATTGCTGGAGATTTAACATTAGGGCAATTGACTAGCTTCACTTTATACTTAGGACTTCTGATTTGGCCAATGTTAGCGTTTGGTTGGCTTTTTAATATTGTAGAAAGAGGACGGGCTTCATATGACCGTATATCCTCTTTGCTCTCTGAGAAGCAGGATATAACGGATGATGATGCAGGTCATAATCAAAAAGCAGTAGGAAACCTTCATGTTAGTATCAAAAGTTTTATGTATCCAGGTAGTCAAGAAAAGGCTCTTGAAAACATTGAGTTCATGCTAGAAGAAGGAAAAACTTTAGGTATCGTTGGGAAAACAGGTAGTGGTAAATCAACATTGATTCGCTTGCTACAACGAGAATACGATGTAAGTGACGGGTTTATTTCAATTGGCGATAAAAAAGTAAATCAATATCATCTTGATGTTTTGAAAGCGACTTTTGGTAATGTACCTCAAGATCATTTTTTATTCTCTGCTACGATCGCAGATAATGTTGCTTTTGCTAAGCCGAACGCAACGATACAAGAGATTATAGAAAGTTGTCAATTGGCAAATATTCACGAAGATATTACCTCGTTTAAGGACCAATACGAAACGGTTGTTGGAGAACGAGGAGTCACTTTATCAGGGGGGCAGAAACAGCGGATCTCAATAGCTCGTGCTATATTGCCAAATCCCAATATACTAATTTTAGATGATTCACTATCAGCCGTTGATGCAAAGACTGAAGAATTGATATTAAATTCTCTTCGTCAAAATCGACACGGGAAAACAACTATTATCACAGCACACCGTCTAAGTGCAATTAAGCATGCAGATTTGATACTTGTCTTAGAAGACGGTCACATTGCTCAGCGTGGAACTCACGTTGACTTAATGAAAGAAGCGGGTTGGTACCGGAAAATGTATGAGCAGCAACAACTAGAAGAGATGGTTGAGAAAGGAGTAATCGAAGATGAAGCATAAGGACCAGGTACTAACAAATAAAGAGCAGAAAGCGATTCTGATTCGGTTACTTTCTTACGCAAAAAATCATACAAAAACCTTGTTGTTTGCGTTTTTCTTGCTCGTACTAGCAACTGTAGCTGAATTAATCGGACCCATTCTAATTAAGATCTTCATTGATGATTATTTAACACCGAGAGAATTTCCTTTTGAACCATTACTTTGGCTAGGAATTATCTATGTTGTTTTACATTTGTCATCTGTTTTTATCAATTATTTCCAAGCTTTTTTATTCCAAACAATCTCTTTGAAAATTGTACAAGAACTTCGGGTTGATGTTTTTTCAAACGTAGAGAAACAAGGATTAGCCTTTTTTGATCGAACGCCTGCGGGTGCACTCATATCTCGAATTACGAATGATACAGAATCAATTAAGGAATTTTACTTAACTGTACTAGCCAATTTCGTTCAAAACATTTTATTCTTAGTCGGGATTTTTATCGCAATGTTTTATTTAAATGCCACACTGGCTTTATTTTGCCTTGTTCTGTTACCAATTATTTTTGGTTTAATGCAGGTTTACAGAAAAATTAGTTCACGCTTGTATGCTGATATGAGCGAAAAACTAAGTTTATTAAATTCAAAAATGAATGAGACGATTCAAGGTATGGCTATTGTTCAAATGTTTAGACAGGAGAGTAGGCTAAGAAAAGAATTTAGTGATGTGAATGAGGAGCATCTTGAGTCTGGAATGAAAACCATGAAACTAGATGGATTGTTACTTAGACCTGCGATAGACTTAATATCTATTCTGGCATTAATCTTAATCTTAAGCTTTTTTGGTTTTAGGTCATTCATTGGTCCTGTTGAAATTGGTGTGTTATATGCATTTGTTAATTATCTTGATCGATTCTTTGAGCCTGTTAACCAAATGATGATGCGCTTATCCTTGTTTCAACAAGCAATTGTTTCCGGTGGAAGGGTATTTAAACTGATGGATCATGAAGAATTAGCTCCGGTTCAAAAAGGAAACGATTCCCCAAAAATTAATAACGGTGAGATTGAGTTTAAGAATGTCTCATTTTCTTATGATGGAGAAACGGATGTGTTAAAAAATATCTCGTTTTCTGTAAAGCAAGGTGAAACGATTGCTTTAGTTGGGCACACTGGTAGTGGAAAAAGCTCTATCATTAATGTATTAATGCGATTTTATCCATTAGACCGTGGGGAAGTATTGATTGATGGAAAACCTCTTGACACATATGCTAATCGTGAATTAAGAGAAAATGTCGGGTTGGTTCTCCAAGATCCTTTCCTGTATACTGGAACCATCGCAAGTAACATAAGGTTATATAGAGAACATTTAACAGATACACAAGTGAAAGAAGCAGCTGAATTCGTAAGGGCTAATGAGTTTATAGAGAAGCTTCCAAATGCCTATCAAGCCGAAGTAACTGAACGAGGTTCCACTTTATCTAGTGGACAAAGGCAATTGTTATCTTTTGCAAGAACGATCGCAACGAACCCTAAGATTTTGATTTTAGATGAGGCAACGGCCAATGTTGATACCGAGACAGAAGAAGCGATTCAAGATGCATTAAAACGTATGCAAAAAGGTCGAACGACTATCGCGATTGCCCATAGGTTGTCAACAATTAAAGACGCTGACCAAATTTTAGTTCTTCATAAGGGAGAAGTGGTTGAAAGAGGAAATCACTTAGAACTGTTAGAGCGTAAGGGACTTTATCATAAAATGTATTTATTACAAAAGGGTTCAGACCTCGAACGCGTATAATACAAGAGAACCACCTTCTATTTAGGGAAGTGGTTCTCTTTTGTCGTCATATGATTATAATGATTGAGCAATGCATCAAGCTCTTGACTCAACGCTAGTACGGCTTGAGAGGAAAGGCCTTTTAAAGATGCAAGTTCTATTAGTTCTCTACGTTTTATTTCAATGATGTCTAGTAACCGTTCGCTCATCGAGATTCCTTTCTTCTCTAAACTATTGTAATAATTATACATTTTATTTTATATAATTTCAAGGTTTAGTGAATGATGAATAAACTGTAAGAAAAAGGTGATAGCTGATTTAATAGATTCCCTACAGCGAATGGATTGAAACTAGACAAGCTTTCATGTATCTTTAGAAGAGATAAACACCTTTATCGTGGAAAGGGGTGGACAGCTTGAATGACACCTATGTATGGATTACAACGATTGGGGCAGTGGTAATGGCAATGTTCGCTTTCGTTATTCGGTTAAGAGCAACGAAAAAGCCAGTTTCAGTTAAAAAAATTATTATCCCCCCTTTGCTATGTCAACCGGCTTTTTGATGTTTCTATATGAACCTGCTAGACCAGCTTTCTTACAAGTAATAGAAGCGGTGTTAGTCGGTATACTCTTTTCAATTTTATTAATTAAAACGTCTAAATTTGAAATTAGAAACCAACAAATTTACATGAAGAGATCAAAGGCATTCGCTTTCATTTTAATAGGGTTGTTGCTAGCTCGGATCATATTTAAATTGGTAATTGGAGATGCGATTCATGTAGAAGAACTCGCAGGCATGTTTTTCTTATTAGCTTATGGCATGATTATCCCTTGGAGAATCTCTATGTATATTAATTACCGCAAAATTGAAAAAGAGCTTGAAGAACATATTCGAACCCAACCACTGCCAATGTCGTAATTTTAACTCTTTATAATGAGCCCAAAAAGAATAAACAAGAAAACGACACCGGCTACCGATGTCGTTTTCTTGTCGTTAAGATGATTCTAGCAATTCTTGATATGGTTGCATATCAATGTTCTTCTCACGTAATTTCTTAATAAGAAATTTGTGATCTCGTTTTGGAGTAGCTAATATATAGCCACGAATAATATAGTCTAGTGTTAATTCATCAATTTTGTCATGAAGAGCAAGTTCACCAATTTTTCCTGCGATCTTCCCCTTTGCTACATCACGGAACAACTCAGGTACTGGTTCTACTAAATCATTTAAGAGTTGACGTTGGTCTTCTTTCCATAAATGAAGTGTTTTTTCTATATAATATTCCTGCCAATCAAGAATAGATTTTCCGTCTTCTTTAGGTAGTCTCTTCAAGAACTTTCGGAACATAAAATATCCACCAATAAACATGACAGTAATTAAGAAAATAGTCCATAAAACGATAAACCACATAAACCAAGTGGGCATTATTTTCACCTCAGCTTTTATTCATTCCTATCCTACCACAAAAACGAAAAACCTGCGAATAGAATAGGTTAAAATAGAAAGATTCCAATATTGATGTGTGAGTGGTAAGATTAATAGCTGAGGTGAAAATTATGATTATAATTATAAGTTATGCATTACATATGCTTGTTTCAGTTCTATTCTTTTTACTTATCCCGTTTCCTTTTTTAATTAAAGGAAGTTTACTGGACGAGCCTGGTAGATTTGAGCTTTTGTTAAAAATCTACAAACGAATCATTTGGGTTGCTCATGGAGGGGTGATCGTTTCGCTAGTTTCTGGCTTTCTTTTAACTTCCTCATGGACGACAGTTTGGTTTATCATTGTTATCTTGATATGGCTTGTCCTCAGTGCATTTCTTGGAATGTCTGCAAAAATGATTAGAATAATTTTAGAAAGAATAACCGGTAAGGAAAAAGCTGAAGATGAGATTGCTAAATTAAGATTCTACAGCTTTATGTTAATGATCTCAATTTTATCGATGTTTCTAATGAAATTCGTAGTGTATCTTTAGGTTTTGGCAAATATTTGTAAGCTCTTTTGTGTAAATTAACAAAAGGGCTATAAAATATTTTGCAATCTAGACAATGTCAGCTCTTCATAAAATGGCTATACTGACATTAATAAGGAAGTTTGAGGAGGACATAAAATGTTAATAGGTGTACCTAAGGAAATAAAAAACAACGAAAACCGAGTAGCGATGACACCTGCAAGTGTAATGACACTAGTGCAGGGTGGACATAGAGTTATTATTGAGAAACAAGCAGGAGTAGGTAGTGGGTTTGAAGACGAAGCTTATATCCAAGCTGGAGCGGAAATTGAAGAAGATGTAGCCTCTATTTGGAGCAATGTTGATATGATTATGAAGGTGAAGGAACCTTTACCATCGGAATATGCTTTTTTTCGTAAAGGATTAATTTTATTCACATATCTTCATCTTGCGGCTGAACCTCAATTGGCAAAAGCATTAGTGGAAAATGAAGTAACTTCGATCGCCTATGAAACAGTTCAAGTAGGACGTACTTTACCTCTTCTAACACCAATGAGCGAAGTGGCTGGACGTATGGCGGCTCAAATAGGAGCTCAGTTTCTTGAAAAGCCAAAAGGTGGAAAAGGTATTCTCCTTTCAGGTGTACCAGGAGTAAAAAGAGGAAAAGTAACTGTAATTGGCGGTGGGGTAGTTGGAACAAATGCTGCTAAAATTGCAATGGGTCTTGGAGCGGATGTTACGATCATGGATTTAAGTCCCGATCGACTACGTCAATTAGATGATTTATATGGAACCGATATCCAAACATTAATGTCTAATCCCCTTAATATTGCAGAAGCTGTAGCAGATTCTGATTTAGTCATTGGAGCTGTTTTAATCCCTGGAGCAAAAGCGCCAAAGCTTGTGACGGAAGAAATGATTCAATCGATGAAGCCAGGATCTGTTGTAGTGGATGTTGCAATAGACCAAGGTGGTATTATTGAGACGGTTGATCGTATTACGACTCATGACGAACCAACTTATACTAAGCATGATGTCGTTCATTATGCTGTAGCCAATATGCCTGGAGCTGTACCAAGAACTTCTACAATTGCTTTAACAAATGTGACAATTCCTTATGCCCTTCAAATTGCTAACAAAGGTGTTAAACAAGCACTTATTGAAAATCATGCTTTAGAATTAGGTTTGAATACAGCTGCTGGCGCAGTAACATACGCAGCCGTCGCAAATGACCTTGGTTATGATTATTTAACTGCTGCAGAAGCTTTAGAAAGAATTTAATTTGTAATTTGTGCTAAGACTAAATCTTTAAATTGATTTAGTCTTTTTTCTGCTTGTTATACTAGATCTAATAGGAATTATATTGAACCTTTGATAAAATAGGTAGGAACATCGAAGGGTGAAAGGAAGTTTAAGCATGGAAAAACAAGAAATACTAGAGATCATTGAGAAATTACGAAAGAGAGAGATAGATTCATACTTAGTTCCCAAAATGCATTTTCTACTATTTTGTCAAGTGTTACTTAAGCAAGAGGATGCGATTGACTTTAGAGGAAATGCGCAACATGGTGGAGATACTATTTACACTTATGAACCTGGCTGGACAAAATAAAAGGAATACAAAAAGCTGTTAATGCATAAAAGTGAGGAAACGATCGCAAAGCAAGCACCTGTTACCGTCTAATGGGTGCTTGCTTTTTTGTATAAAAAGGATGTATTGGCGCAAAATAGATTAGAAATTATGTCTAACTATAACGTTAATAGTTGATAAAGGAGAATGTCAATGACAGTTAAACTTGCAGTAATCTATTATAGTTCAACAGGTACAAATTATCAGTTAGCTCAGTGGGCAGAAAAAGGAGGGAAAGAAGCAGGTGCAGAAGTAAAAGTATTAAAAGTACCTGAACTAGCTCCACAGTCTGCAATTGAACAGAATCCAGCTTGGAAAGCTCATGTTAAAGCAACAAAGGACGTACCAGAAGTCAGTTTGGATGACTTAGAATGGGCTGATGCTATTATTTTCAGTGTCCCAACTCGATTCGGAAATATGCCAGCTCAAATGAAACAATTCTTAGATCAAACAGGTGGATTATGGTATCACGGCAAATTAATAAACAAAGTTGTAAGCGCGATGTCCTCCGCTCAAAATTTACATGGTGGTCAAGAAGCGACGATATTGTCACTGTATACAACGATGCATCATTGGGGTGCATTGATTGCTAGCCCAGGCTATACGGATCCTGTTTTATTTACTACTGGAGGAAACCCTTATGGTACGAGCGTAACCGTTGATCAGGATGGGAAGATGCAAGAAAATGTTGAACCAGCGGTGATGCATCAAGTAAAAAGAACGATAGATATAGCTAAGAAGATTAAATCTTAAGGCTTGTGGAATAAGGCTATAATAATTAGAAAAGGATGTTCCAAAGAAGCAACTCTCTGGAACATCCTTTTTTTAGTCTACTTACGCGATGTAAGCAGAACCTACAATTACTAATAAAATAAATAACACTACGATTAGTGTAAAGCTACTAGCTCCTGCAAAGTGAGTCATGTGAAATTCCTCCTTTTTTAGTTGCTACACCATATGTGTATGTAGTCAGTTTGAAAATGTGAAAGAAATTCATTTTCTATGCAAATGAAAATATGGTCGGGAGAATGAGAATCCAAAAGCACGTGTTTAATGTTAAAGTAAAAGGTAGGAATAAATCTTCTTACATAAAGCAAGTTTCGTATCATACGAAAGGGAAAAAAGGGGGGATTTTCGTGTTAACATTTATAAAAGATGTTGGAAGATCAATGGAATTGTTATTTTTTGTAGTAATAGGATTTTATTTAACTACAAGTACAGCTGGTCTTTTTTATGAAAGTTATGGAATTGCATTTTCAGGGAATATATGGGTTAATTGGTTTGGGATTTCTTATTTTCTCTTTGCTGTTTATACAGCTTTCATGGGGTTTTTTATCTTAAAAGATGTTGAATTTTATCATCGTTTTATTTCATCAAGAATTTTTTGGATCTTATTCGTTGGCGCAACTTCTATTATTATAGTGCCTATTTTCAGAGGAGAAAATCCATTTTAAATAGAGGAACAGAAAAAACATGAGAAAAAACAAGGGAGAATCTATTATGCAAAAAGGACATAAGGCGTTGTCACAAGAGCAACTTGAAGAATTATTTAGAACGTTAAAAGCCCGCTTTGAGAAAAATATGAACCGACATGAAGGTATCGAATGGGCAGATGTACAGGGGAAGCTGGAAGGTAATGCTGAAAAGCTGTGGTCGCTTAAGGAAATGGAAGAAACCGGTGGGGAACCGGATGTTGTTGGTCATGATCAAGAAACGGGTGCATACATCTTTTTTGATTGCTCACCGGAAAGCCCTAAAGGGCGCAGAAGCGTTTGCTATGACCGAGAAGCGCTAGAATCACGAAAAAAACACAAACCAGAGAATAGCGCTATTGATATGGCTACAAATATGGGCATCGAACTGCTAACAGAAGATCAATACCGTGAGTTACAGAAACTTGGGAATTTTGATAGGAAAACGTCGAGCTGGGTGCAGACACCTGCTAATATTAGAAAGCTTGGCGGTGCCCTCTTTTGTGATCGGCGCTACGATACGATCTTTTTGTACCACAATGGAGCAGATTCCTACTATGGGGCAAGGGGTTTCCGTGGCTCGTTAAGGGTTTAATGTTGAAGAGCTGGTAAATAGAAACCACGACGGAAGCTAAGTTAAAGTTAAATATATTTTTGGTTAAGGGAGATTACATAAAAATGATTGGGTTTTTAATAGCTTTAGGTATAGGAGTATTCGCTTTTATTAAGTTAGATGAAAAACAACGAGAAATAAAGAAATTAGTTAAAGAGTGTAATGAGACAAATCAAGTAATCTTGAGTGAATTAAAAAAAATGAAGAGTCCGTAAGCTGTATTCAATTTTAAGGGAGAGAACAAGATGGTTCCTAAACTAGAAACGGAGAGATTACTATTAAGAGAAATTGAAAAAGATGATGTTACTGATATATTCAGGTGTTTCTCCAACGATAAGGTAACACGTTACTATGGTCAAGAGACATTAGAAAATGTCGGACAAGCGGATGCGATTATAGAATTTTTCTCAAATAGTTACAAAGAAAAAAGAGCGATACGTTGGGGGATTGAAAGAAAAGAAACTGAAGGTTTAATTGGTACCATTGGATTTAACGCTTGGTCTCCTAAACATAAACGAGCAGAAATAGGCTATGAAATTCATCCTGATCACTGGAGAAAGGGTTATACCTCTGAAGCGTTATTAAGAATTATACAGTACGGATTTAATGAATTAGGTCTTACTCGAATAGGGGCTGTAGTTTTCATAGAAAATGAAGCATCAAATAAGTTGCTAACTAAAATGGGGTTTCAACAAGAAGGGATTTTAAGGGAGTATATGTATCAAAATGGTAGAGCATATGATACATTCGTTTATTCCATTCTGAAAGACAATTAAATTATTGAGGGAGCCTGTGCGAAAGAATAGTGCACTTGTGATTAAGACACACTTGTGGACAATGAGGATCCTATTTGCTTTAAAAACACACATTTCGGTTACTTCGCGGACTCACATACTCTTATTCCCCTAAAACTAGAGAAAATCACTACAGTTTTTCTTAAATAAGAGATCCCTCTGGCCTCTTGACTGTAACTGGTCATTGTTTTTATAGAAGTAAAGTACTGTGAGTCCGGGTCTAGTTTTCTATGATATAAGCTCTAATTTTCTAACAACTATATTGAGATGTAAGTTTCGAAGATTGCCACTGATATCTCATAAACAAGAGTACCTACTTCTTGCCAAAACCCGACAAATATCTTCAAACAATTAAAGGATTTTAATAATGAAGGTGGAAATAGTATAGGATCTTATCATACATCAGGAGGACGCAAATGAATCAAACGGAGATTTTACGTTTTATGACTCAATTACAACATCCTTTTTTTGACGGAATTGCTGCCGTGCTTACTTTTTTAGGAAACGAAGAGTTTTATTTTTTAGTGATTCCGCTAGTTTACTGGTGCTTTTCGAAAAAAGCTGGCTTCAGATTGTTTTACATCTTTTTGCTTTCTGTTACAGTAAATTCTTTTTTGAAGATCACGTATGCTATTCAACGTCCAATCGGAGTGGAAGGAGTTCACTCCCTTTTTATTTCGTCGGCTGAAGTAGGAAGTCATTATCCATATGATTCTTTTCCGAGTGGCCATGCTCAAGGCTCAGCAACTTTATGGGGGTATTTAGCTTATTTAATTGCTAGACCTTCTTTCTGGGTATTCTCTATTGTTCTAGTTCTCTTTATTTCACTTTCTAGACTTTATTCGGGATTACACTGGCCAACAGATGTGGTAGTTGGTATGATCCTAGCAGTAATCATCTTGATGTTAGCCATTTATCTTCAATCTAAACTATCGAAACTTTCGAAGAAAGTGAAATGGATGTTAGCGATTGGTGTTCCATTTGTAATTATTGCTATTTTTCCTGAAGAAGAAGGAATTAAATATGCTGGTTTTCTATTGGGGGCAGGTCTAGGTTATTTACTTGAAACAAAAAAAGTTAAGATGATCATCAGTGGAGCAATTATTCGTAAAATACTTGCCTATGGCATTGGGATCATTGGTTTATTTGCTCTTCAAATAGGGTTGAAGATGATTTTCCCAGAAGCGCTTCTATTTGATTTTGTTCGCTATGCTTTCATCGGTTTATGGGGTTTGCTTGGTGCACCTTATTTATTTGTTTTATTAAAACTTTATAAGAGTGAACAAAATATAACCACCTCAAAAGGGAATGTTTCAGTTTAGAAAAGGATATGAATATTAATAACCAAAGGAGATCAAATGAAGTAATGATTGATCTCTTTTTTAAGGGGGAACTAGCATGGGAAAAGAAATGTGGATACCGATGAAGGATGGCCATGAAGTCTTTCTATGCAATTGGATTGAGGAATTCAAGCCTCCAAGAGCAATTCTTCAATTAGCCCACGGAATGGCGGAGCATTCAGCGCGTTATCAAGAGTTTGCAATGGAATTAGCGGCGCTAGGTATCGGTGTTTATGCAAATGATCACCGGGGACATGGTAGGACGGGAGAGAAAAGTGGTACGATGGGCCACCTCAATAATGAAAACGGTTTCGAGAGGGTGGTGGCTGATTTGAAGGAGATAAATGAGTTTATTCATTTGAATCATCCAGATATACCTGTATTTCTGATGGGGCACAGTATGATCATTCTTCGTCCGTCGGTTCATTCAAAAATACCCAGCTGCAGTTAAAGGGGTAATCTTGTCAGGAACAGGTGGGGATCCAGGGTTTAGTGGCAGAGTGGCTAAAACAGTTGTGGCGAGTCAATTAAAAATAAAAGGCACACAAACCCCAAGCCCATTGTTAAACCAATTATTCTTTGGTGATTTTAATAAAAGTGTAAAGTCACCTGAAACAAAGTTTGATTGGTTAACAAGAGATAGAGATGAAGTTCAAAAATATATAGATGATCCTTTTTGTGGATTTATCCCGACAGTTGGTTTTTTTGCTGATTTACTAGAAGGTCTAAATACGATTCATCAAGACAATGAAATTGCTAAAATAGAAAAAGATTTGCCTTTCTATTTTATTAGCGGTGATCAAGATCCTGTTGGAAAAAAAACAAAAGCTGTTAGTCGAATTATTAATCAATACAAAAAACACGGAGTGAAGCGAATTGAATATAAGTTTTACAAAGATGGTCGTCACGAGATGTTAAATGAAATAAATCGGCAAGAAGTTGTAAATGACATTGTGAATTGGTTACAGAAACAGCTGTTATACTAGTTTTTAATGATATAATTGTTAAAAAGAGGGGTGAGATAAAATGAGTGAAACAAAAAAAGTGGTTCTAAAAGTAAATGATAATGGTTCTATTCGTGTAATGGGCGATGTTGAATTGGTAGATGCAGAAGGAAATGCCTATGAGGCAAAGCCAGCTTTCTCTATCTGTAGATGCGGCGCATCTAAAAATAAACCATATTGCGATGGTACGCATAAAGCAATAGGATTTGAGAGTGCGCCGAGAGCAAAATAAATGAGGAAAACGAAGCAGTCGTCTAAACGATTGCTTCGTTTTTTGCGTAACAGGGAACGTTTTTCTAATAAGCGAATAGGATATTATTATTTCTTACCCCAAGCTCTTCCTTTTGTCAGGATACAAGGGACGCCTTTGCCGATAGCTCCTGGTTTTTTCATTTTTTCTAAATAATCTAATCCTCTAGAACATTGCTGTTTACATGAATAACAAGTATCAGAGGTTACAATTTTCATGGTAAATGCATACTTCTCATTTGCAGAAATTTTAGGTATTACTTTTGATTTTTTGTTATTCTTAGCCATAACTCATCTCTCCGTATCATTTGATGCTTTATCTTATGCTACGATTTAAAAGGAGTGATGAGCGGGAAAGAATAATTTTTTGTCAAAGCCAATAATCCATTTCCCTAATATCATCTTTATACTGTTCTCTAATAAGCGTTTCTTCTTCTTTCATTTGTTCTTGCGCTCGTTCTTCAGTTTCGGAAGAGCCATATTGAAGTACATAATCACCATTTTTTAAAATGGCAGTAACTTTCCAATGTACCATAGACACCACCTCCGTTAGGGAATTTAAGAAAATATATTCAGCAGTATTCCCATTTATTAAAAACAAAAACAAAAACATAATGAAAATTTTATATTGGTTCCGTTTAGCCTCTCTCTTTTGTAGTAAACCCTTCTTCTCTTAGTGGACTATACGTATCAATTGAATGGGCCATTATCGCACCTGATCTCGGTAATTGTTCCCGAAGAATTGTACAAGCTCTAACTCTATAATCATTTAAATGTGTAATCTCAGGATCATACTTTACAAGTACTTCTGCTTTTACTGAGAGTGAGGTAACTGTTTCTCCGTAACTCTCATCAAAAGCAGTTTTTACTATATCTATCCCTGTAACTAAAACTGTTGGACTTTTATATCGTGATATCGTATCAATTCTTCTTTGTAACTGCTGTTCTGGTACATCAGGTTTGGAAAATAAATGAATGCTAGCTTCGCAAAAAGCTTTTCCCTTAAACAAAAAAAGACCTCCCTAATAAAAAAGCTATATTACTATTTTATCAGATGATCAGGGAATCAAACAATAAACATGGACATGATATAGTAAGAACTATTTTTTCTGCAAGTTCGGCGTTTTAAGAAAGCTCGCTCATACATATAAATAAATATCTAGAGCAAAGGAATGAGAGGGTGATCACAGTTGAAAAGATTAGATTACTTAAGACCATTTTTAACAGCCGGTGTCATTGGGTGCGCGATTGCTGCCATTATTATTCTATTATTTGGGGGAGCCTAGCCCCGTGAAAAAGTGCTGTAACAAAAATTACAAAGAGAAAATATGATGATTGTAGAAAGCGCTTACAAATAGTGAGGAGGATCTTATGACTAAACAGCACAGGTTTGAAACGAAGGCCATCCACTCTGGTTATAGTAAGAAGGAACATACCGATAGCTTAACCCCTCCCATTTATCAAACATCTACATTTACATTTTCTTCAGTCGAACAAGGAGCAAACAGATTTGCAGGTCATGAACAAGGCTATATCTATTCAAGACTCTCAAATCCAACGGTTAAGGTTTTAGAAGATCGAATGGCAGACTTAGAAGAGGGGGAGGCTGCTTTAGCCTTTGGCTCTGGTATGGCAGCTGTTTCAGCTGTTCTCATTGCGTTAACAAAAGCTAATGATCATATTTTATGTTCGAAGGGTGTTTATGGGTGCACATTTGGACTGCTAGAGATGTTACAAGATAAATATAATATCGGCCATACATTTTCTACCTTACATTCTCGTGAAGCAATCTTGTCACAAATCAAAGAGAATACAAGTTGCATTTATATTGAAACTCCAATTAATCCAACGATGAAACTAATCGACTTAGAATTAATAGTTCGTATTGCGAAGGAAAAAGGAATACCCGTTATTGTCGATAATACATTTTCAACTCCTTATCTTCAGAAACCTCTACGATTAGGTTGTGATCTAGTTGTACACAGTGCTACGAAATATATCGGGGGGCACGGTGATGTAGTGGGGGGGGATCGTTGTAGGTAATTCTAAAACAATTAGTAAAATAAAAAGTACGACTCAAAAAGACATCGGTGGTATTATTTCACCGTTTGATGCATGGCTATTAATACGTGGTTTAAAAACACTAGCTGTTAGAATGGATAAACACTGTGCAACGGCTGAGAAGATTGCATCAGAATTAAATCGTCACCCAAAAGTGAAAGCTGTTTATTACCCAGGGCTTCAAGCAAACTCTGAACATGTTGTCATGAAAAAACAAATGAGAAAAGCCGGGGGACTTCTTTCATTTGAATTAAACGGAACGTATGAAGATACGATACGGGTTGTAAACCAATTAAAGTTAATCCCCATTGCCGTTAGCTTAGGTGATGCCGAAACACTCATTCAACATCCTGCTTCAATGACGCATGCGGTTGTGCCTAAACCTATTCGTGAAGAGATGGGAATTTCTGATACACTTCTTAGATTATCACTTGGCCTTGAAGCGTGGGAAGATATTTGGAATGACTTAAAACAGGCATTGGAATATTTATAAGCAACAACAAACGAAAAAGTAAGTTCCCTGACAGAGCTATGTTTTCAACCTATTCAGTGCCCTCCTAGATAATCGAGAATGATAAGATGCCTCTATGTAATCTTACCGAGATTTGATCTTTGTTTGTTACTGATTTGTTACTAGACCTTCGCGTTTTTGCACGATGTCTTCAATTATTTTTGAATGAACGGTTGCCCATGAGCGCTCACGGAAATGTATACTAACACTGATTGTAACAGCTATTAAATAAAGGAAAACAAATAGAAGCCACAAATAACTATCATCATTCTCGAAAAAAGCTTGTACTTGAGTCCCGAAAATAAATAAAATCCAAGGAACTGCCGTTACGAGGATGGGAATCAGTCCAGAACCGTTTTTTTCTTTTAACACTCGGTAATGAATGTTTCTAAGAGTTGAAGTGTTAATCGTTTCATAAAAACTTTGAATATCCGTCAGTTCCTGAATTTCTTTTACTTGGGTTGGATCTATTCCTTTGTTTGCTTTTTTTTGCAACCTTAAATAAAATTTATGTGCGTCGCCGCGAAACGAAATCATAAAACCCTCCAAACATAAACTACATGAATTACTTTGTATTATTCTAGACAAGTAAAGTTGTAGTTAAACAGAATGTAGGGAGATGTTGGGGCAAAAAATAAAATCACAAGTTTTAATGGGGTCATTTGAAATTCGCTTTTTGGTCTAACTATAAGTCGTCCTC
Organism: Halalkalibacter akibai JCM 9157; assembly: GCF_000513135.1. Taxonomy (GTDB): domain Bacteria; phylum Bacillota; class Bacilli; order Bacillales; family Bacillaceae_D; genus Halalkalibacter; species Halalkalibacter akibai. The sequence continues at coordinate 68,470 of NZ_BAUV01000010.1, forward strand.
CATATAGTTAAATCAAGGGGGAATCGGGATGGCAATTGATCGTTGTGCAGATTGTGGAAGTATCGGGGCTACCGATTCAAATGGGAAAGAATGTCCTTATTGTGAACGGTATTTATGTCCAAGTTGCATGTCTAAACAGCTCAAGGTTTATAATTGGAATGGCTGTGCAACATGCTGTATCTACTACAGAAGGTTAATGCTGAAGTAGGCGCCGAAGCAGGCGTCTATTTTAGTTTGGAAAGTTATGTATGAAGGAAGATTTTCATCCTCTCTTCAAAGTAAGTTGTTCAACTGAAGTGATTACATAATCACTTAGTATTAAGATGTTTGAAGAATAAGCTTTATGTTCCTCGTACGTCACGATGAAATCGTGATAAAAAGAAATAAGCTGTTCAACTAACATTTGATTTTCTTTGTTAAAGATTCCTGAGCGATTGATAAGAATGTTGTGATATTTTTTCACTAGATTTCTAGTTTGTTTCAACCGCTTCTTAGCTTCTTTTATATGAAATATATCAGTTTCTCCGAAAAGGATGATACTTCTTTCATTAATTTACGCTGGAGTTGTTTATTCATCTGTTCAATTGGAAAATCTTCAGTTTCAAATATAAATGTTTTTAACATAATTAAATCAGATGCTAATGGCTGATCTAGGAACTGAAGATAAATTCGAAGAGTATTGTAAGCATCATACATAGGGTTGTGTTTTTCTCCGATAAAATCAAGCTCGTAAAGCTTGAGAGCCCCTTCAACTGAAACATTTGAATTTGATACGCGCTTAGTAAAAATTGCTTGAAAATCAACATAACGTTTCTCTATTTTGTTGATCGTTGACTGTGAAACCTCGTGTTTCAAAGCATCTAGTTTTAACCGAGATAGATCACTAGGTGACCATGAAAAAAATCTAGATTTTTTTACTCCGCCAACCCAGGTTAAAAAATCTTTAAAAACAACTTTAAACGAAGCTGCGTCTTGAAGATCTTCATCCTTAATTCCGGTAAGTGTCTTACAAAAATTACTTAAAGGTTTAGTTGAGATTGGTTTAATGAATTGATCAAAAGAGGTGATCTGTTCTGTTTCAAGATCGTATTTAACGGCACCTAAGCGGATAGCTTCCATTGCTTCAAACGTTAACCCTTTATTAGCACAAAGCATCTCAAAGTCAAAAAAAATAAATTGCTTTACTTTTGCCATAATCATACTCCTTCCTTCAACGGGAAATTATATCGGGAATTTGTGAAAAAAGATAGCGTTAAAAGCTTCCAATTCATTTAACAGCTTGATTCAGAGGAGAGCGATAATGACTAAAAAGAAATAAGTGAACATAATTCTTTCGGTGATGGAAGCACAAATTCAATTAAAATGTGAAAATTTATTGACAACAATAATTGGAAATTATAAACTAATCTTTGTTAGATATTAAATTGAATGGAGGGTTACAAGTGACAATGACACCGGTAAGAAATCAAACAACTTCATATAAATTTGTGGCCCGTACTTTTTTATAAAGTTAGTAGATTAGACTTTTTTTTATCCACTAAACTTGCAGGTCACTATGTTAGTGACGTGCGCTTTGTTATGGTTTTATAAGACATTGTGCAACTGACGCATGATGTCTTTTTTGTGTCCAATTTTAACTACTTTTTTGTTTGTAACAAGCTATTGCTTGTTCACAATATATATCAATATTGAAAGGAGAGGTTTTTGATGAAGCAGGAAAAGGTGATTCGTATGATTTATTTGGATTGGATTAAAGGTGGCTAACGGCAATTTCTCAGTGATAAATTGAAGGAGGGACTTATTTGTTCTCAGTTCTTGGAAAGTTAAGTTGGTTTTTTAAGCAATATTGGAAGCGTTACACAGTAGCGGTGACGTTACTAATTATAGTGAGTGTGTTAGATGTAATTCCACCAAAGCTTATTGGAATGGCGATTGATGATATCCAGTTCGGGCAAATGACAGGAGAAAGATTACGAGAAATTCTGTTATTTTACGGCGGATTGATTGTTGTTAGCTATGTTATTACGTACGTATGGATGTATCAATTGTTTGGTGGAGCTTTTTTAATAGAGCGGATATTACGGTTGCGCTTTATGCGACATCTTCTTTCTATGACTCCTCGTTTTTATGAGAAAAATAGAACTGGAGATTTAATGGCTCGTGCCACAAATGATTTAAAAGCTATCTCAATGACAGCTGGCTTTGGGATTTTAACGTTAATTGATTCAACAATTTTTATGATTATTATCATTGCAGTAATGGGGTTTACGATAAGCTGGCAACTAACATTAGCGGCTTTACTTCCTCTTCCACTTATGGCGATTGCCATTAATTATTACGGGAAGCAAATTCATAAGCGGTTCACTGTTGCTCAGAATGCGTTTGGTGATTTAAACGACAATGTTCTGGAGTCGATTGCTGGTGTCAGGGTCGTTCGGGCATACGTTCAAGAGAAGGCTGATGAGAAACGTTTTAATGATTCGACTGAGGATGTGTTTGAAAAAAACATGGCGGTTGCTAGAGTCGATGCATTATTTGAACCAACGATTAAGATTCTCGTAGGACTTAGTTATGTTATTGGACTCGGTTACGGAGCTTATCTTGTTTTCTATCAAACCATTACTCTTGGAGAATTAGTTAGCTTTAATATTTATTTAGGAATGTTAATATGGCCTATGTTTGCAGTTGGAGAATTAATAAATGTCCTTCAACGTGGAAATGCTTCATTAGATCGTGTGAATGAAACGATCACGTACAAATCAGATGTTTGGGATCATGAAAATGTGACACAAGTTCCAGTGGCGGAAACCATTTCTTTTAAAGATGTTACATTCCGGTATCCTTCATCGACGATTGATAATCTGAAAAATGTTAGCTTACATGTAAACAGAGGTCAGACAATTGGGATTGTCGGCAAGACAGGTAGTGGCAAGACGACATTGCTTAAGCAGTTGTTAAGGGAGTATCCATTAGGCACAGGTACGGTAGAGATATCTGGGGTTCCAATTGAGCAAATCTCTATTGATCAAGTGTTGTCATGGGTAGGGTATGTTCCTCAGGAGCAAATTTTATTTTCTCGTACGATTCGGGAAAATCTTTATTTCGGTAAAGATGAAGTCAGTGAATCTGAAATTGAACGTGCGCTTGAACTCGCTTCCTTTCACTTCGATAAATCAACCATGCCTAAGGGGTTAGATACCCTTGTTGGAGAGAAAGGTGTTGCCTTGTCTGGTGGACAAAAACAAAGAATTTCCATTGCAAGAGCGTTAATTAAAGATCCGGAAATCTTATTATTAGATGATGCGATGTCAGCAGTGGACGGAAAAACAGAAGCGAAAATCATTGAAAACATTCGTCAAGAAAGAGCTGGCAAAACAACCTTTATCACAGCACATCGTCTTTCAGCAGTACAGCATGCGGATTGGATTATTGTGATGGAGGACGGAGTAATAGTTGAAGAAGGAACTCACCAACAACTTCTAGCAGAAAATGGCTGGTACAAAGAGCAATTCGATCGCCAACAGGCTGATTCATATGGAGAGGTGAGTTAAATGGCAGAAAAAAAGACAGGTAAACGCCTTTTTCAATATGCACTTCTTTACAAAAGGACTATCCTTATTGCGCTTGCGATGCTTACTGTAGCTGTTGCGGCTGAGTTAACAGGTCCTTTTATCGCTAAGAAAATGATTGATGACCATATGATGGGAATTGAAACACCTTGGGTAGAAGTTGAAAATCAAGGAGAGAAAACAGTCCTTTATAACGGTCAGTATTTTAAAAGAGAATCGTACGTCGCTGATGGTGATGTAATAGCGGATGGCAAATTGCAATTAGTTCAAGTTGGACGCTCTTTCTATGAAACGAGAGAATCGTTGTCCTTTGATGGCGAGCGAACCGTTACAGGAGATATATTAACGGTTAGACAGGGTGCTAATGAAGCGACTTATTTAGTTGAAAGGTTAAATCAAGAACAGTTATTTGCCTTCTATCAACCCGAAATTAAGCCGATTATTTCCTTGCTTGCTTTTTATGTAGGGTTGTTAGTAATTGCTGCCTTTTTTCAATATGGAAAATCACTATTACTTCAAAAAGCAGCTAATCGAATTATTCAAAAGATGAGAACCGACGTGTTTGAACATATTCAACGAGTTCCAATCTCGTATTTTGATAATCGTCCTGCGGGGAAAATAGTAGCTCGCGTGACCAATGATACAGAAGCGATTCGTGAGTTATACGTGAAAGTATTAGCAACCTTTTTTACAAGTACAATCTACATGACAGGTATCTTTATCGCGCTATTCTTCTTAGATAAGAAACTAGCTCTTATGACCATGATTGTTGTCCCGATTATTATTCTCTGGATGATTCTTTATCGAAAATATGCTTCGAAATACAATCACTTAATTCGAACACGAAATAGTGACATTAATGGGATGATTAATGAATCTATTCAAGGGATGCCGATCATACGGGCATTCCGAAGAAAAGAACATACTTCTAAAGAGTTTGAAACGTTAAATGAAGAACATTTCACGTACCAAAATAAATTGCTTAGCTTAAATGCATTAACGTCTCACAACTTAGTCTTTGTTCTTCGTAACGTTGCATTTGTCGTTTTAATTTGGTATTTCGCAGGTCAATCAATGACGGCTGCTGGGATTGTTTCAATTGGAATGTTGTATGCATTTGTTGATTATTTAAACCGTTTGTTCCAACCAGTAACAGACATTGTGAATCAATTGGCACAACTCGAACAAGCGCGTGTGGCTTCGGAGAGGGTATTTGAGTTACTTGATGAAAAAGGTGAAGAGGTTAATGTAGAGCCCTTGCCTAGATACGAAGGAAATGTTCGCTTTAATCAGGTTTCATTTTCATATGACGGTGAAAATGATGTATTAAAGAACATTAGTTTTGATGCGAGAAAAGGAGAAACAGTCGCGTTAGTTGGGCATACCGGTTCTGGGAAAAGTTCAATTATTAATCTTTTGTTTCGATATTACGACATTGAACGAGGCCAAATTACGATTGATGGGATTGATGCAAGCACACTTCCGCGTCAACAATTAAGAAAACATATGGGAATTGTGTTGCAGGATCCGTTTTTATTCACAGGGACAATTGAGTCAAATGTCAGCTTGGATAATCCGGAAATTTCCAAACGACAAATTAAAGCAGCACTACAAGCTGTTGGGGCGAATCGTTTTATTGAAAAGCTTCCTAATCAATATGACGAGAAAGTTGTTGAGAAAGGAAGTACCCTATCAGCAGGGGAAAGACAATTGATCTCATTTGCACGAGCACTCGCCTATGATCCAGCCGTTCTCATTTTAGATGAGGCGACGGCCAATATTGATACAGAAACAGAAGCGATGATTCAACATGCCCTAAACATCGTAAAAGAAGGAAGGACCACGTTTATCATTGCACATCGTCTTTCTACTATAAGAAACGCTGACCAAATTCTAGTATTAGATAGAGGAGAAATTGTGGAAAGAGGAAACCATGATGAGCTCTTAGCTCAAAAAGGGAAGTATTTTCAAATGTATCAGCTTCAACAAGGCAAGAAAATTGCTGAAGTTGTGTAGGAGGTAAAACATATAGAATAAACACCAAAAAATGCTTGGATATAAATCTAAGCATTTTTTGGTTGGTTCAAATAAATAACTTAGATGTCCAAAACCCTTCAGTGTGTTCATAATTGAAAAGTTCGGATAGAATTGATCTAGTTTCTATAATATGACCTCACCCATTACTCTTCTTAAACTCTTTTGGTGTCATCCCCGTCACTTTCTTAAACACCTTAGTAAAATAACTCTGATCAGTAAAGTTTAACATCGTATAAATATCTGTGAGAGAATACTGCGAAAAAATGAGCAACTTTTTCGCTTCGTCAATCCGTTCATTTTGAATAAAAACACTTAATGACATGCCGACTTCCTTCTTAAACAATTTAGACAAATAGCTTGGGCTCATTCCTGTTACATCAGCAAGCTCTGTTAAGGAGAGATCCTCGTATAAATTCTTAAATATATGAGCTTGGCATGTGTTTATCGGTTGAGAGTATTTTTTTTGTCTGGAATTTTTCACGCGGTCCGTAAAATCACTCAAAGCCTCTGTTTGTATTCTTTCCACTTGAACGACTGTTCCTGCTTCTTCAATTGTTTGAATGTAAAGATCACTTAACGTATAAGCCGTTTCTTGTTCAAGTCCACCGTCCATTGCCGCTCTAGTTGCCAAAGTGATAGCGGTAATAGCTAAATTTTTGTGATTTCGGATATGGCTTCGCTTTGAAAGCACGCCTAGTTGACCTGCACCAACCATAGAGGCGATCTTTGAAAACAGCTTATCTTTATTGCCCTCAGTGATACAGCCAAATACTTCTTTTTCACGCAAATAGGAATGATGAAATAATTTTGTTTGTCTATTTTCAGATAATTGTAAATCTGAATTTTCTATTTCAGGAATTCTATGATCAGTTGTATTGTGTAATTCAACGATGTCCAAAATATCAATCTTTTTATGATAAAGAAGATAGTAAGTCATTTGACCAATATGTAGTAACGTTGATTTTGGAACAATGGGAAGAGAGGAAAAATAGTTCTTTAATCTTTCTTCGTCAACTGTTAGGTGAAGGTCATTTTTAAAACCTTTAATCATTTCATTTTGAACGACATGGTAGAGTGAAGGGCCGATTATCATAGTCCCTAACTGATCTCCGGAAAAGTCAACGACTAATGAAAGAAAGTTTTCGATGGGATAGGAAGATGTTAAAACGGGTGCTCCTGATCGAGCCTTTTGAACTGAATTTAATAACTCTAATTGAGCTTTTTTAGAAGGTGTAAAAGTAGGAGGTTTAGCTCTAACTCCAAATTCAAAAATGGGTTCATCGTTTTGATTATAGTAAACAACTGGTAACTTAAACGTATCGTAAACAAGCTTACAGATATACTCGACTTCTGTTAAAAACGAAGAACTCATAATGAACACCTCAAATTCTAGAATATTCAGAACAAATAAATACAAAACTTAACTAAATAATACCATACATAAAGATTGTATCAACTTATAATTCAAATATGAAAGCGCTTCATAAACTTTTTGCAAACACTAAAGGAGGAAGCAAGATGACGAGAGATATTAAAGAATTAATTAAACAAATGACAATAGAAGAAAAGGCAAGTTTGTGTTCAGGTAAGAACTTCTGGAATACAAAGGGAATTGAAAGACTTGGAATTCCTTCTATTATGGTGACAGACGGACCTCATGGACTAAGAAAACAAGATGGCAGTGGCGATCACCTCGGCTTACATGATAGTGTACCAGCCACTTGTTTTCCATCAGCCGCAGGTTTAGCTGGATCATGGGATCGTGATTTAATAACTCAAGTCGGTGTTGCCCTCGGAGAAGAATGTCAGGCAGAGGATGTAGCTGTTTTATTAGGGCCTGGTGCTAATATTAAGCGTTCACCTTTATGCGGTCGTAATTTCGAATACTTTTCAGAAGATCCATTTTTATCTTCAGAACTAGCAGCGAGTCATATTAACGGAGTGCAAAGTCAAGGAGTCGGTACATCACTGAAGCACTTTGCAGCCAATAACCAAGAGCACCGTCGTATGTCAACGGATGCTGTAATTGACGAAAGAACGTTGCGTGAAATTTATCTTGCAAGCTTTGAAGGAGCAGTGAAGAAGGCTCAGCCTTGGACAGTGATGTGCTCGTATAATCAAGTGAACGGTGAATTTGCTGGCGAAAACAAAACATTGCTAACAGATATCTTAAAAGAAGAATGGGGTCATGAAGGGTTTGTTGTATCAGATTGGGGAGCTGTGAACGAACGAATAGATGCCCTAGCGGCGGGACTTGAGCTTGAAATGCCTTCAAGTAACGGCATGGGTGACCGCAAAATCGTTGAAGCTATTAAAAATGGCAGTCTTTCAGAAGAAAAGCTCGATCAAGCTGTTGAACGCTTACTAAGAATCACGTTTAAAGCTGTTGACAACAAAGTAGCGAATGCAACCTATGATAAAGCCGCACACCATGAACTTGCGAGAAAAGTAGCTAGTGAGAGTATGGTATTGCTAAAAAATGAAAACAATATTCTACCTTTAGCGAAAGAGACAACACTATCAATAATTGGAGCATTTGCGAAAACACCAAGATATCAAGGCGGTGGAAGCTCACACGTGAATCCAACGAAACTAGATAATATTTTAGAAGAAATCGAGCAGGTAGTTGGTACAGAGATCGCGTTTGCTCCAGGCTACGATTTAAAAACAGATGACATTGACCAAGCGTTATTAGAGGAAGCAAAAGAGGTTGCTAGTAAATCTGATGTAGCTGTGTTGTTTGTCGGGTTACCAGACCGCTATGAATCAGAAGGTTATGACCGTGAGCATCTTCACATTCCTGAGAATCACCGCAGTTTAATTGAAGCTGTTGCCGAAGTACAAAGCAATATTATTGTTGTATTAAGCAATGGTGCACCAATTGAAATGCCGTGGCTAGATAAGGTAAAAGGATTGTTTGAAGGCTACTTAGGAGGGCAAGCATTAGGTGGAGCAATTGCGGATCTTCTATTCGGCACAGTTAACCCTTCTGGAAAGCTAGCTGAAACATTCCCTGTTGATGTGAGCCACAACCCATCTTATCTAAATTTCCCTGGTGAGGGAGATAAGGTTGAATACAAAGAAGGAATTTTTGTTGGCTATCGCTACTATGATACGAAGCGAATCAAGCCATTGTTCCCATTCGGTTACGGCTTAAGCTATACCACTTTTGAGTATACGAATCTAGTTGTAGATAAGAAGGAATTACAAGATACAGAAACAGTCGACGTTCAAGTCACCGTGAAAAATACGGGCAATGTAGCAGGAAAAGAAATTGTTCAACTGTACGTGAAAGATGTAAAAAGCAGTGTTGTCAGACCTGAAAAAGAATTAAAAGGCTTTGAAAAAGTAGAACTACAACCAGGAGAAGAGAAAAAGTTTACGATTACGTTAGACAAACGTGCTTTTGCTTACTATCACGTTGATCTTGCAGACTGGTATGTTGAAAGCGGGGAATTCACTATTTTAGTAGGAAGCTCTTCTGTAGACATTGCCTTAACGGAAACGGTTATGGTCCACTCCACAACACCTGCTATCACGAAACCAGTAACGAGAAACACAACCATTGGAGATCTACTTCAAAATCCAGATCACGCTGTTGTGATACAAGCTGCGATGGCTGAAATGAATCAAGACAGTGGAATGGCTGAGGCATTAGAGGATAACCCAGAAATGTTCGAGGCGATGATGAAATACATGCCACTCCGTGCATTAGCAGCGTTCAACAATGAGCGTTTCTCAGAACAAATGCTAAATGAGCTGATTGATCAATTAAATAATAAGAAATCACAAATAGTATAAAAACTAAAAAGGGGCTGTAGAAATACAGCCCAAATAAAAAACATTCATCATTTTCCAAATATATGTAAGCGTTTTACCAGTTGTAAAGGAGGGTTTAAAATGGCAGTACGTAAGTTGAAGGAAAAGACACCGGTTACACCGGCGGGAGCAAACATCAGTTTTAAAGAAAAAGTAGGATATGGGTTCGGGGACTTAGCAAGTAACTTAGTCTTCGCAGCAGTCGGCATGTTTTTACTTTTTTACTATACCGATGTTGCAGGAGCTTCTGCAGCAGCAGTCGGGACGATTATTTTATTCTCACGTTTACTTGATGGTTTCACAGATATCGGAATGGGAGCAATAGTTGATAAAACACAATCAAAACATGGCAAAGCACGACCATGGTTATTATGGATGGCAATTCCTTATGCCGTAGCAGCAGTTCTCCTTTTTAGTGTCCCTGATTTAGGGCCAGTTGCGATGCTTGTATATATTGCGATTACCTATAATCTGATTCACATTATTTATACAGCAATCAATATTCCTTATGGTGTTTTAAATTCCTTAATCACTCAAGATCAATATCAACGCTCTCAACTAAATATTTACAGAATGCTTATGGCACTTATTGGAACAGTTCTTATTATGTATTGCACTTTCCCTCTTGTTCAAGCATTTGGTGGAGGCAAGCAAGGCTGGCAACTTGCATTTGGGGTGTTTGCAGTGCTATCAGCGGTTCTTTTTATCATTACATTTTTAACGACGAAAGAGCGGGTAAAGCCAGCTGGTGAAGGCGAATCACATACAAATACAGTACCATTAAAAGTTGGTCTAAGAGCATTAATGAAAAACAAATACTGGGCAATCATGCTTGGCTTCGCTGTTGTTACTTATGCTTCAATGGGACTAGGTCAAGGGCTAAACGTATACTACGCACAATATATTTTAGGCAACCCTGCTTTAGTCGGTCCAATGGGGCTAGCTGGTTTATTCCCAATGATGGTTGGAATCCTATTTGTAGCACCAATTATCAAAAAATTCGGTAAACGTAATGCCATTATCGGAGGTCTTCTAATCGGAGCAATCGGAACAATCATCATTGCGATTGATCCTTCAAGCTGGACTCTAGTTTTAATCGGTTCGGTGATTCGCGGAATTGGCGGCGTACCATTAATCGCGTCAATCTTTGCGATGCTAGCAGATACGATTGAATACGGTGAATGGAAATCAGGCGTTCGAACAGAAGGGCTAGTCTATAGCGCTGGAAGCTTCGGAACAAAAGTAGGAATGGGTCTAGGTGCTGCGATGATGGGTTGGGCGTTATCATTTGGTGGATATGTAGGAGGAGTAGCGGAGCAGTCAGCATCAGCAAACGCGACACTCATAGCTCTATTCGTTTATATTCCGTTAGTGTTTTCAGTCATTCAAATTATTTTCCTCTATTTTTATAAGTTAGATAAAGAGTATCCGCAGATTTTAAAAGAGTTACAAGAGAGAAAGGCGTAATTGTTTAAATCCACAAGTTTGGAAACAGGTATTTATTTGGTATAAAGCAATTAAGAATAATAGAAGAGTTTTACTAGCAAAAGAAGGGGGGATCCCTTCTTTTTTCTATGTAGAAACATGTATTGGCTCATAAAAGTGGTGTATAGGCACATAAAAACGCTTAGTCGGATCAGAAAAGGACGATTTCAGATCATAAATTAGTTGAATGGGATCACAAATTTAATGGGTTGCTCATTTGAAGAGAATCGTACTACCTTTTTCAGTTTTCTGATGACTATAAAAAAGATGTATAATAGTTACATTGAACCAAGAGCTGGTAGTTAGAAAATAGTCTATCAAAGAATCTAGGAAACTACGGCTTTCCTCTATGAAAATGAAGAAAATCATACAGTAAGTACAGGGGGAATTCAAATGACTTTACAACAATTAAAGTATGTAATAGAAATCGTACTTTGTGGTTCTATCAACGAAGCGGCTAGAAGGCTTTATGTTTCACAACCGAGCTTATCGAAAGCAGTAAAAGAGCTTGAAACAGAGCTAGGTATTACTATTTTTACAAGGACATCTAGGGGAATCACACTCTCACCAGATGGGGCGGAGTTTCTTGGATATGCTAGACAAGTCGTTGAACAGACTGAATTGTTGGAGCGTCGCTATTTTAATAGTGCTCCTTCCCAACAGTTGTTTTCCGTTTCGACGCAGCATTATGCGTTCGCAGTTAACGCATTTGTGGAAATGATTAAAAAGCATGGTGCTGATGAATATCAATTTACGTTAAGAGAAACAAGAACGTATGAGATTATTGAAGATGTGAAAAATCTACGTAGCGAAATTGGGATCTTATATAAGAGCTCTTTTAATGAGAAAGTAATGATGCAAATGTTGAGGGAGGAAGGTTTGGAGTTTCATCCACTTTTTGAGGCAACCCCACATATTTTTGTGAGTTCTGAAAATCCGCTCGCTTCTCAAACGTCAGTTAAATTAGAGGATTTAGAGAGTTATCCACGCTTATCCTTTGAGCAGGGAGAATTTAATTCCTTTTATTATTCAGAGGAAATCTTCAGCACGATTCCACGGAAAAAGAGTATCCAGGTTAGTGACCGTGCGACACTGTTTAATCTTCTAATTGGTTTAAATGGATATACAATTTCTACTGGAATTTTAAATTCAGATTTAAATGGTTCTGATATTGTGTCTGTTCCTCTTGATGAAGGAGAGATTATTTCGGTTGGGTGGATTGTTCATAAAAAAACACAGTTAACGAGAATGGCGAAACTGTATCTAGAGGAGTTAAAGAAGATTATTGATGTTAACGCATCTTGATATAACTTTTAGTTATAACCAATTATTAATATTAGCAGTTACGCTATATCTTCTCTCCCATGCTAAGATACATAACAAATAGAATTATATTTACAGAAAAAGGGAGTTGGAGAGTGAATGTCAAAAGTAAAAACGAAAGTAATAGCACCTTTCCGTGCTGATCATGTAGGGAGTTTCCTAAGACCTGAACGTTTAAAACAGGCCCGCTTAAAAAAGGAAAGACTCGAAATTACGGCTGAGCAATTACGAGCAGTTGAAGACGAGGAAATCATTCGTATCGTTGAAAAGCAAAAAGAATTAGGTTTACAGGCAATCACAGACGGAGAACTGAGACGTGCCTACTGGCATTATGATTTTCTAGCTGAGTTAGATGGAGTGGAACTCTTTGAAGTGGAATCTGGTATTCAATTTAAAGGAGTGAAAACCAAGCCACACGCTATTAAGGTTACTGGGAAAGTTGATTTCACTAACCACTCCATGATAGATGATTATAAGTTCTTACATCAGATTGCTGGCGATCATGTCGCTAAATATATGATTCCTAGTCCAAACATGTTATTTTTTAGAGAAGAGACCGATGACACGACTTACAAGACTGACGTTGAGTTATTTGATGACTTGGTTTTGGCCTATCAAAAAGTTATTCAAGCTTTTTATGATGCAGGTTGTCGCTACCTTCAATTAGATGATACATCATGGTCTCTGTTCTTTTCTGCAGAAGGGCACCAACTCATCACTGCGAAGGGACATGATCCTGAAGGACTGGCAAATCTGTTTGCTCGGGCGATTAATGAATCCATTGCTAAAAGGCCTGATGACATGGTGATTACGATGCACATTTGCCGGGGGAACTTCAAATCTACGTATGTGGCAAGTGGTGGTTATGATAATGTCGCAGAAACCATTTTTGGAAGATTGGATGTGGATGGGTTATTTTTGGAATTTGATGATGAGCGTTCAGGAGGATTTGAACCATTACGCTATGTGAAACGAGATAATCTACAACTTGTGTTAGGGCTTATCACATCAAAATTCGGTGAATTAGAAAATCCAGAGAATGTAAAAGCCCGAATTAAAGAAGCAAGTGCGTATATTAATTTGGATCAAATTTGCTTAAGTCCGCAATGTGGTTTTGCTTCAACAGAAGAAGGGAACTTACTAACAGAAGAGCAGCAATGGGAGAAAATTCGTCACGTGATTCAGATTGCGGGAGAGGTGTGGAACTAAAGAGTAAGAAGAATCTTCTTGTAAAACGAGGTTGTTTTATTATCTTAATTAATAAAAAAGAAGCTAGGGACAGTCCCTAGCTTCTTTTATAGTGATGATAAGATTGGTGATCCTTTTTGCTATTTTAGGAGTCCAATCCTGCTTGTCTGTTAGAATTACATTTCGATACCTCTTTAAAAAGTCTGCTTTGAGAATTCTCCCTCAAGAACTTTTTCAATCGCAAAAGCAACGCCATGTTCAGAATTTTTTTTAGTAGTAAAGTCACAGAGTTCTTTGATGGCTGGATCAGCATTTTCCATTGCGACACTGAAACCAGCTATTTCAAGCATGGAATAATCGTTGAAATTATCACCAAGAGCCATTACATCCTCTAATTCAATTCCTAACCTATTAGCGTAAAAGGAGAGGGCTGCTCCTTTATTAGCATCACGGTGATTGATTTCGAGATTTAAGTGACCAGATGATGTAATAGCAAGGTCTTGTTCATCTTTCAACTGCTCACGAACTCTGTGTAAAGTCACGTCTTCTAAAGAAAAAGCAAGAAACTTATAAACATCAATATTAGGGTTGTTGAAAATAACATCAAAATCATCTGTAGCTTGAATCTTTTCATCTTGGAAACGTTGCTGAATTCTTTCTTTTAGTACATCTGTTTCAACATTTGGAAAATGAGATTTCATCATATTGATTAATACGTGAATGAATTTATCACGGTTAACGGAATAACCTCCATTACTCGTGTAAATTTCAAAATACATATGTTCACTTTCACATGCTAGTTGAATTTTTCTACAAGATTCTTTATCTAAAGGGATTGTACGAATTATTTCGCCACTTTTTAAGTATACAAGTGATCCATTTACACAGATTATTGGACAAGATAATCCTGCTTCCATTAAAGGTTTTTTTGCGGCTTCATAAGAACGACCAGTTGCTATAACAACCTCTATCCCGCTTTCCTGAGCCTTGCGAATTGCCAGGATATTTTTTGAACTCACTTCGCTTTTCTCGTTTAATAATGTACCATCCAAATCAGTTGCGATCAGCTTCATAAGTTTCTCCTCTCTAAAAATCTACTACTATCATAAATGATATTTGTGAGACAAAGAAGAGGGGAATTTTATGATCAGATGTAATATTAACTGATTAATGATCAATTGATTTGAACTATATGTATAGTAGGAATCAAATTCAATATGTATTATACTTAGTGAATGTTATAAATTTAGAGTTCCTAAACTATTACTTATTATCAGAAAGGTGTCTTACATTTATGCTTCAAAACCCAACAGGAAAAGAGCGTCTAGCCCTAGCGTTGTTACTCGGAATGCTGGCTGTATTAGGACCTCTTAATATTGATATGTATCTACCGAGTTTTCCAGAAATCGCGGATGATTTAGGGGCTCGAGCCTCGTTAGTGCAACTTAGTTTAACAGCTTGTTTGCTTGGTCTTGCGTTGGGACAGATTGTTGTCGGTCCGATAAGTGACGCACAGGGGCGGAAAAAGCCGTTATTAATCTCTATCTTTTTATTTGCTATTGCGTCACTTCTTTGCGCGCTGGCGCCAAATATTGTTGTGTTAGTTATCGCACGATTTTTACAAGGTTTTACTGCTGCTGCTGGGGTTGTTATTTCGCGAGCGGTTGTTCGTGATGTGTTTAGCGGACGAGAGTTGACGAAATTTTTTGCGCTTTTAATGGTCATTAATGCCGTGGCGCCAATGGCAGCACCACTTGCTGGGGGAGCGATTCTACTTTTGCCGTTTGCAAGCTGGAATTCTATTTTTTATTTTCTAAGTTTAATTGGTTTATTTATAGTTTTAATGGTTTCGTTAAAGCTTAAGGAGACGTTGCCAGAGGAGAAACGAATTCCTAGCTCATTTGGAAGTTCAGTAAGGACAATGGGAAGTTTGTTTAAGGATCGTAGTTTTATCGGGTACGCATTAACGGTTGGCTTCATTCATGGTGGGAGCTTTGCTTATGTGGCGGGGACTCCGTTTGTGTACCAGGGTATTTATGATGTGTCACCTCAGGTGTTCAGTGTGTTGTTCGGAATTAACGGTATAGCAATTATTTTGGGAAGTTTCATTATTGGTCGTTTTGGCGGGATCTTTCATGAAAGGAACCTACTCAAAGTTGGTGTAATAATTGCAGTTAGTGCAACAGCTTTCTTGTTAGTGATGACGATCGTTGAAGGACCGCTCGCACTATTAGTCATTCCAATATTTATTTACATGACATCTATGGGAATGGTCACAACGAGTACTTTTACTTTAGCGATGGAACATCAGGCTCATCGTGCCGGTAGTGCGAGTGCTTTACTAGGGACGTTCTCGTTATTGCTTGGTTCGTTCGTGTCACCGTTTGTTGGGATAAATGAGACAACCGCTGTACCGATGGGGGCAATCATGTTTGGTACCTCATTTATTGGTGCAATGATGTTTTTTAAGTTGACAAAAGCGAGTCAGGTAGAAGAAGAACTTCTGCTAAAGAAGGAAGGGTGAGCCCTTCCTTTTTTCTTTGCATTTGAAGATGAAACCTTAACTTTTAGCATTCACTAGCATATGGATTCCTCTAGTTAGAAAAATAATAGGTTGTTTTGTAACTTGCCACTGAAAATATGGATATTTATGTTAATATTATTTTAGTTATGGTGAGATTGTACTTGAACAAACTAGTATTCTATCGCTATTTTAGTGGCTTGGAGGTCAGAATAAATGGTTTATAGTGAAAAAGAAAAAACAATTGAAACAAACTGGATTCTTCTGCGTTTATTTGATGAATCCGATGCAAAAGACGTAAGCATCCTATGTAATGACTATGACATCTATAAGAACACTTTATATCTACCTTATCCGTATGTAGTAGAGGATGCTCTATCTTGGTTGCAAAATCACCTTGATAACTTTACTAATAATAAGAGCTTTGAATTTGCTATTACAGATAAGGTGACAGGAAAATTATTTGGAGCGCGATAGCATTATCGAACAATCATCTTTTTAATCATGGCGAAATGGCTTATTGGGTAGGGAAGAAATATTGGGGAAACGGTTATGCTACTGAAGCCGCTAAAGCTGTACTTGAATTTGCTTTTTATGAAAAAAATTACAATAAGGTATTTGCTCGTTGCTTTCTTTCAAATACAGCCTCAGGAAGAGTGATTGAGAAATCAGGGATTAAGAAAGAGGGGATCTTGAGGCAACATGTGAAAAAGGATAACGAGTTTATTGACCTAGTTTATTATGGAATCCTCAAAAATGAAGTTTCTAAAATAAAAGAAAACTCTAATTCCAACGTATAACAAATTTTAATTAATTCTGGTGGAACTTGAATAAAATTTTATTACTAGATGTATCGGGTTGAGAATAGTTTCTCACACTGGACTTTACATACTATTTCGTGAACAAACTAATTAACTAAACTTGGATAACAGTTGAATAAGGGGTAACTATGGAAATCATTTTATTTTTAATTGTACTGGCCGCTATCATCATTGGACCAAAATATAAACAATTTAGAGACTCAGAATATGAGGTTGCAAGCGGCAATACGTTTTTTAAGACGCTACTGGATAAAGGCAATTACGGCGAGTACTTAACTTATCTAAGTTTAAAGAAGCAAACTGGTTACCATCGAATTATGACCAATTTATACATTCCGAAACAGGATGGAACAACGACAGAGATTGATGTTCTGTTCATTACAGAATCAGGGTTGTTTGTACTAGAATCTAAGAATTACAGTGGTTGGATTTTTGGCGATGAGAAGCATAAGAACTGGACGCAGATGCTGCCAAATAGAAAAAAGTATTCATTTTTTAATCCAATTTGGCAGAATAAAGCTCATATCAATGCGTTGAAGCTGAAAGTCGGTGTAAGTGATGATCGTTTATATAAATCTTATATAATTTTTAGTGAGCGCTGTCAGTTGAAAAAGATCACAGTGACTTCACCTGAGA
This sequence comes from Halalkalibacter akibai JCM 9157, assembly GCF_000513135.1. Taxonomy (GTDB): domain Bacteria; phylum Bacillota; class Bacilli; order Bacillales; family Bacillaceae_D; genus Halalkalibacter; species Halalkalibacter akibai. The sequence goes on from NZ_BAUV01000010.1 coordinate 85,869, forward strand.
TTAAGGTGATTAAACGAGATCAACTGCAGCAAATGTTACAGAATGAGTTGGCTCAACCTGATAAAGTTCTAACGCCGATTTTGATTGAGCAAATCTTTGCAAAATTAAAGAAGTATTCGTGTGTAGACGATGTCATAAAAAGGGTTCATATTGACGAAGTGAAGCGGAAAAGCAAACGAGCATAAGTTAGAAAGTCTACCTATTTAATGGTGGGCTTTTTTCTTAGGCTATTATCAATATAAAAAAGATGAAATATTTTACCATTTTTTGTAATGAGAAATCAAGCCCTTAATCGTGAATTTTGTTGACACTCTTTGTACTTAATTATATACTTTTAAAGGTATATAAAGCCGAGTAAAAAGATATGGATAATTTTTGCCTTTGTTTTTTAAAAGGAGGGACAGAGACATGGCTGGAATTCAAATTAAAGATGTTAGTAAAACATTTCAAAATAAAGAAGAAAAAACAAGCTACACAGTCTTTGAAAATATTAATCTTGATGTAAAGTCAGGAGAATTTATTTCATTGCTAGGTCCTTCTGGTTGTGGAAAGTCAACTTTGCTAAATATAGTGGCTGGACTAGATCATGCATCTACTGGAGAAGTGAAGGCTGGCGATCAAATTGTAAAAGAACCAGGATCGGATCGTGGAGTTGTTTTCCAAGAAGCTGCGCTTATGCCTTGGATGACAGTGCTTGAGAACGTGATGTTTGCATTGAAAAAGAAAATGACTAAAGAAGATGCGAAAAGCCGTGCAATAGATTATTTAAAGCTTGTTCATCTAAGCAAATTTATAAATTCGTATCCGCATGAACTATCCGGTGGAATGAAACAGCGTGTGTCAATTGCTCGTGCGCTAGCGATGGATCCTAGTATTCTCTTAATGGATGAACCGTTTGGGGCGCTAGATGAGCAAACTCGTTCTACGCTTCATAAGGAAGTTCAGTTTATTTGGGAGACGACACGTAAAACGATCTTGTTCGTAACGCATAACATTCGTGAGTCCATATTATTGTCGGATCGTATTATTTTAATGGGAACTAGACCGGGTGGAATTATTGGTGAATTTAAAGTGGATTTACCAAGACCACGGAAGCAAGCAAGTCCTGAATTTGTTGAGCTAGAAGAGAAAATTATGTCTCAATTAGCTGGAGAAATAGAGAAAGTAATGAGGGAGGAAATGGGAGATGACTACAGTTCTCAGAAGGCTTCTCTTCTTTACGGTTCTAATCGTAATATGGGAGAGCATATATAGATTAAATTTAACTTTAGAATTCCGTTCAACTACCCTTTTTCCCTCTCCGTTTGGGGCAATTGTTCAGCTTTATAAAGGTTTCTTTGAAACAGGGATTTTAGCGACTGCGTTATTTACGAGTTTACAGCGAATCGGAATTGGGTTTGTATTAGCTCTTATTATTGGTACTGTGTTAGGAATTATTTTAGCTCGTTCGAAATTCGCAGATGAAACGCTTGGTTCGCTTGTCATTGCCTTGCAATCTGTTCCGAGTATCGTTTGGTTGCCAATTGCTTTAATTATTTTCCAAGGTGGCGGCACGGCAATCATCTTTATTATCGTCCTTGGTGGTACGTGGTCAATGACGATGAATATGAGAATGGGACTAAAAAATGTTCAGCCTCTCTTGATTCGGGCAGCGAGGACAATGGGATACAAAGGGTCTGAGCTGGTCTGGAAAGTAATGATCCCAGCTTCGATTCCTTCCGCTTTAACAGGTGCTCGTCTTGCTTGGGCTTTTGGTTGGCGTGCATTAATGGCCGGAGAACTTCTTGGTACAGGGGGATTAGGGCGTACGTTAATGGATGCAAAAGATTTCTACAATATGGATTTAGTTATTTCCATTATCATTATCATTGCGATAACGGGATTAATTATTGAATACCTCGTTTTCAATAAAATTGAAAAACGAGTGCTGGCACGTTGGGGCTATGCAAAATAAATAGAGAAGAATTATAGGGGGAAGAGAGAATGAAGAAATTAGTAAGTGTGTTGTCAGTTGGTCTACTTGCAACTGTGTTAACGGCATGTGGTTCAGGCTCTGCAACTGGCGGAGGCGCTGTTGAAGATGTTACGATTGGATATTTTCCCAATTTAGACCATGCTGCAGCGATTGTTGGGAAAGAATTAGGATTTTTTGAAGAAGAATTAGGTGAGATTGAAGCGGAATTTAGACATTTTCCAAATGGAAATGACTTTATGGATGCGTTAGATACAGGGAATATTGATATTGGCTATGTTGGACCAGGTCCGGCGATTAACTATTTCTTAACAGGTGGAGACGTTGTCGTGTTAGGTTCAGCTGCGAACGGTGCAACATTAATCGTTGCTCGTGATGGTTCTGGGATAGAGAGCTTAGAAGATTTTGACGGTAAGTCATTCTGTACACCAGGTAACGGTTGTACACATAATGTTCAACTTGAAATTATGTTAAAAGAGCTTGGCTTAGAATCAAATCGTGTTGGTGGTACAGTTGAGCATCAATCTCGTGTTGCACCATCAAGTATGATCGGGATGTTTGAGCAAGGTCAAATTGATGCAGCTGCAGCTCCAGAGCCTTGGGGTACGTACCTTGTTGAAGAACTAGGAGCAAAAGTTATTGCTGAGTGGAATGAAGTGTATCTTGGTGAAACTTTACCGAGTGTGGTTGTTGTAACTACAAACAAATTCCTAGAAGAAAACCCGGAAGTGGTGGATAGCTTCTTACGTGGACACAAAGCGGCTGTTGATTTTGCGAATGAAAATACAGACGAAACGTTAACAGCAATTAATGATTTAATTTTTAACCTAACACAAAGTCGTCTTCCGGAACAAGTATTAGTGAACGCATGGGATAGAATGAAGGTAACAACAGAAACTCATGCTGACGCTCTTCAAGCTTGGGCAGATGCATCATATGAACTTGCTTTCATGGATAAAGACCCTAACTTAGATGGATTTGTTGATACAAGTCGTTTAGATGCTATATTAGGCCAATAAGGTATAGAATTCCCTGCAGAGACGGAAGCTTCTGCAGGGTTTCTATTTTGGTAATCATACATAATAGAAAGGGGTGTCTTACATGAGAAAGCAGTTGATCGCATGGTTGTTAGTTATCTCTGCCGTTATGTTTCTTCCTTCTGTTGTAGGCGGACACTCATATATGGAGCTTTCTTCACCAGCGCCAGGTTCGACGTTAGAGGAAGCGCCGACTGGGGTGTGGGTACAGTTTTCTGAACCAATTGATACGAATTTGAGTCAGTTGCGTATTGAAAATGAAGTTGGAGATGTGATTGAAGCTGAGCAATATAGCGTTGATAATTCTTCGATGACGTTAAGGCTTCCACCTTTAGAAAATGGGGAGTATGTTGTTTATTGGCAAATTCTTGCGTTAGATACTCATGTTACGGACGGTTCATTCCAATTTTTTGTGGATGCGGAAGAAATTGAAGAGCCGGTTGTGATCGAGGAGCCTGTTGATGAAGAAGTAGAGGAAGAAGAACAAAATGTTTTCATAAGTGAAGAAGAAGAAGTCGAGCAATTGAAAGAACAGAATCAACCGATTTGGCCAATCTTTAGTCGTATTAACACAGGATTGCGAATCATAGATATTTTTGCAGTGACCTTGATGGGAGGGTGGCTCTTTTTCCACAGAGTACTTTGGCGCAAAGAAGGAGAGGCCTTTACAAAATGGAAGAAGTCTAATCACTGGTTTGAAAAATGGCTTTATCTGATTATCTTCTTTTTATTTATAGCAACTGGGTTTGGACATATGGCGTCGCGTTCGATTCACTTAACACAAACTGCAGTAACAGATCGGATTTTCTGGCAAACACTGGAAGTGCTTTTTACAACGACGACACTCGGAATGGTCAGTATCATCAAGCCAGTCGTTGCGGCGGTGTTGTTTGCGTTCACGTTTAATCAAAGACAATTAGTGGTGGTCATTAAAGGACTTCTTGTGATTCTGTTGATTGCTACATTTGGCTACACAGGTCATGCGTACCATTCCGAACAAATATTGGTGCATACCATTCATATGCTAGCTTTAGTCGTTTGGTTTGGTGGATTAGTCGGATTTATTGTTTATTCCTTCCTGATTAAGAAGCAGCCAGATGCCCTTCGATTCTTGCATGAGAAGTTAAAGGTTTTTTCGAAAATCGCGCTTTTTCTCGTCGTCATTATGGCTAGCTCTGGGTTTGTTTTAACAAATGTGTATCTAGAGTCTTGGAGTGATTTATGGACGACAATATACGGACAGATTTTGTCTTGGAAGATTGGTTTGTTCGCGCTAATTATGGTGATTGCTACCTGTCATCGCTTTGTTTGGTTGCCGAAGTTAGCGAAAGTACAAGAAAGCGAAGAGGTAAGAGGTTTAGTGTGGGGGTTACGATTAGAATTGGTGTTAATCGTTGTTGTGTTGGTGATTGCAGGCATGCTCTCAACAGCATCGCCACCTGCTGATATCCATGGTGATCATCATTACTACTACCACTAAGGCTTGATTCTATTGACGATCTAAGAAAACTAGTGATACCTTTAGTAATGTGAACGAGTACGATTTTTGTTAAAAGTGATAGAAACATAAAAGTTGTTAGGAGAATCAAAAATGACGAATGTGTTTAATGATATGAGTGAGCTAGTAGGGAGAACCCCTCTTGTTCGTTTACAAAAAATCGTTCCTGACGGAGCGGCAGACGTTTATGTAAAGCTAGAGTATTTCAATCCTTCTAGAAGTGTTAAAGATCGTGCAGCTTACAGTCTGATTGTCACAGCTGAAGAACAAGGGTTGATTAAGCCTGGAGATACGATTATTGAGCCGACAAGCGGAAATACGGGAATTGGCTTAGCGATGATGGCAGCAGCAAGAGGATATAAGTCAATTCTCATTATGCCTGACAATTCATCAAAAGAGAGAATTAATATTTTAAAAGCGTACGGGGCGGAGGTGTATCTAACTCCTGCAAGTGAACGTATGCCTGGTGCGATTGCGAAAGCGTTAGAGTTAAAAGCGCAGATTCCAGGTAGTTTTATTCCCCAGCAATTTGAAAATCATGCTAATCCTGATATTCATCGAACAACAACAGCGGTGGAAATCTTGGAGCAAACGAAACAACAGCTAGATGCTTTCGTCGCAACAGCAGGTACGGGCGGAACCATTACGGGTACAGGTGAAACGTTACGTGACCATCTTCCGCATATTCACATTGCTGTTGTCGAGCCAAAGGGATCACCAGTTTTATCAGGAGGAGAACCAGGTCCGCACAAGCTAGTGGGAACGAGCCCAGGTTTTGTCCCGAGCATTTTGAACACAGATGTCTATGATGAAATTGTTCAAATTGCCGATGAGGAAGCTATTCATACAATGAGAGACTTAGCGAAAAAAGAGGGAATTCTAGTTGGTCCTTCTTCGGGTGCTTCGGTGTTTGCTGCAATTTCTATTGCCAAGAAGTTAGGTTCAGGGAAAACGGTCGTTTGTATTGCGCCTGATACAGGTGAGAGATATTTGAGCATGGGTGTGTTTGGAGAAGACGAATAATAAGTTGGAAAAGACCGAATCGTGTAGAGATTCGGTCTTTTTGTGAATGCTTTTTGTGGGATGATTAATTACTATGAACGATTTGTAAGTATTCGAAACAAATGTTTGGCGGACGCCAAGGCTCTTATTTGCGCAAAAAACAATACTTTTATAGGGTGTGAGGACACAGGAGTCTTTAGTGCTAATAATAACAGGAGTTTCACGTTAGAAATAGGTTAATAAAGGCTTTATAGTACTTTTACTCCTGAAAACGCTGATTAAGGGCTCTGGTGTCCTCGCAATATGTAGTTATGCTGTCAAGCTAAACTCTTACATCAAACAAGACACTGTTTTTTCTTAAGGCTAATGTTCCAGAGCCATTTTCATCATAGATATGTATGTTCGGTGAAAGTGTTTCTTCCTTCTGTCGTTTTACCTCTTTAAAGGTTTGGGTCCATTTTGTTTGATTTTGGCGACGATCTCGGGCTTTAAAGACCTGTGTTGGCTTCGGGATTAGTGGATTTTGGACAGAGTAAGGTATGTTGGATATCATGTTGGTTAATCTCCTATCTGTTATGTATTTTAGTAAATTAAATAATTGTCTCTTACTTATCTATATGTAAGAAACACAGGTTTTTAGGGGGTTTGAAGGATAATTGGGGAATAAGTAATGGTTGATTGTGGATTTAACGGATCATCTAGGAAGAAAGTATAGATTTAAGGTAGGACTATTTTTCTGGATTTCTAACTAGGTCCTTCCAAGTATTATGGTTACCATTTTTGGTAGGTTAAATAAGTACTTTGAGAATGTTTAAAAACTTTATACATGCATATAACAATTCTGAAAGTGAGAATACATATTTTGTACAATTTAAGATGATGATAATCCTAACTAGTTTACATAGGGAGGCTTTTGAATGAAAGTTTCAAACATATCACTCACATCTGCAGAATTAGGCTCTATATGGGCTAGTTATATGCAAGAAAGTGGCTCCTTACCTTTATTAAAGTATTTCTTGCAAAAGGTTGAAGATACAGATGTACAACCTATCGTCAATAAAGCAGTTGTTTTTTCAGAAGAACATTTGAATGATTTAACCAGCATTTTTAAAAGCGAAGGGCACGAAGTACCAAGAGGTTATTCCAAGGAAGATGTGGATGTGGATGCTCCTAAGTTATATTCGGATATTTTTGTTCTTCACTTTCTAAAAAATCTTGGGAAAAATGGTGTATCCGCTAACGGATTATCGTTATCTTCTTCTACTAGGGAGGATATTAGAGCATTGTATCTAAGGTTCTTACAGCACTCCATTGAAATTGAAGAAGAGACAAAAAGTATGATGTTATCTAAAGGAATTTATGTTCGACCTCCCGTTATGGAAAATAAACATAAATTAAATTTTATTCAAAAAGAAGCTTTTTTAAGAGGGTGGTTCGGTGAACGAAGGACTTTAACGGCTGATGAGATTGCCCATATATTTATGAATTATCAAAACAATGTTCTTGGGAAAGCCTTGTTGACTGGTTTTGCCCAAACAGCTCAAGATAAAAAGGTTAAAAAGTATTTATTAAGAGGGATAGAACTAGCAACAGATATTGTTGATACATTAAGACTACTATTCGAAGAAAGTTCCCTACCTGTTCCGATGACATGGGATGCAGGAATAACAGACGTAACAACACCAGTATTCTCGGATCAGTTAATGATGTTTCTAAACAACAGTTTATCAGCTGTTTCTTTAGCAAACATGGGAGGTTCACTTGCGCTTAGTATGAGACGTGATATAGCAACTAAATATCTAAATAGAATAAAGGATATAGCATTATATGCGGAGGATGGTTTTGAGTTAATGATTAATTATGGTTGGATGGAACGGCCACCGCAAGTTATTGATAGGGATCACTTGTTGAAAAAGTAGGATCAGAAAAACGGGTAAAGGACTAAGAGGTGGGTGTTGAAATGAAATTAAAACAACTGGTCGTAGTTTTGACATTATGCTTGTTTAATTTATACAGGAGAACATGGACTCTTGTCCCTAAGCATTATAAGAGCTTAGCCTATGTTACCTTTATCAACGCTTTTTATTACTATTTGTTTAAAAGGCATTTGTTATGGGAATTCAACCCCGGCAATAGTAACTGGAGGCTTGTAAGAGCAATACATATGATTTTTGTAGCACCGCTATTAGTGCTATTATATTTTTCTAAACTCCCTACTTCTAATAGTAGGCGAATTATTTATACATTTAATGCAGTTATTTTATCGGCTTTAATAGAACAGGTTATAGCAAAAAGAAACCTGATTAACTATAAACATGGCTGGAACGTTTTTTGGTCTGGTGTTATTTATCTTCAGATGTATGTGTTTAGTCTGCTTTTTAACAAAAGGCCTATTCTCACATGGATTCTTTCCGCTTTTTCGGTGTGGTTCTATATTAGAAAATTCAAGCTACCTTTTACACGCAGATTTTTGAAAGGTCCTTATTTTTTAATTTTTAAACAACAAAGGCCTTCACTATTGAAAAGAATAAAAACGGTTCTCTATCCTTATTACAGTTACCTTCATAAAAGATTTCCATTAATGAAGTCACTATAGGAAAATACTCAATTATTTTAAAGGAGAGAGTAAATGGAATCTAGAATAATCAGGTTGACGTCGGCAGAAATATCAACCCTTTGGACTGCTTATATGAATAACAGTATGGCTAGTTGTGTGTTAAGTTACTTTGTTGAGAAGGCGGAGGATCAAGAAATTAAATCTGTTTTGGAATTTGCTCTAAGTGTGGCAAAGAAAAATGTAAATGGTGCTAAAGTGATCTTTGAGGGGGAGAGTTACCCTATACCAAAGGGATTTACTGAGGAAGATGTAAATCTAAAAGCAAAAAGACTCTGGGCTGACACTTTATTTTTGCATTATGTTGATCAGATGGCTAAATCAGGTTTTGCTGCTTATGGTATGTCTGTTGCGTTGAGTTCTCGCTTAGATGTACGAGAATACTTTAATGACTGCTTAGACTTGAATCAAGAAATTAATAATAAAGCTAAAAATATTGCTTTATCTAAAGGGATTCATGTTAGACCACCAATACTTTCTTATCCAGAAAAAATTGATTTTGTTAAAGAGCAAAGTTTCTTAGCTGGTTGGTTTGGTGACCAAAAACCTTTACTCGCAAGCGAAATAATGCACTTTTTCCACAATGTCCAAACAAATGCGATTGGTAAAGCATTAATTATGGGATTTTCGCAAGTAGCGAGTTCACCGGATGTTAGAGATTACTTCAAAAGAGGAAAAGAGATTGCTATTAAACAAATCAAAGTATTCCATTCTATTTTACAGAATGAAGATATCCCGACACCTATGACTTGGGATAGCGAAGTAATGAATTCTATTGAGGCCCCTTTTTCAGACAAGCTAATGGTTTATCACATAGCTTTGCTGAATATAATGGGGTTAGGGAACTATGGTATGGCTATTTCAACAAGTACGCGCCGTGATCTCATAAAAGAATATATGCGTTTATCGGGTGAGATTGGTTTGTATGCAGAAGATGGAGCTAATTTAATGATTAAGCATGGTTGGATGGAAGAGCCACCGCAGGCTGTAGATAGGGAGAAATTAAGTAAATAACAACATTATTGACTATGAAAAAGCGCAGTAATAATTAACAGCGCTTTTTCATAGATTTTAGTTTCCACATGGTAGCTGTATGGCAAACGTAGTTCCCTTGCCGACTTCGCTTAGTACCTCAATGGTTCCATTATGATTATGAATGGTATTGTATACTTGTGTTAAGCCCATACCAGTACCTTCTGCTTTCGTTGAGAAGAAAGGTGTACCTAAATTTTTTATTTTATCTTGTGAAATACCTACACCGGTGTCTGAAATTTTAACATAAACAGCATTCTCTTTATAAAAATGCTCAACAAGAAGTTGTCCGTCACCTTCAATTGCTTCAAAGGCATTTTTTACAAGGTTAAAAAAAGCTTTCAACAATAAGTTCTTTTTTCCGATTATACTCTGCTCCTCATGATAGAAACGCGTTTCGACTTTAACTCGGTAAAACTGATCTTGAAAGAGAGAAAGCAAAGCTTCTAGTTCTGTAGTGAGATGAATAGATACCGAGGGTTCGTTTTCTAAATCAGGTTTGGCTACTTGAAGTAAGTTAGTCAAAGTCGCTATTGCATTGTCAAGTTCCTTTGAGACAATGTCTAAATATGGATGATAGTGTTCAGTCTTTAACAATTGAACGAAGCCTTTTACCGCTGTTAAGGGATTTTTGATCTCGTGGGCCACTCCTGTGGATATTTCCCCGATCGCAGATAGTTTCTCAGCGTGATATAATTTCTTTTCTGCTTGTTTTCTTTTGCTGATATCTCTTATCGTAACTTGTGCAAGTGCCTCTTCTTTATGTTGGTAGGGAACAGCCATAATCTCGATATCTATTTCTGTTCCATCTGCTTTAATTAGTTTTTGTTCAGACAGTTGAGCAATTTCTAATTCCTCTCTAACCCTTCTTAGACGCTCTTTACATAAATCATGGTAATCAGGATGGAGAAACGTATGGAAATCGACATGAAGTATGTCGAAGTGATTATCAATTCCGACTAACTCTAAAGCTGAGTCATTCGCATAGATAATCTCTTTGTTTCGAAGTACTATGATCGCATTTAATGAATGGTCTATTAATTTTTGAAAGTTTAATTCGTATGTATCATCTATAGCCATTGTGGTAGACTCCCTAAGTACTATTTTATTATAAGTTTAAAGTTTTTTAGATTTCTTGTCATCCTTTTTTGAAAAGTTAAATCATTTGAGAGATTTTATTAGACTTGTTAAAATTAGGAATAGGGATCTGGTATATAGACTTACAAAAATGTGGTGGGTGAGGTAATGAAAAGGTTATGCTGTCTAATTTTCATCGTATCTTTTTTATTAGGTTGTAGTAATAGGCAAACTATGACACTTGATGAGGAGGCCTTAAACATATTAACTTTAATTTCAAATGAAAACAGGTTTTATACTGAACAAGTTTTTGAAGAGTCACCATACTATTTATACGATTATTCAAAGAGCACCGAAGTAGAATTATCAGAAGAAACGCTAGAGTTGTTAAGAATAAGCAATGATACGAGTGTGCCTAAATTAACTATGGAAAACATGATTGAGGATGTTGAATTTTTGCATCTGACCTTAAAATATATGTATGCATTATATGAATATATGGGAGGAGATCAAGCTTTTGTTGATGCTAAGAATGATTTAATTGAATTCTTACTTCAAATAGATGATGACACAAATCTAACTCCAAATCAGTTTAGTGATCTGTTGAGAGAGTATTATGATTTTGTCGAAGATCTTCACTTTTATATCAATCACTCTCCAACTGTAGAAAATGAACATACTTTTTATTTCTCGGAAAGTGTCCATTTTCTTCAGGATGCTAGTGGAGACTATTATCTAGTTGATCATGAGCAGACTAAACTAATGACGATAAATGGAGATAATGATTTAGAGTCTTATTTAAAATACTCATTGACTGACGACGGGGAGATCGTTCTAATACCTGGAATGTTTACGACTTACATAAAACCTGAAGAGAGAGAATGGACGTTTACTTTTGAAGAAAATAGTAAACTGAAAACAAAAGTTATAACCCTAGAACCTATGCCAAATGAGTTACCTAGAAATCAAATAGGTGAATCGTTTGCGGTAACAGAAAAGGCCCGTGTTCCTTGGCTTCAATGGCGAAGTATGTTTGCTTTTGAAGGAGCTACTTATGATTACTATGATCTAATTTCAACAGCTAATCACTTTAAAGAAATGCCTTACTTTGTCCTTGATTTAAGAGGGAATGAAGGGGGAAGTATGATTTTAGTTGAAAAATGGCTAGAAGCTTTCTTTGATCAACCGCTGAGTTGGAGTTCGCAGTCGATTCATTTATTTTCAGATACAAGTAAGGCATTTATAGATGATACAATTAATCTCTATCAATCAACTGGAATATCAAAACAAACATTCGAGGATGATTTTACCGACTTGTTTAGGGTGAAGACTTGGGAAGAGTCTGTTATTCCCAAATGGGAAATAGAAGAAGAGGTAAAACAAACCGTTGAGAATAATTCGACACATATTTTTATATTGGTAGACCATCATACTGCTTCTGCGGCAGAGCATCTCGTCTCAAAATTAAAATTAGCAAACAACACAACCGTGCTTGGTGTAAATACAAGAGGAGCAATCATCAGTGCGAACTCTTTGATGTGGAAACTTCCTCATACACAAGTAGAGATGTTTACTCCAACATTTTTCAACTACAATCCTGATTTGCTGAACAAAGAAGCAATTGGCATACAACCAGATTTATGGGTTACATCAACACGTGTAGAAAATCGAATTATTGCTTTTATTCAGCAACATACTGATCAAGAGTAACATTGGCTAATAGTGTAGCCTTCTTTATAAAGTTCTTGCCATCGAGAGAGAGGTTCTTAATCAATGTAAGGACAAGTCGAAATTTGTGTTTATATGTATGTTTCAAGCTTTGCTGGAATATGATCTTTTGAGAAAAAGTCGAAAGGGGTTAAAAGAATGCCAGCAGCAAGTGAGCGTGGACAGGTAAATTGTAATATTGAAACGATGTGGGATTTCATTAAAAACATGGAAAACTGGGCCCCGTGTATGCAGGATATGTTTCTTTTAAGGAGATTGATGAAAATGTGTCTGTCTGGGCGCTAAAGGGAGATATGGGAATTTTCAAGAAAACGATGGACTTTAAAGTAACAGTGACAGAAAGAAAGATGCCAGAACGTGTGGCTTTTACACTAGAGGCAAGGAAAGAAGGCATAAAAGGTGAAGGGTCATACAAGGCGGTCGCAAAAGGAGAGGGCGTTACCGAGGTTGAATTTAACCTCGATATGACGGGAACAGGATTTCCTGCGAAGGTCGTCAACGCCCTTTTATCTAAAACATTGCCTCGTGACTGTGAAGAGTTAAAAGATAATTTGATTCAAGTGTTGGAAAAAGAAGGTCAGTCGGTTGATGCTAGATAAGTGGATTGTCTGTACAGTCTGTACATTATGAAGTCCTTACACTGCTGTGTAGAGGGCTTTTTTCTTTTTACAAGTATGGAAGAGATCTAGTATACTTGCAAGTAGATAGGAATTTGAAAAAATATCAGCGGGAGAGAGAATATGAAAAAGATAATCATCATTCTAGGATCCGTTGTTGCGATCCTGATCATTGCATACGGATTAGTTGGAAACTATTTTTATAATTTTGCGTTAAGTGTGGACCGGGAAAAGGAATTTATGGAGGATAATCCTAACCTAGCAGAAAGTGAAGCGGTGTTAGCCTCTGTTGCAGAAGAAGCAGAGCTTGCAGACGCGTTGTGGTTGGAACAACAACAGCCTACACAGTTAACGATTCAATCTGCGGACAAGCTAAACCTAAACTTAAATGCTTATGTTTATGAAAACGAATCAGCTAATCATAAATGGGCAATCGTTGTTCATGGTTATACCGGTGATGCGATTTCGATGAAAAGGTATGCGAGAAATTTTCATGAGAGAGGCTATCACGTCTTAGCACCTGACCTTCGTGGGCATGGTGAAAGTGAAGGGAATTACATAGGTATGGGATGGCATGATCGAAAAGATTTACTGCTTTGGATTGAGCAAGTGATAGAGGAAGACCCAGAGGCGGAGATTGTGTTGTTTGGTATTTCTATGGGAGGCGCAACTGTGATGATGACTTCAGGTGAAGAGGACTTGCCTGCAAATGTTAAAGTGATTGTCGAGGATTGTGGCTATAGTTCAGTGAGTGAAGTGTTTGTATATCAGTTAAATGATCTTTTTGGCTTACCGCCATTCCCTGTTATAAACGCAGCGAACACGGTAACTAACTTTCGTGCAGGTTATGATTTATATGAAGCCTCTGCTGTAGAGCAAGTGGCTAAAAGTCAAACACCTATTTTGTTTATCCATGGAGACGCCGATACGTTTGTACCATATGAAATGTTAGATGAAGTATATAACGCAGCAACTGTAGACAAAGATAAGCTTATTATCGAGGGTGCGGGCCACGGTGATGCGGAAAAGGTTGATCCTGTAAGGTATTGGAACAGTGTATGGAGTTTTGTTGAGAAGTATATTGATTAATGTGGTGAAGTAGTGTTTGAGGTGGGGACACAGAAGACCTTATATCATCAAATGCAGTATCTTTTACTTTTACCCTCTAAGTGGCTAGAGAAGCCTCTGTTGCCTAAAAGTGGGGTATGTTCTAGTAATTTAAATGTTATAACAAACCTGGTGGACCTTTTATGCTTGAGGAATAGCTATTTTTACGAGAATAGGGAACTGATTGCCCTCACGTTTTTGTTATTGAATTAAATAATGTAGAAAAAATTGAAGGGGTCTGTCCCCCAGTGCGTTAAAGCGCTGGGGGACAGACCCCTTTTTTTATTTATGTTTTAAAAGTTGCTGATAGGATTCTCCTTCCTCGTGTTTTCCTAGTTTGAAATACGTTTTCGCGAGCCATTGAACGGGTTCGGTTCTATTTGGGTTTAATTCCATGTCCCAACAAAAACACTCGATGGCTTGTTCGTACTGTTGTAAATCGAAGTAATGTGTACCGAGCTCTAATTGACAATCGGGGTTTTCTTTTAGTTTGACCATCTCGTTTATCTTCTGGACGATAGGTAACTCTTGAGAATAGGGTATTTCTTGTAACCAAGTTTGTAACTGAGTTAAGCTTTGCTCCTTTAAAAGGAGAGGAAGTTCAGTTAATAGAATCTTTTCTAAGTGAATTGGGTGATGCTTGAATAAACGAAATAATCGTTTAGACGTAACATCTATAGGAAGATTTAAGGTTGAAAGTGAGACCTTCTCAAATAAATCTGGGAGTTTCAATGTTTCTTTCTCGGAGAGTTGTATTGAATAGGCTAAGAGCAAATCAACGGCAGCTTTGAAATCTTGTTTCGTGATGAGACGTTGATAAACATCTTGATGAAGGCTTGATTTAGGTGAAACAGTGGGAAGTAGGGACTGAAGACATTGCAAAAGTTCATCTTCGTTAAGATATGTAGAAAGTGTTTGAATAAGGTTTGGATAGTTTAAAGCTTTAGGCTGTTTTAACCAGTTTGTGATTGAGATTATCATTAAATCTAGATGACGATTTTGTTGTTTATAGAGGTGTATCAGGAGATCATAATGGTTTTCTAAATCTAGAAAGCATGTTTGTTCTACATAAATCGGATCACTTGCTAGTAAGGAAGAGAGAGGTGCTTGAAAATGCTTGGAAGCTGAACTGTAGTCGGGATGCTGTGAAGTGGAAAGGAGCCAATTTTGCTTATAACCTCTAGAAAAAAGAATTTCTGCAAGGCGATAGGCCCCTAGTATTTTCCCGTCGCGACGGTGGGTAAAGAAGCAGTCTTTTAATAGGTTTTCAAGTTCTAGAACAGTAAGATATGAATCAAAATAGGAAAAGATTAATACTGATTCTTCAATGGTAAAGTTTATTTTTATTTTACGTAGAAGTTGGGTAATGGGTGTGACCGATATAGTTGTCGTAGGGGAAAGTAGTTTTGAAAACAGTGGATTAGGTGTTTGAATGTGTGAGCCAAATTGCTTAACCTGACCGAGAAAAGAAGCTCCATCAAATTTGACTAAGGGCTGAACTGTTAGGAATTGATCTTTGTAGAAAAATAGCAAGTAATTCAGGTCATTGGAAGCTGTACATTCTATGATCTTACATTGTTGAAAAAGCGTCAATTTCTGTGCTTGGAGTGTTATTGGTTGGTTATTATCATTTAAAGTCCAGACGGTTGGATGCATAAGGCAACCTCCTTTTTTCTTACTATAACATATATTTCATGTTGAAGTGAAAGTGGTCTAGAGGTGAGGAGGTTGGAAGAGAGAGGGGAATGAAAAAGCTATGCTTTTCTGATTGTTTTGAGAGGAATATCTATTCCTCTCAAAGCTTTAAACACGAAGGTGGAACGTGACTTAAGGAAATGGTGACTTCCTAAAACGTCTTTACTTCTTAAAGAATAAAATGTTTTCTGAGATACTGATAAACTCCATCTTCATCACAAGTGAACTCAGTTACGTCATCAGCTAGATCTTTAATATGCTCTGGAGCATTCTTCATAGCAACAGAGAAATGTACGAATTTTAACATAGGTATATCATTGTCACTGTCACCGATAGCCATGATCTCAGACTCTGTTAAGTTGAACTTTTCTAGTATTTGTTTAATACCTGTAGCCTTATTAATATTTGCTACCATGACTTCGACGTTATGTAAAGACGAAATGGATGTTGTAAAATCTATCTCTTTTTTTAAAAGATTAAGTTCGTTTTTCCATTTATTAATGTGATCTTTTGTTCTAGCAAAGAAATAGAATTTTGAATATTTATCCCCAACTATATGATCAGCCCAAACTATCTCTTCTTTGATAGCTTGCTTGCGAGAAAGCCATTCATTGATTCCGACATCATCTGGTTTTGGATCATTGATTTCCGCTTCTACATATGATTGGTCTTGTTTTAAAGTAATTCGATCTGTGCCGTATGGGAAGAGTTCGTAATATACTTTGTTTTCTCTTGCCTTTTCAATTATTCTTTCTACTAATTCTTTTGACAGAGAATGTTCAAACGCAGTTTTTTCTCCGATGTATCCTGCCATTCCATTTGAAGTGATGTAACCATCTACTTGGAAACCATCTGGTACAACACCTTTTATTTCATCATAAGATCTACCTGTTGCAATAAAAACGAGTAATCCTCGGTTTCGCAATTGATCAATGATTTCTTTTGTATGGATCGTTACTCTGTTCGAATGATTCAAGATTGTGCCATCCATATCTAAAAAGATCGCCCTTGGTGAAAATTCCACTTTCATTCCCCCTATATATTTGGTTATTCGGTAAGTATACACGTTTTTTATATAGTTGAAAAAATAATTATGAACTTTTTATTTATAGAGGAAATTGAACTTGCTAAAGCCCTTGATGATGTCACAAAAGGGAAATACGAGAAGCTTCCATTGAAAACAGGTGAGTTTGAACAGCCATTCCTTGCTTATAACATTATGATTGAAGAATTAAGCTATCCTTTTCTCTTTTCTTACCTATGGTGTAGAACACCTAGTCATAAGTTTCAGGATCTGTTTATTTCTAGGTAAATGGCATAAAAATAATGGTTACTTCCAATAATATACGGGAAACCATTTTGTTTAAAATCAAGTTAATTATATTTTTAATTTTTAAAAAACGTCTTTGCATAGGAATAAAATACTAGTAAAATATAGTTATAATAGCAGTTGTTGGAGGTGAATACATATGGAAAATAAGCCTAATCATTATGATGGAAGCTTACAAAAGGTTGAGTCTTCTGTGGGTGAAACTGCAATTGAGCCTTTTAAACTAACTGATGAGATGAGAATAAACATTAGTGGAAATCCTTATAACGATGTTAATAATGATTAAACTGGGAGGTGTCTTTTTTAGACATCTCTTTTTGATTTAACTAAATTTGATTGAAGTTGAAGAATGGATTTCAATGCTGAGGATATAACTAAGATGCAAATAAATAACGGAAGGAAGAGAAGTATGGCTAAAGTATTATACATTACAGCTCACCCGCATGATGACACACAATCTTACAGTATGGCAGTAGGGAAAGCATTTATAGACACTTATCAAAACGAGCATCCAGATCATGAGATTGTCAATGTTGATCTTTATAAAGAGGACATTCCTCATATTGATGTTGATGTATTTAGTG
Organism: Halalkalibacter akibai JCM 9157; assembly: GCF_000513135.1. Lineage (GTDB taxonomy): Bacteria > Bacillota > Bacilli > Bacillales > Bacillaceae_D > Halalkalibacter > Halalkalibacter akibai. The sequence goes on from NZ_BAUV01000010.1 coordinate 103,162, forward strand.
GATGGGGGAAACTCAGATCTGGCGAGGAGTTTGATCAACTATATGCTGAAGAAAAAGCGAAGGTTGGTCGACTTTCTGAATTGTGCGAGCAGTTTATTGGAGCAGATAAATATATCTTTGTGACCCCTTTATGGAATTTCTCCTTTCCTCCAGTGCTAAAAGCTTACATTGATGCTGTAGCAGTGGCAGGTAAAACGTTTAAATATACTGAAGAAGGTCCTGTTGGTCTACTCACTGATAAGAAAGCCCTACATATTCAAGCGCGAGGTGGTATCTATTCAGAAGGACCTGCAGCTCCAATGGAAATGGGGCATCGCTATTTGGATATTATGATGCAATTCTTTGGAGTGCCGTCTTTTGAGGGGCTTTTTGTAGAAGGCCATGCTGCTATGCCTGAAAAAGCTCAGGAAATTAAAGAAAATGCGATTGCGCGTGCAAAAGATTTAGCTCATACTTTTTAAAAGGTAGTGAAAAGAGCTAACTAATTTGTTAGCTCTTTTTGTTAAATGATAAATGTTTTTAGGAAGTTTACATTAAAAGGTTGCATTTTTAAAAAATACCTGCTATTCTAAAGAAGTTATTTTTGTTCGGTCTATTAAGGAAAGAATAAGTATTTAAACTTTTCGCCTTTGATATCTAATTGAGCAACGATAGTAATAAATGGTGGACAAAGATCCACAAAGGAGATTATACACATGCAACAAGGTACAGTTAAATGGTTTAATGCAGAAAAAGGTTTCGGTTTTATCGAAGTTGAAGGTGGAGACGATGTATTCGTACATTTCTCAGCTATCCAAGGCGAAGGTTTTAAATCATTAGAAGAAGGCCAAAAAGTTACATTTGACACTGAGCAAGGTCAACGTGGACTTCAAGCTACTAACGTAAACAAAGCATAATAATGAAAGGACTCTGTTTTAGAGTCCTTTTTTTGTTGTTTACTGCAAAATAAGTGATACCAGTGTGTCATTTGAGTTGCATATGATGAATGGATCAAGAGAATCCTATATAAAAAGAATAATAAAAAGAGGTTAATATATGAGTGAACGAACATTTAGTCATTATCAATTAAGTGATGAAATTAAAAGATCCCTTACTGTTATGAAATACGATACTCCTACAGAAGTTCAAGATAAAGTAATTCCAAAAGCGATGGAAAACCAAGATCTAGTTGTAAAATCACAGACAGGAAGTGGGAAAACGGCAGCCTTTGGAATTCCGGTGTGTGAAATGATTGAATGGGAAGAGAAAAAACCCCAAGCTTTAATTCTTACTCCGACTCGCGAACTTGCAGCCCAAGTGCGAGAAGATATAATGAATATTGGTAGGTTCAAACGAATTAAAGCAACTGCTGTCTATGGAAAAGAACCTTTTTCCAAACAGAAAGAAGAACTGAAGCAAAAAACACATGTTGTTGTCGGTACGCCAGGTAGAGTGATGGATCATATCGAAAGAGGAACTCTTGTCTTAGATCAAATTAAGTACTTAATTATTGATGAAGCAGATGAAATGCTTAATATGGGTTTTATACAAGATGTCGAGACAATTATTAAACAAGTACCTAAAACCAGAGTAACAATGGTTTTTTCAGCAACGTTACCGCAAGATGTTGAAAATCTTTGCCATAAATATATGAATAATCCTGTCCAAATTGAAATTGTCTCTTCGGGTGTTACAACGAATTTAATTGAACACAGGGTTATTGAAGTAAGGCCGGAAGGGAAGCTTGCGTTACTCAAAGACATAGCAACGGTTGAAAATCCGGATAGTTGCATTGTGTTCTGTAATACGAAAGAACAAGTAGATACGGTGTTTAATGATTTAACTCATGCTCAGTTTTCTTGCGAGAAATTGCACGGGGGATTAGAGCAAGAAGAGCGTTTTTCTGTAATGAATGGATTTAAAACGGGGGAATTCCGTTATCTTGTTGCGACAGATGTGGCGGCGAGAGGGATTGATATAGACAATGTGACGCTTGTTGTTAATTTTGACGTTCCGATGGAAAGGGAGAGCTATGTTCACCGTACAGGAAGAACAGGGCGTGCGGGGAATCAAGGTTTAGCCATCTCCTTTGTTTCATCTAATGAAGGAAAATACCTTCATGCAATTGAAAAATATATTGGATTTCCGATTGAGCAAGCGAAAATTCCTAGTCAAAATGAAGTTTTAGGTGGCAAGGCGGCTTTTGAAGAAAAAATGAGTGGTCGGAGAATTGTCAAAAATAATAAAACGGCTAGAATTAATAAGGATATTACAAAACTGCACTTCTCGGGTGGGAAAAAGAAAAAGCTTAGAGCGATCGACTTTGTTGGCACGATTGCAAAAATACCAGGAGTAACAGCAGAGGATATTGGTATTATTACAATTCAGGAATCTCTAACCTATGTTGATATCTTAAATGGAAAAGGTTCATTAGTGTTACAAGCGATGGAAAACACGCCGGTTAAGGGTAAGAAGTTAAAGGTTAGTAAAGCAATTAAATAATTAAGATAGTATAATGACGATTGTTCCGATGAGGGGTGATCGTCTTTTGGGTTCAAGGTAAGGGTTGTTTAGTTTTAATATTTCAGGGTAATAGTAATTTAATGCTTGCTACTGATGGTGGGCTATGATAGATTATTAAATCTACCCAAAAAAATACTCAATTTCACTATTGCGTAGAATTAATTGGTGTGATATAGTTTTACTTGTCGCTGTTAACAATTGGTTCTAACCTAAACAAATTGCAATAATATTTTACGGAAGTTGTTGCGTAGAATGATTTGTTATGTTAAGATAATAAATGTCGCTACTGATGAGCGGTGAATTAGAGTTCTTTGAAAACTGAACAAAAGCCAAGCGAAAAGAGAAAACGCGG
>NZ_BAUV01000009.1 GCF_000513135.1 Halalkalibacter akibai JCM 9157
ATTATTGTGTAACTGGAGGAAATGATAATGAACAGAGACAAACTTGAAACAATATTAGTACAATTAGGAAATCGTTCTGAAGATAGAACCGGGACGATTAATACACCGGTTTATTTTTCAACAGCATATAGACATACGGGCATTGGTGAATCAACTGGATATGATTATGCGAGAACTGGTAATCCAACACGTGAAGTTGTTGAACAAGCCATTGCAAAATTAGAAGAAGGAGACCGGGGATTTGCATGCAGTTCAGGCATGGCTGCCATTCAAACTGTGTTATCATTATTTGAACAAGGAGATGAAATATTAGCTTCCCAAGATTTATATGGTGGTACTTACCGATTATTTGAGCAAGGCTGGAACCGTTGGGGACTAACATTCTCTTTTGCTGATCCTAGGAAGTTAGATCAATTTGAAAGTTGTATTACAGAGAAAACAAAGGCATTATTTATAGAAACGCCAACGAATCCACTTATGCAAGAAGCTTCAATACCTGATCTAGTTAAAATTGCACGTAAACACAGTTTGCTTTTAATTGTTGATAATACATTCTATACACCGTTATTACAACAGCCACTTGTAGATGGGGCAGATATTGTTATACATAGTGCCTCAAAATACTTAGGTGGACATAATGACGTTATAGCTGGATTAATTGTAGCAAAAGGCCAGGAATTATGTGATAGAATTGCCTATTACCACAATGGAATTGGAGCTATTCTTTCTGCTTTTGATTCTTACTTGTTAATACGAGGAATGAAAACTCTGGCACTTAGAATGGAGAAGCATGAAGCTAATGCAAAAGCCCTCGTTAAATACCTTGAGGAACAAGAAGGGGTGACAGATGTTCTTTACCCAGGTAAAGGTGGAATGATTTCCTTTAGAATTTTACATGAAACATGGGTAAATCCTTTCCTTCAACAGCTAAAGCTTGTGTCGTTCGCGGAGAGCTTAGGTGGAGTTGAAAGTTTAATGACGTATCCTGCAACTCAAACTCATATGGATATTCCTGAAGATATCCGAATTGCAAATGGGGTTTGTAATCGTCTCCTTCGTTTTTCAGTCGGTATTGAAAGAGAACTCGATTTAATTGCAGATCTCGATCAAGCGTTTCGTTTTGTTAAAGAAAACATCAAGCTATAACTTGGGAGGAGAAGAGATGGGTCTTTTAGAAAAATTGGCAACACAAGTGTTAATTGGTGACGGGGCGATGGGTACCTTGTTATATGAGCAAGGTGTTGACCAATGTTTTGAAGAAGTTAATGTAACCAATCCGGAAATCATCTTATCTGCTCATCAAAGATATATAGAAGCCGGAGCAGATGTGATCCAAACGAATACCTATGCAGCAAATGCATTAAAGTTGGAAAAGTACGGATTAGAAACACAAGTTAGTGAGATTAATAAGAAAGCTGTTCAGATTGCCAAAACAGCTGCCACTGACAAAGTGTTCGTCTTAGGAACAGTAGGGGGAATAAGGCGTTTTCAATTAGAAGAATGGAGTTTAGAAGAAATTGAGAAAGCTTTTTCTGAACAGGTAGACGCTCTCTTGTCTGAAGGTGTAGACGGTTTATTACTCGAAACTTTCTACGACCTAGAAGAAGCGAAAATGGCAGTACGACTTGTAAAGACCAAAACTAGTATTCCGATCATTATCAATCTTTCATTAGGGGAAGTTGGTGTGATGAATAGAGGTATTTCTATTACGAATGCTTTTGACCAATTAACAGCGCTTGGTGCTAATGTAGTTGGTCTGAATTGCCGTACAGGTCCATTTCATATGCTACGTTCTTTTGAAACGATTCCACTTAGAGAAGATGTATATTTCTCAGCGTACCCGAATGCCAGTTTGCCTGATTACCGTGATGGACGTGTTTTTTATCAATCAAATGCAGAGTATTTTAAAGCGATGGGTGAAAAATTCATTGAACAGGGGATCCGCTTATTAGGAGGGTGTTGTGGTACAACCCCTGAACATATTAAAGCTTTCGCTGAAGTGAGACAGAATGTGAGACCTGTAACCTCAAAAGTGATTAGGCCATTAATTGAATTTAAAGAGGCTACTCAAATCAGAAGCAAGCAAACTCCTTTACCTGAAATCGTGAAGAAACGGAAATCAGTAATTGTTGAGCTGGATCCGCCGAAAAAGTTAAGTACAAAGAAGTTTATGGATGGTGCACAAGCTCTTAAGAATGCGGGTGTTGATGCTGTTACGATGGCTGATAATTCACTGGCATCACCTAGGGTGGATAATTTGGCATTAGGAGCAATGATCAAACAACAAATTGGCGTAAGACCGTTAGTTCATATTACTTGTCGCGATCGTAACTTAATCGGATTACAATCCCATTTAATGGGGCTTCATGCGTTAGGAATTGATGATGTTCTTGCTATTACAGGAGACCCGACGAAGATTGGCGATTTTCCAGGAGCCACATCGGTATACGATGTAAGCTCTTTTCAACTAATTTCTTTTATCAAACAATTAAATGAAGGAATATCTTTTTCAGGTAAAGAGCTAGGGCAAAAAGCTAATTTTTCTATTGGAGCTGCCTTTAATCCAAACGTTCGTCACGTCGATAAAGCGGTCAAACGAATGGAGAAAAAAATAGAGAGCGGTGCTGATTACTTTATGACGCAACCGATATACAGTGTAGAGCAAATTGAGACGCTCGCCTCTGAAACGAAGCATATTGATAAACCGATCTATATTGGAATTATGCCTTTAACAGGAACCAGAAACGCAGAATTTTTGCACAATGAAGTTCCTGGAATCAAGTTGACCGATGAAATCCGTGCGGCTATGGCTGCATGTGGAGAAGATAGAGAAGCTTCAACAAGAGAAGGAATTGCAATTGCAAAATCACTAATTGATGCGACTCTTGCTCATTTTAATGGTATTTATTTGATAACGCCGTTTCTACGATATGAAATCACAGTTGAACTTACAAAATATATTGAATCTAAAAAATTAATGATTCAAGGACAAAGATAGCGAAGGATATTTGGGGAGTGGAAAGGACGGACATATGGTTAAGTCATTATTTGAACAACAGCTTGAAAAGAAAATACTCGTTTTAGACGGCGCGATGGGTACGATGCTTCAGCAGGCTAATTTAACGGCTGAAGATTTTGGAGGAGAAGAATATGAAGGGTGTAATGAATATTTAAATGAAACAGCACCTGATGTCATAGACAAAATCCATCGTGCTTACTTAGAAGCTGGTGCAGACATTATTGAAACGAATACGTTCGGATCAACTGATATTGTGTTAGACGATTATGATTTAGGGTATAAAGCAGAAGAGTTAAGTCGAATGGCAACAGCAATTGCTAGAAAAGCGGCCGACGATTTTTCAACACCTGAATGGCCGAGATTTGTAGCAGGAGCTATGGGACCAACGACAAAATCTTTATCTGTCACGGGTGGAACAACTTTCGAAAAATTAATTGATTCATACCACGAGCAGGCACGAGGCATTATTCGTGGTGGAGCAGACATTATGTTACTTGAAACTAGTCAAGATATGCGGAATGTAAAAGCTGGATATATAGGTATTGAGCGTGCTTTTAAAGAATTGAACGTGCAATTACCAATCTTCATTTCAGGAACGATTGAACCGATGGGAACAACGTTAGCTGGTCAAAACATTGAAGCTTTTTATTTATCGCTTGAGCATATGAAACCGACTGTAGTTGGCTTGAATTGTGCGACAGGTCCTGAATTTATGAGAGACCATATTCGTTCCCTATCAGAACTCGCTACAACCTACACGAGTTGTTATCCAAATGCAGGCTTGCCAGATGAAGAAGGCCATTACCATGAATCTCCTGAATCTCTTGCCATTAAACTACGAGGTTTTGCTGAAAAAGGATGGCTAAATGTTGTCGGAGGGTGTTGTGGGACAACACCGGATCATATTCGAGCGATGGTTGATGCAACGAAAGACTTTGAGCCTAGAAAATTTAAAGAGTCTCACCCTCATGCAGTTTCAGGTATTGAACCTCTCATTTACGATGATAGTATGCGTCCTCTTTTTGTAGGAGAAAGAACAAATGTTATTGGTTCTCGTAAATTTAAAAGGCTTATAGCAGAAGGGAAATTTGAAGAAGCATCAGAGATAGCAAGGGCGCAAGTTAAAAGAGGAGCTCATGTTATTGACGCTTGTTTAGCTGATCCTGATCGTGATGAGATGGAAGATATGGAGCAGTTTCTGCAATTTTTGGTCAATAAAGTAAAAGTTCCTTTAATGATTGATTCAACAGATGAAAAGGTTATTGAAAAAGCTCTGACGTACTCACAAGGAAAAGCGATTATTAACTCCATTAATTTAGAAGATGGAGAAGAACGCTTTGAAGCCGTAATCCCAATTGTTAAACGGTATGGAGCTGCGATCGTAGTAGGAACGATAGATGAAGAGGGGATGGCAGTAACAGCAGAAAGAAAATTGGCTGTTGCTATTCGTTCTCATGATCTTCTTGTTCATAAATATGGACTGAAATCAGAGGATATTATCTTTGATCCGCTTGTCTTTCCAGTTGGAACAGGAGATGAACAATACATCGGTTCTGCCAATGCAACAGTTGAGGGCATTCGTTTAATTAAAGAAGCTCTTCCAAAATGTCTGACCATTTTAGGGGTGAGTAACGTTTCGTTTGGTTTACCACCAGTTGGTCGTGAAGTATTGAATGCTGTCTATTTATATCACTGTACTCAAGCGGGCTTGGATTATGCCATTGTAAACACTGAAAAACTTGAAAGGTATGCTTCTATTCCAGAGACCGAGAAGGAAATGGCGCAAAAGCTCCTTTTTGAAACAACCGATGAAAATCTAGCTGAGTTTACTGCTTTTTATCGTGGAAAGAAAGCGGAGAAAAAAGTTGATCACTCTAATCTAACTCTTGAAGAAAGATTAGCCTCGTATATTGTTGAAGGAACTAAAGAAGGACTTATTACAGATCTTGACCAAGCGTTAGCAACGTATGACGATCCTCTTGACATTATCAATGGACACTCATGACGGGGATGGATGAGGTAGGGCGGTTATTTAATAATAATGAATTAATTGTCGCAGAGGTGCTTCAAAGTGCGGAGGTTATGAAAGCTTCGGTGGCTCACCTTGAACCATTTATGGAGAAAAAAGCGGATGATAATGGAAAAAGGAAAATCCTACTTGCAACTGTTAAAGGTGATGTTCATGATATTGGTAAAAACCTAGTTGAAATAATATTAGGGAATAATGGGTTTAAAATCGTGAACCTAGGTATAAAAGTCACTTCTCAAGAATTAATTGAAGCAGTAAGAAAAGAGAATCCAGATGCAATTGGGTTATCCGGTCTTCTTGTGAAATCTGCTCAACAAATGGTATTAACGGCTCAAGATTTACGTCAACAAGAAATATCAATACCAATTCTTGTTGGTGGCGCCGCTTTAACTAGAAAATTTACCGATACTAAAATAGCTGCTGAGTATGAAGGATTAGTATTATATGCTAAAGACGCGATGAATGGACTGGAGCTTGCTAATCGACTAGCAAAGCCTGAAGAACGTGTTCGATTAACTGATGAAATTGCAGAAGCGCGTGCGAAAAAGGAAGCTGTACGTTTACCTGAACGAAAACCAATTCTTGAACGAGTCATAGATGAAAATGCTAAATCTGACGTACGACGTGATGGACCTATTTTCACTCCAAGTGATTTAGATGTTCATATTTTGCGTGATTATAAACTGTCTCATTTAGAACCATATATAAACATGCAAATGCTCCTTGGGCGTCATCTTGGTATTCAAGGGAAGGTCAGTAGGCTTTTGGAGGAAAAAGATGAAAGAACGGTGGAATTAAAAGAGAAAGTTGATGAATTTCTCGTTAAAGCCAAGCAAAATCAAGTGATCCAAGCTCATGGAATGTATCAATTTTTCCCGGCACAAGCAGATGGAAATGATATTGTTATTTATGACCCTAAAGATAAAACAACGGAGATTGAACGTTTTTCTTTTCCGCGTCAAACTCATAAACCGTTTCTTTGTTTAGCTGATTATATCCGACCTGTATCTAGTGGGGAAATTGATTACGTCGGATTCCTCGCTGTTACAGCTGGTCATGGTGTGAGGGAGCTTGCAGAACAAGCCAAACGTGATGGGGATTATCTTTATAGTCATCTAATACAAGCGGCAGCTTTAGAGATTGCAGAAGGTTTCGCAGAGCGAGTTCATCAGCAAATGCGAGATCGTTTGGGAATGCCGGATTCAGCTGATATGACGATGGAAGATCGTTTTTCTGCTAAGTATCAAGGGGTTCGCGTCTCATTTGGATATCCAGCTTGTCCTAATCTTGAAGATCAAGAGAAGTTATTTTCATTGTTAAAGCCAGAAAAAATTGGTATCTCCTTAACTGAAGGTTTTATGATGGAGCCAGAGGCATCGGTTACAGCAATGGTTTTTGCCCACCCAGAAGGCCGATATTTTAATGTTTTAGCTTAAAAATTTAAAATGAAAGTCCTTGTAAGATTTATACTTACAGGGGCTTTTTTGATTTGGTGAGAATGGATTAAATTCTTTTTTTAGGAGTGTTTAGGGAAGTTTTTAACTAAAAATTGTATAAAAAGAGTTTCCTAACAAACAATATTCATATCAATCATGACCAAAAAAGGTTGTGTCATGAAACAGATAACATGACAGGAGGTCTACAACATGAAGCGTAATCTGTTTTCGTTTAAGATTCCATTAATGATGGCATTGATGTGCATCGCGTTAGTTAGTTATCAAGCGCCAACTTATGCTTTTACTGATCAAATCATTCAAAGAGGCGCGACAGGCGACGATGTCGTTGAATTACAAGCAAGACTTCAATACAACGGTTTTTATAATGGCACTATTGACGGTGTCTATGATTGGGGGACATACTGGGCTGTCCGAAATTTTCAAAGTGAATTTGGACTAGAGGTAGATGGACTAGTAGGACCAAAAATGAAAGATATGCTAGAGCGTGCGACAAATTATAATGAGGAATTTGTTAAAAAAGCTTTAAATGAAGGGCGTAGATTTACTCATTATGGTGGAACGCCAAAAGAAATTCAAAAAGGGCCAAAAGGAAGTAGAGATCAAAAAGCCCAACAACAAGGTCAACAACAGCAGGATCAGCAACAACAACAGCAAGGCCAACAGCAGCAACAACAACAACAGCAACAACAGCAACAGCAACAGCAACAACAACAACAACAACAACAGCAGCAACAAGGTCAGGAGCAAGGCCAGCAACAACAAGGTCAACAACAGGCCGAGCAACCAGATGCAACGCAACAACCGACAGGACAACCAGGTGCTGGTGCAGGACAAGCAACACAGCCAGAACCAACTCCAGGAGAACCTGTTCCGTATCCAGAACAACCTGAGGAACAAGATAATGATGCGAATATTCAAAAGGCAACAAATGTTCCACCAGGATATTCAGAAAATGATATTCAACTAATGGCACAAGCTGTTTACGGTGAAGCACGAGGCGAACCTTATGTTGGCCAGGTAGCAGTAGCTGCAGTCATTATAAACCGTATAAATAGTCCAACTTTCCCTAATACGGTATCTGGAGTCATTTTTGAACCAAGAGCTTTTACGGCAGTTGCCGATGGTCAAATATACATGACGCCAAATGAAACAGCACGCAGGGCCGTATTAGATGCGATAAATGGACAAGATCCTACTGGAAATGCGATTTATTACTTTAATCCTGATACAGCTACATCTGGTTGGATATGGTCAAGACCGCAAATCAAGAAAATAGGAAAACATATTTTCTGTCATTAATTTTTGGAGGTGATTAGTGTGGTACGAAATTTTATCATTGGACTATTAGCAGTAGCTGTAGTAGCAACTGGTATTTGGGGCTTCCAAGAACGAGAGGAAAAACAAGTTCTTAAAGTCACTGCCGAAAACAATTATCAACGCGCCTTTCACGAGCTTGCTTTTCATATTGATCAAATCGAGGATCAATTAGGAGCAACGTTAGCAATGAATTCAAGACGTCAGTTAACCCCGGCGCTAGCAGATGTTTGGCGTATCGTCAGTTTAGCTCAAGAGAACATTGGACAACTTCCTTTAAGTTCAGTTGAGTTAGGAAAAACAGAAGAGTTTTTATTTAAGCTGGGTCGTTTTAGTTATAGAACATCGATTCGTGATCTAGAAAAAGAACCATTAACAGATAATGAGTATGAAACGTTACAAAAGCTATATGAATATTCTAAAGATATTCGTGAGGAAGTTAGGTATTCTCAAGCAATGATGATGGCGAATGGAGATCAATGGATTGACATTGATGAAGAGTTGGCTGCTTCACACGAACCGCTAGATAATATGGTTGTTACTAATTTAGAAGTAATGAACAAGTCTATTGAAAGCTATAGCGAAACAGATTGGGGCGCAGGGCTCGCTGCTATTGATGATATCAATGGTGAGTTAAAGAATGCTTTAGATGGTGAACCAATTACTGAAGAAGAAGCGGAACGAATAGCACGTGAATACCTTCAAGTTGGTGAACAAGCTACAGTTAATGTTTCTGAAACTGGGAATGGTTTGGCATATCCCGCTTACACAATTGTGATTGATGATCCAGATCATGAAACTAATTATTATATGGATGTTAGTGTAAATGGAGGAGAACCAATTTGGTTTTTACAAGATCGTCAAATTAATGAACAGTCAATTAGTTTAAATGAAGCCGTAGAGATAGCTAATGAATATCTTGAGGAAAATGGAAAAGAAAATATGCAACTAGTTGATTCTCGCCAGTATGATTCAATTGCGTTATTAGAGTTTGTGCATCTTGAAGATAATGTTCGTGTATACAATGATTTAATTTCATTAGAAGTAGCATTGGATGACGGAGATATTCTCGGTTATGAAGCTAAGGCTTATATAATTAACCATAAAGAACGTGATATACCTGAACCAGAGATAACGAGTGATGAAGCAAGAGAACGTTTAAACCCTCGTCTTGAGATCATGGAAGACCATATCGCGGTAATTAAAAATGATTTAGGTGAAGAAGTGCTTTGTTATGAATTTTTGGGTGTGATTGACAACGATACGTACCGGATCTTTATAAACGCTGAAGATGGAGAAGAAGAAAAGGTAGATCGTTTAAATACTTCAGAACCTGTTTACGATTTTACGGATAATGGAGAAGAAGCATAAGATGCTTCTTCTTTTTTTTCTTTAATCATGAGATAATAAAAATATGTGAGTAACAGTTTAATTGTTTTTTTGGAAGGAGCAACAAGGTTGATTACGATTGGTTCCACCATCTTTTTAGAACTACAAGAGATGAAAGAATTTGAGAAGAAAACAGTTCGGTTTCGCTGTAGATTAGTTGATCGAGCGGATTCGATTTATGTTGTAGATTATCCTATAAATGAAGAAACGAGTAAACCAAGTTTCTTCTTTGATGGCACTGAGTTTAGAGCGTGGTTTGTCGCAAGTGACGATGCTGTATATGCCTTTGACACGGAAATCATCGGGAGAAGAAAAGGCAATATTCCTGTTTTGTTGTTAAAGGACCCAGGCAAAGATAAATATATCCGAATACAGCGTAGGAACTACGTTCGTGTTGAGACGACTGCTGATGTTGCCGTACACCCAATTAATAAGGAATTTCCACCTTTTACAACGGTAACAATTGATATTAGTGGTGGTGGCTGTGCTATTTTAATTCCTGCGGATACATATTTACCAGAATCTGGAGAATTAAACTTATGGTTAGTGTTACACATGCAATCAGGTGATATTGTTTACGTTAAAGCTTATTGTAAGATTGTTAGAGTATTTAAACCGCGTCCGGATGCTAGGTTAAGAGCCTCTTTGCAGTTTCTAGATGTAGATGAACGAGATCAACAAAAGATTATTCGTTATTGTTTCGAGAGACAATTAGCCGTTCGTAGGAAGAGCGAACTGTAAATTCGGAAATATCTGATTTATTTACAACCTTTCGTTAGACCAAGCACTTATAGTATGATAAGATGATGAAGAGAATAATTGGAAACACTTTCAATTATTTGGATTGTTATGAGGTGTATAGAATGAACAAACAGATGAATATCGCTATTGATGGCCCTGCAGGAGCTGGAAAAAGTACAGTTGCTAAATTAGTGGCTGAACAATTATCTTTTCTGTATATTGATACAGGAGCTATGTATCGTGCATTAACTTATGCTGCACTTAAAGAAGGTGTAGAGCTTACTAATGGACAAGCACTTAATCATTTATTAAATGGCTTAACCATTACATTACAGCATGAAAAAAGTGGAGTGAGTGTACTACTTAATGATGAAGATGTGACAGAGGTAATTCGTAACAAGGACGTTACAGCTAATGTATCTCTAGTATCAAGTCATGAGTCAGTTCGACTTGAAATGGTCGAAAGACAAAGGACATTAGCTGATAAAGGTCATGCTGTTTTAGATGGTAGAGACATTGGTACATTTGTATTACCAGATGCTAAATTAAAAGTGTTTTTAACTGCTTCTGTAGAAGAGCGAGCTAGACGCAGGTACGAAGAACACCAAGCAAAAGGAATCGTGTCTGATCTAGAGCAATTAAAAAACGATATAGCAAAACGGGATGAATTAGATTCTACGAGAGAGTTTGCTCCTCTTAAACAAGCTGCAGATGCAATTGTTATAGATACGACAACTCTTTCTATACCAGAAGTCGCTGACTCAATTATTGAATTAGCAAAGGAGAGAGCGATCTAATGGGTATTTACCAATTCGGGCAGCTTGCGAGCCGTATCGTTATTTCATCTTTATATAAAGTGGAAATTATAGGTAAAGAGAATATTCCTAAAGATGGTGGAGCGATCCTTTGCTGTAATCATATTCATAATTTCGATCCTCCTTTACTAGGTGCATATATAGAGCGTGAAGTAAACTACATGGCTAAACAGGAATTATTTGAGCAACCAATACTTAAACAATTATTACCTAAATTAGGAGCTTTTCCTGTTAAACGTGGTATGAGTGATAAGCAAGCTCTAAGAACCGCTTTAAAGTTGTTAAAAGAAGGAAGAATGCTAGGTATTTTCCCTGAAGGCACTAGAAGCAAAAATGGAGAATTGCAAAAGGGCTTATCTGGAGCTGGTTTTTTTGCGCTTCGTACAGATGCAATTGTCATTCCTTGTGCCATTATTGGTCCATATAAACGATCAAAGCCTTTAAAATTAGTATACGGTTCACCGATAGACTTCTCTAAACTTAAAGAAGAGAAAGTTTCTGCAGAAGTAGCAACAGAAGTGATTATGGAAGAGATTAGATTGTTAATTGAGAAGCATACCACCAACTAAGTTATTCAATTTTTCTTTCGCTATCTGTGAAAGATCAATTAAAATAATAGAAAGTTTGCCCCGATAAAAGCGGGATTGAAGGAGGAAAAGTCAATGGTCGAAGAAATGAACAATGAAGTAACAAAAATGAGAACGTTCGCTGTTGGGGAAATTGTAACAGGGAAAGTGACGAAAGTAGAAGATAAACAAGCGTTTGTCGACGTTGGATTCAAGGTTGACGGGATTGTACCTATTAGTGAATTAGCAAGTTTGCATGTAGAAAAAGTAAGTGATGTTCTTTCAGTTGACGATGAGCTAGAACTTAAAGTCCTGAAGGTAGAGGACGACGAGCTCATCCTTTCTAAGCGCGCAGTACAAGCAGAGAAAGCATGGGACGAACTTCAACAAGCATATGAATCTGGCAACATTCTAGAGGTTGAAGTAGCTGATGTAGTAAAAGGTGGTTTAGTTGTAGACTTAGGTGTAAGAGGGTTTATACCTGCTTCATTAGTTGAGCGTCATTTTGTTGAAGATTTTTCTGATTATAAAGGGAAAACACTTCGCTTAAAAGTAGCTGAAATTGACCAAGAAAACAATAAATTAATTCTTTCTCAAAGAGCGGTTCTTGATCAAGAGTTAGAAGAAAAGAAGCGTTCAGTGTTACAAACGTTGAAAGCTGGAGACGTCGTTGAGGGAAGGGTTCAACGCTTAACAGATTTTGGCGCATTTATTGACGTGGGTGGCGTTGATGGCCTAGTACATATTTCGCAACTTGCACATCATAGAGTTGATAAGCCATCAGATGTAGTTAATGAAGGCGATCAAGTTAGAGTAAAAGTTTTGTCTGTTGATCAAGATAGTGAGCGTGTATCTCTATCTATTAAAGATACACAGCCAGGACCATGGGAAAGTTTCTCAGGATCCATATCGGTAGGTGATGTACTAGAAGGAACTGTTCGAAGATTAGTTTCTTTTGGGGCATTCATTGAGTTAGCGCCAGGTGTTGAAGGATTGGTTCATATTTCTCAAATTGCAAATCGACACATTGGAACTCCTTCTGAAGTTTTATCCGAGGGTGAAAAGGTTCAAGTGAAAGTACTTGATGTTAGCATTGGAGATAAACGTATTTCTTTAAGTATCCGTGAGTTACTCGAAAAAGAAGATACTTCCGATGAAGATTTTCAAAATTACGAGGCATCCAAAAAAGATGAGCCAAGTGGATTTTCACTAGGGGATATGATTGGTGATCAGCTTAAAAATATCAAAACAAACGAATAAGGTGATGAGGCTTGAGTAGGACAGCTCGGAAGTTAGACCACATTAATCATGCATTATTAACCGGGCAAGCAAATACACATGGTTTTGAGGATGTTATGTTTATTCATAATAGTATTCCCGAAACAAACTATGACGAAATTAGTCTCACATCGAAAATCGGCGGACTTTCATTAAGTTCGCCGATTTTTATCAATGCCATGACAGGTGGCGGTGGAGAACAGACGAAAAAATTAAATCAACAGCTTGCTGAGGTTGCTGCAGAAACAAAAGTGGGAATGGCGGTAGGATCCCAAATGGCTGCCATAAAAGAATCAGAACAACGCGAAAGTTATGAGATTGTTAGGAAATCACATCCGGATGGCATCATTTTTGCTAATTTAGGGAGTGAGGCAACGTTAGATCAGGCGAAAATGGCTGTTGACATGATTGAAGCTAATGCATTTCAATTACATTTGAATGTAATTCAAGAGTTAGTGATGCCAGAAGGAGACCGGAACTTCACAGATACATATAAAAGAATTGAAAAATTGGTACAAGGATTAGAAGTGCCAGTCATCGTGAAGGAAGTAGGCTATGGCATGAACAATCAAATAATACAGCGATTAGCTTCTATAGGTGTCCGAGTAGTAGATATAGGTGGATTTGGTGGGACCAATTTTTCTAAAATCGAGAATGAGCGGCGTCAACAAAAATTGAATTATTTCAATAATTGGGGTATTACAACGACAGCTTCTTTACTAGAGGGATCTGTCGTTGATGCAGAGATTGAAATACTTGCTTCCGGGGGATTACAATCTGCAATGGATCTCGCCAAATCTTTAGCGTTAGGTGCAGTAGCTGGAGGCTTTGCTGGGAGATTCTTAAAAGTACTTGTAGAAGAAGGTCAAGAAAAACTGATTGAGGATATAAATCAAATAATAAATGATTTGAAGATGTTAATGACGGCACTAGGGGCTTCTTCTCCAAAAGAATTAACGAATGTGCCACTTATTGTTTTAGGGGATACGTTTCATTGGGCCACCCAAAGAGGCATTGATTGTACTAGGCTGAGTCTACGTTAAGTTAAAGGAAGGAGATTGATTTTGTTTGCAAAATCAATCTCCTTTCTTTTTTAACCGCGTTGCTGTTGTCTTGCTTCTTTAGGACTTTGTAGTTTTGCTGAACCAGCGTACTCTAAGCTTTGGTCGCGGTCAGATTCAACTCGACCAGATTTCCTTAGTTTACTCTCTTGACGATCTTTCCCCATCGCAATTCCCTCCTTCTGCTCATTTATAGGGCTCTTCTTTACTGTGCCAAGAAAGCATGATTCTTATGTAATAGATGGTTAGAACACCGTTAGTTAGTCGATACTATGACTAAAAGGAGGTGATAGTGTGGATGGGATTTACGTATATTGGTTTGGCTGGCTGTTTTGGGTCGTCGTTAGTTTTTTTTGGCCAAAAACAAAGAAGCGTCTAGGAATAGCTGCGTTACTACTAGTATTATTAATTATGTTGCCTTTCGATATATCAATTGGGCATGTTAGCATTCATTTTGCATTCATTTGTTTTTCTATTTATCTTTTTTCTTATCTAAAGTCAAATAAGAAAAGACAACTATTTCTTTATTTTATTGTCACAATAACGATAGCTGCAGCTTACGGTGGGTTCCAACTTCTCTTAGTTTTTGATCCGGTTATTGAATACGTAGATAGTAGGTGGATGAGTGCTAGTTTTGTTGCTTTAATTGCTTTTTTATTAGCACACGTATTAAAGGATCGTATAATCGTTACTTTAATTGGTCTAGTCCAAGGAGAATTATTGACTGGATTAACTTTTCAACAATATTTATATATGGATAGAGCAATTGGAAGTCTTTATTTTTTTGATGTGATCTCAATTGTAGGAATAATCTTCACAACCTTTTGGGTTATTCAACGGGTATCATCATGGATTGCTAATCTTGTAGTTCCAGATCAGAAACATGGAGCCTTAAAGAAAAGTTCGTGAATGAAAGTACGAACAAACCGAGAAAATATCGACAAAGGGGTTTAAATCAAGTAAGATAAAAAGGTTGTAATGAATTTGGATGATTTTACATATGAAAAAAGAAAGGTTGTGACGTTATGACAAAGCCAGTTGTAGCAATAGTCGGACGTCCTAATGTAGGGAAGTCAACGATTTTTAATCGAATAGTAGGAGAACGCGTAGCAATTGTCGAAGATATGCCTGGAGTAACACGTGATCGTATTTATAGTAAAGGTGAATGGTTAAACCGAGAGTTCAATTTAATTGATACGGGTGGTATTGAACTTGGAGATGAACCATTATTAATTCAAATGCGTGCACAGGCCGAACTTGCTATTAAAGAAGCTGATGTTATTATCTTTATTGTAAATGGTCGTGAAGGCATTACAAGTGCTGATCAGGAAGTGGCTAAAATTTTGTTTCGTTCTGATAAACCAGTTGTCTTAGGTGTAAACAAAATTGATAATCCAGAGATGCAGGAAGAGCTTTATGAATTTTATTCACTAGGTATGGATACACCATTTCCTATTTCAGGCTCACATGGGTTAGGTTTAGGAGATTTATTGGATGATGTTATTAAACATTTTCCAGATCAAGAAGAAGATCCTTATGATGAAGATACTATTCGTATCTCACTCATTGGACGACCTAATGTCGGTAAATCTTCAATTGTCAATGCGATGCTTGGGGAAGAGAGAGTAATTGTTAGTAACATTCCTGGTACGACAAGAGATGCAATTGATACACCATTCACAAGAGACGAACAAGATTATGTTTTGATTGATACAGCTGGTATGAGGAAACGCGGGAAGGTATACGAAGCCACAGAAAAATACAGTGTGCTAAGATCGCTTAAAGCCATTGAGCGCTCGAACGTAGTCTTAGTTGTAATAAACGCAGAAGAAGGTTTAATTGAACAAGATAAAAAAATCGCGGGTTACGCACACGAAGCGGGACGAGCAGTCATTATAGTGGTAAATAAGTGGGATGCTGTAGAGAAAGACGATAAGACAATGAAGAATTTTGAAACAAAACTAAGAGAAGAGCTTTTATTTTTAACGTATGCTCCTATCCTATTTGTTTCAGCTAAAACAAAGCAACGTCTAAATCAAGTGCTTCCAATGGTACAAAAGGTTTCAGAAAATCACCATCTGCGTGTGCCTACAAATGTATTAAACGATATGATTATGGATGCGGTTGCCATGAATCCTACTCCTACAGATAAAGGCAAGCGTCTGAAAATCAATTATGTAACTCAAGTAGCAGTTGAACCACCGACTTTTGTTTTCTTTGTTAATGAACCAGAGTTAATGCACTTTTCATATGAACGTTTTTTAGAAAATCGACTACGTGCTACATTTGAATTTGAAGGAACACCAATCAAAATCTTTGCTAGAAAGAAAAATGTATAAAGGGAGAGAGTGAAATGGGGGAAGGCTTAATGATCATTGCACTCATTTGTACGATATTATTTGGCTACTTGTTAGGTTCACTAAGCTTTAGTTATATTATTGCAAAGAAAATTAAGAAGGTTGATATTAGAAAACATGGCAGTGGAAATGCTGGAGCAACGAATACACTTCGCGTACTTGGAATTGGACCAGCAATATCGGTTTTATTGTTAGACGTTCTTAAAGGGGTAATAGCCGTATTGGTAGCTGCTTGGATTGCGCCTGATCAATCTGGTTTATTCCCAGCTTTAGCTGGTCTTGCTGCGATCCTTGGTCATAATTGGCCTATCTATTATGGATTTCGCGGGGGTAAAGGAGTTGCCACAACAATAGGAGTATTAGCGACCCTTGTTTTCTTTCCTGCACTATGGGCTGGAGTCATTGCGATACTAAGCATTATCGCTACTAAATATGTTTCATTGGGTTCACTACTTTTTGCTATGCTTACGCCTGTACTTGCATTTTTCCTTCATGGCTTTTATGACTATCCGATTATGTATATTTATTTGGCAGGTGTTGTTGCTCTTCTTTCTGTTTGGAGGCATAGAACTAATATAAGTCGCTTACTAACTGGAACTGAAAGCAAAATTGGCAAAAGTAATCGTTAGGGAGTAAGGAGTGAAAGAAATGAAAAAAATTGCTGTTGTTGGCGCTGGTAGTTGGGGAACTGCCTTAGCGATGGTTTTAGCTGATAATGAGCATGAAGTACAACTTTGGGCTAGAAGGTCTGAACAAGTGGTTGAAATCAACGAAAAACACTCTAATTCAAAGTATTTACCTGGTATAACATTGCCGAAAAATATCATTGCATTTAATGATTTAAACTTAGCTCTAAAAAATGTAGATACAATTGTTTTGGTCGTACCGACTAAGGCAATTAGAGAAATGGTTCAGGAAATGATACATGTACTTACATCACCAGTTACGATCATTCATGCAAGCAAAGGGATTGAACCAGGAACACATAAAAGGGTTTCGGAAATGATAGAAGAAGAATTTCAGCATTCGGACCTATTGCAAGATGTTGTAGTCCTTTCTGGTCCAAGTCATGCCGAAGAAGTAAGTTTAAGGCAGCCTACAACGGTAACAGTTTCATCAAAACGACATGAGGCGTCTGAGCGAGCTCAAGATTTATTCATTAATAACCATTTTCGTGTTTATACAAATTCGGATTTAGTAGGGGTAGAAATTGGGGGAGCCTTAAAGAACAGTATAGCTCTAGTTTGTGGTTTAACAAATGGACTTGGTCTTGGAGACAATACCAAAGCGGCCATTATGACGCGTGGATTAGCTGAAATTGCGAGAATGGGTATTAAATTAGGGGCCAATCCACTTACTTTTGCAGGTCTTTCCGGTCTAGGTGACTTAATTGTTACGTGTACGAGTATTCATTCTAGAAATTATCGTGCAGGTAAAATGATTGGAGAAGGTAAATCATTAGATCAAGTACTTGAATCTATGGGCATGGTTGTAGAAGGAATTCGAACAACAAAAGCAGCCCATGAATTGGCTTTAAAGTGGCAAGTAGATATGCCGATTATAAGCTCCTTATATGCTGTACTCTTTGAAGGGTTATCACCCAAAGAAGCTACAAAACAGTTAATGGGGAGAGGGAAAAAACATGAAGTTGAGCAATTGTCCCTTGATTTTTTTCATATGAATGATCCAGAAATGAAGTAGTTTTTTGACTGTTGTGCACCTTCCTCAGCTATCTGCATATGATATCCTGACATTACAATGAGGGAGGGCACATCATGTTCCAAAATAATGACTCATCTTTCATGGATCAAATTCAAAAGAAAACAAACGTAAAACCAGATGAATTATTTAAATTAGCTAACACGGTTAGTAATACAAATTTACAAGATGAGACAGCTGTTAGACAGCTAATCGCACAAGTTGCAAAACTTGCAAATAAACCTGTTTCAAAAGAAAAAGAAGATCAAATCGTAGAAGCCATCACAAAAAACAACATGCCAATGGATTTTGCTTCACTTTCAAAAATGTTCAACAAAAAATAATTAGTGTTTTAGGCAAATACCACAAACACTTAATTAACTAATGCATATACTTGTAAAGAACGAACATTATTATAGGGCTGTGTTTTAGACGAAGGGTTTCGTCAAGTTGGAGAAGTGTGCCCCCACTTCTCCAACTTTTTTAGTCTTATAAGTCAAAAGGTGCCCTTTACCTTTTGACTTATAAGACTAAGCAGTGAGCGGAGCCGATGCAAAGCTCATAAGCCTTCTTTGAGCGAACTTCTCAAAGAAGGCGCGCATCGAGAGGAGCCACTGCCACGATGTACACAGAGAATTATGCCGAGGGATATAATGTTTTTACATAATAATAGTGGCCTAAGCGGAGCCGATGCAGTGCTCTTAAGCCTTCTTTGAGCGAACTTCTCAAAGAAGGCGCGCATCGAGAGAAGCGACTGCATGATGTACGCAGAGAAGTAGACCGAAGGAAGAAAAAACAGAAAAGTTTATCATAAGATTTAAATAAAAAGGGTGTTCAAAATTCGTCTACAACCTGACACCGACTTTTTAGACAAGCTGTGCTATAATGTGACATGGAAAATGTTTATTGGAGGATTGATAATCGTGTCACAAGCGATGATGAATATGTGGATTTCTTTCTTTGCGCTTGCCCTAATGTTTGTATCAGCGGGCACAGCTATTTTTAGTCGGGAAAAACTAAGGGGTTGGGTTCAAAAAACCGTTCTTTTCTTTTCGTTTATGTGTTTACTTGTTTCTGGTATTATCGTCTTTCTTATTGTTGTGGGTGGACCAACAGCTACATTGTAATGATGAGAAAGGATGGGATGGTTTATGACTCGCTTTATATTAGGTATTAGTTTTTTATTTATGCTTCTGTTAACGGGCTGCATGTATCCAGAGGATCAAAGAGCGGAAAATCGAATTGCATATCCGGATCAATTGCTATCTGTCCAGTCTGCTGTTGAACAATTTCAGACAGATACTGGAGTATTACCAATTCGTACTTTTGATGAAAATACTCCGCTCTACCAACGATATGTAGTAGATTTTAATCAGTTGATTCCAAGGTATTTACAACAACCTCCAGGAACTGCTTTTGAAAATGGAGGGGTGTTTCAATATGTTCTCGTTAATGTTGAGGAATCACCACAGGTGAAAGTGATAGACTTAACGTCACAAGGAGAAGTTAGACAATTGCAGCAACGATTAAATGACTATATGAGACAACATCGCTTTGCTCCTATTGAAGAAATGCTTGATGTTGGACTCTTTAAATTAGATCATGAAGCTC
Organism: Halalkalibacter akibai JCM 9157; assembly: GCF_000513135.1. Lineage (GTDB taxonomy): Bacteria > Bacillota > Bacilli > Bacillales > Bacillaceae_D > Halalkalibacter > Halalkalibacter akibai. The sequence goes on from NZ_BAUV01000009.1 coordinate 19,336, forward strand.
TGAATTACAAAGAAGCTCCTCACGTCAGAAGTCCCTATCATGATACGCTCCTTCCATTGTTATTAACCAATGATGGTGAGATCATTATTGATTACCGTATTGATTTAAATATGATGTTGCAGCAACAAGAGCTTGAATTTCCTGAAGGTGAGGACATACTGTCATTGCTTTACGAACAAGCTCCTTTTGTACCTGTAAGAAGTGTGCCATATGTGCTTGATGAAAACGGAGAACCTATATATGCAATGGAACTAAGAAAAAAATAATAGAGTTCTTTTAATTTTTTGGTCTAATGCTTCTTCCTTGTTGATATATATATCAGAGGAAGGGGCATTTTTTAATTCTCCCCTTCTCGGTAGCCCAAAAACGAGAATCTATTTTCTTTCAAGAAAGTTTGTCATAAACTTTGGACAACATCATAGATATGATAGTGTCAAAGGTTTAGCGGAAGAAAGTTGAATCTCAAATTTTTACTCGATCGGGAGGGGATCACGTGGAAAAGGTTGATATTTTTAAAGATATTGCTGAACGCACAGGTGGCGATATTTATCTTGGAGTAGTAGGTGCAGTTCGAACAGGGAAGTCGACATTCATTAAAAAATTTATGGAGTTAGTCGTTCTCCCGAACATTGCTAATGAATCAGAAAAAGCCCGCGCTCAGGACGAGTTGCCTCAGAGTGCAGCAGGAAAGACGATCATGACAACTGAACCCAAATTCGTTCCAAATCAAGCCATTTCTATTCATGTAGAAGACGGACTTGATGTGAACGTTCGCTTAGTCGATTGTGTAGGATATGCAGTTCCAGGTGCAAAAGGATATGAGGATGAGCATGGACCTCGTATGATTAATACACCTTGGTATGAAGAGCCTATTCCGTTCCAAGAAGCGGCAGAAATTGGCACTAGAAAAGTGATTCAAGAACATTCCACTTTGGGAGTAGTTGTTACCACTGACGGTTCTATCGGAGAAATTCCTCGTCACGACTATCTTGAATCAGAAGCGCGTGTAGTTGAGGAATTAAAAGAAGTGGGGAAACCATTTATTATGGTCGTAAATAGCGTTCGCCCACATCATCCTGACACGGAAGCGCTTCGAGCTCAGCTAGCTGAAGAATATGATATTCCTTGTTTAGCAATGAGCATTGAAAGTATGACAGAACAAGATATTAATAATGTTCTGCGTGAAGTATTGTATGAGTTCCCAGTACATGAAGTAAATGTTAATCTTCCAAGCTGGGTAATGGTGTTAAGAGAAGATCACTGGCTTCGCCAAAGTTATGAAGAATCTGTCCGTGAGACAGTTAAAGATATTAAACGTCTTAGAGATGTTGACCGTGTTGTCGGTCAATTTACTGAATATGAGTTTATTGACGATGCACGATTAGCTGGGATTGAGATGGGGCAAGGGATAGCAGAGATTGATCTATATGCTCCAGATGATTTATATGACCAAGTATTAAAAGAAGTTGTAGGTGTTGAAATAAGAGGGAAAGATCATCTCCTTCAATTGATGCAAGACTTTGCACATGCGAAAGAGGAATATGATCAAGTTGCTGATGCCTTGCGCATGGTAAAACAAACAGGTTACGGAATCGCTGCACCAGCATTATCAGATATGAGTCTTGATGAGCCGGAAATCATCCGTCAAGGATCTCGTTTTGGTGTAAGATTGAAAGCAGTAGCTCCATCCATCCATATGATTAAGGTAGATGTTGAGTCTGAGTTCGCTCCAATTATTGGAACAGAGAAACAAAGTGAAGAACTTGTACGCTATTTAATGCAAGATTTTGAAGAGAATCCACTTTCCATTTGGAACTCAGATATCTTCGGACGTTCTCTTAATTCAATTGTTCGTGAAGGGATCTCAGCAAAACTATCTCTAATGCCTGAAAACGCTCGTTATAAGTTGAAAGAAACGTTAGAAAGAATTATTAATGAAGGATCTGGTGGACTTATCGCGATCATTCTATAATATCACACATGAGAAATTGTAGATGGACCCCCTTAGGTATAAGGGGGTCTTTTTTGCTATAGAAGCAATTTTTATGCTAAGATTTATAATTATTGGTTAAGAGAAGAAGGTTGATTAAAGCAAAACCTTTCATTTCATGTTAAAATAGGAAAGTTAGAATTTGAACTGAAGAATTATCGAAGAGGAGAGTTGAGATGAGTAGTCAAAATGAATTTTTTGTGATTAAAGCAAAGGAAAATGGCGTAAATGTGATTGGTCTTACTCGTGGTTCTGATACCCGTTTTCATCATTCTGAAAAGCTAGACAAAGGTGAAGTAATGATTGCGCAATTTACAGAACATACATCTGCTGTGAAAATTAGAGGTAAAGCAGTTATACAGACAAGTCACGGTACAATGAATACAGAAGATTAAGTCTTGAAAAAAGGCTAGTCATTGACTTTCATTACAAGTATGTAAAACCTATGGTATAATGGTTGCGATATAAAAGTTAGCACAACAATGATGGGCGGAATTTGGGGGATTTTTTATGGTGAGTATGAGTCAGTTTGATGATAAGGTAAAGGAAATCAAAAAGAGCTTCTATAGTCTGACAAAGCATTTATATTTACAAACGTACATACCAGAACCAGATATTGACGAGGATAAGGTACGTTTTTTATATGCAATGATGCAGAAAAAGCTTTCCAATACTGAAGCGAAAATGTTTACGATTTCGGCATTATTAGTTCAAGCTTTTCTTGATGTTCACGATAATGTATCCATTCAGCCAATTCATTCGGAGCAATTGCGTAAAAAAGGCAATTAACCGTTTTAGCAGGTGATTACTATATAGGGTTGCATTATTATCTACTAGCAGAAAAAAAGCAACTGCCTATGATTAGAATCTTTAGTCAGGCAATTCAAGAAATAAACGAATACAAATTGAATTTGTATGATGTAAATACACTCTCTTATATCGAAATACAGAAAAATACAGCTCAGATTGAATCTGTTTTACTACAAAATATGGCTGATCATTTTGACCAAACGAACTGGAAAAGTGTAATGAATGACTTCTTCTTTTTAAAGCGGTTGCTAATGGAGAAAGCCGAGTGGATTAAGGGGAGAACGAGCCCGATTATACATTCAATCATAAAAGAATCAGGTGCTACAGAAGATCAGTTAAAATGCATCGAGGAAAAAGTCGAAGATGTGAAAGATCGACTTCTTACTAATAGTAAAGAGTTACTTTCTTTTGAAAGATTTGTCATTGAACATGTTGACGAATTAATAGGGCGTTTTTCTTTTCAAAAGGGTATAGAAGAAGGGGAATTAAGATGACACAATCGAAAGAAGAACGAGTTCATCAAGTGTTTGAATCTATATATAAAAGATATGATGTGATGAATTCCGTTATCAGTTTTCAACGGCATAAAGCGTGGCGAAAAGATACAATGAAAAGAATGAACGTAAAACCTGGTGACCACGCACTTGATGTTTGCTGTGGAACGGCAGATTGGGCCATTGCTTTAGGTGAGGCTGTTGGAAAAAATGGCAAGGTTGAAGGCCTTGATTTCAGTCAAAATATGTTAAAAATTGGCCAAGCTAAAATTGAAGAGCGTAAATTAACTCAAGTCCACTTAACTCATGGAAATGCAATGGAGCTTCCATATAAAGATAATAGTTTTGATTTTGTCACTATTGGTTTTGGCTTAAGAAATGTTCCAGATTACGAGCAGGTGTTAAGAGAAATGTATCGTGTAACAAAACCGGGAGGCATGGTTGTTTGTTTAGAAACATCGCAGCCTACAATTCCGGTTTTCAAACAACTTTACTTTTTTTATTTCCGTCAAATTATGCCTATCTTTGGGAAACTTTTCGCAAAAAGTTATGATGAATATTCTTGGTTACAAGAGTCAACAATGTCATTTCCTAACCGTGAAAAATTAGCCGAGTTGTTTGAAAAAGCTGGTCTTAAAGAGGTTGAAATAAAAGCTTATTCAGGTGGGGTAGCAGCCATGCATCTTGGAAAGAAGAAGTAGAATTGGAGCAGATAACGTGATTAGAAAGTTGAAAATCATCTTAGAAATGATTAAATTTGAACATACAGTTTTTGCCTTGCCTTTTGCGTATTTTGGAGCTATGTTAGGAGCCTTTATTGTAAATGGCGAATGGCCATCATTAACACAATGGATCTGGATTACGGTTGCAATGGTTGGTGCTAGAAGTGCAGCAATGTCCCTTAATCGAGTTATTGATGAGCAAATTGATAAACACAACCCGCGGACGGCTACCAGAGCTATTCCTGCTGGTTTAGTTTCAAAGATAGAAGTTTTATTATTTATTATTCTTTCTTTTGCACTTCTTTTTTATGCGGCGTTCCAGCTTAATATGTTAGCTGTTTATTTACTTCCGCTTGCGGTATTCTTTCTTGTTATTTATTCTTATACGAAGCGCTTTACTTGGGCCTGTCATTTGATTTTAGGGGTGACTATTGGTTTGGCTCCATTGGGCGGTTGGGTTGGTGCAACTGGGACTCTAACGTGGGAGGCAATTCTTTTATTTTTAGCAGTAGCTTTATGGACAGCCGGATTTGATGTGATTTATGCTTGTCAAGACGCTGATTATGATAGAGAAAACCAGCTCCATTCAATACCAAGTCGCTTTGGAATAGGACGGGCATTGAAAATAGCTCGTTTTATACACGTGATAAGCTTCTTTGCCTTTTTAAGCTTATTCTTTTTGACACCTTTAGGGTGGGTTTATTTTATCGGTGTTCTTATTGCAGGGGGCATTATGGTTTATGAGCATTCTCTTGTTTCAGAAAATGATTTATCTAAACTTGATGTAGCTTTCTTTACTATGAATGGCATACTAAGCCTAGTTATGTTCATTTTCGCGATAGGAGATATACTACTATGACGAGTAAAGCAAAAGGAATATACACAGTTGGAATAACAGGAGCAAGTGGGGCTATTTATGGTGTTCGACTTGTTCAAGAACTTTTAAGACAATCATACAAAGTTCACTTAATATTAACAGAGGCAGCATGGAGAGTGTTTCAAGAAGAATTATTACTTGATACATCTAACCGTGAAAGGATACTAGAAGATTTGTTTGGAGAATTCAACGGAGAGCTTCACACACACCATTTGCATGATTATGGTGCTCCAATTGCAAGTGGTTCTTATCAAAATAATGGCATGATCATCATTCCTTGCTCAATGGGAACGCTGTCTGGAATAGCAACGGGAGCATCAGGTAATTTACTAGAACGCACGGCAGATGTTATGTTAAAAGAAGGGCGTAAACTCATCTTGGTTCCAAGAGAAACTCCTTTAAATCAGATTCACCTAGAAAATATGCTTCGAGTTACTAAGGTTGGGGCAAAAGTGTTGCCCGCCATGCCTGGATTCTATCATCTACCTAAGTCATTAGATGATCTTGTTAATTTCCTTGTTGGAAAAGCGCTCGACAGCTTGGATGTGGAGCATGAATTGTTTACACGATGGGGGGAGAAACGATGAGTATTATCATCGGAGAGATTTCTTATACAAATATTCTGCCTTTCTTTTATTATCTCGATCGTGAAAAATTAAGTGAACAAAATTGTTCATTCGTACCACAAGTTCCTGCACAGTTGAATCAAGGAATGTCGACAGGCAAAATAGACATTGGAGGCATTTCTTCATTTGCTTATGCAGAAAACGCAGAGAACTTCACTTTACTTCCTAACCTTTCGGTGACTTCATATGGGGCTGTGAATTCAATTTTCTTATTTTCTAAGACGCCTCTAAAGGAATTAGACGGTAAAAAAATTGCTTTAACTACGAGCTCAGCAACGTCAGTACACTTGTTAAAGGTTATTGTTGAATATTTTCATTCATTGACTGTTTCTTATACGATGATGAAACCAGACTTGAATGAGATGCTTAGAGAGCACGATGCATGTTTACTCATTGGTGACGATGCAATTAGAGCCAAGAGAGAGCAAGGACATCAATATCATTGTTATGATTTAGGTGAGCTCTGGTACCAACACACGGGTTTACCTATGACATTTGCGGTATTTGCAGTTAGAAATGCAACATTGCGTGATCATCCGAGCTTAGTAGGGCTTGTTTACCGTTCTTTTGTTGACAGTAAATTGAAAAGCGAAGCAATTCATTATCAACCGATGATCTCGGATATTGTAAAAACACACGGTGGAGAAAAAGCATTTTGGGACTCTTATTTTGAAAACCTGTGTAATGATTTTGGTCATAGAGAACAAAAGGGTTTATCTTATTTCTTTGAATTATTAGCCATATGGGTTATTTATCAGAACAAGTAAAAAAGTTAAACATATGGAATACAGTGAAAATTGACTGAATAAAGACTTGCAAAACTAGCTTCACAATGATGTAATGAATAGTAGTATCGGCGATGGTGATCGCTTTGATTAATAAGGTGGACGACATGAAACTAGCTGAAATTTATATGCAATTTCAATCAGATATACAGATTATAGAAAAAGAGCTCGAAATTTCTGTTCAATCAAATAATGACATCTTACAAGAAGCGTCCATGCAATTATTAAAAGCAGGGGGAAAAAGAATTCGTCCTGTTTTTGTGTTGTTAGCTGCTAAATTTGGCGATTATGATATTGAATCGCTAAAACATATTGCTGTTCCTCTCGAGTTAGTTCACATGGGGTCGCTCGTTCATGATGATGTTATCGATGATGCAGAGCTCCGTCGTGGGAAAAAAACGATTCAATCTCAGTGGAATAATCAAATCGCTATGTATACTGGAGATTTTATTTTCGGTAAAGCGATCGAAACAACAACTTATTTTACTAACCCACAAATACATCAAATTTTATCAAATGCGATGTTAGAAATGTGTCTAGGTGAAATTGAACAGATTAGAGATCAGTATAATTGGGGACAAAATTTCCGAATTTACCTAAGAAGGATTAAACGTAAAACAGCTCTCCTAATTGCAGTAAGTTGCGAATTAGGAGCGTTAGCTGCAAATGCCGATTATAAAACGCAAAGAAATTTATACCGTTTTGGTTACAATGTAGGAATGTCCTTTCAAATTACCGATGATGTTCTTGATTTTGTTGGAACAGAAGAACAATTAGGAAAACCGGCTGGTGGAGATTTAAGGCAAGGAAATGTAACATTACCTGCCTTGTATGCCATGCATCACGATTCTGTTATTAGAAATAAGGTCGTTGATTTATTGGCGACTAATTTTCCGGAAAATGTTGATTTAACTGATATCATTCAATCTGTGAAAGATTCAGGCGGAATCGAATATTCTTTAGAAATTAGTGACCAGTATTTAAAGAAAGCCTACGATGCCCTTGAAGAGCTTCCAGATATAGAAGAGAAGACGTATTTAAGGGAGATAGCTGCTTACATAGGAAGACGAAAATTTTAAAAAGAACTTAGGGAGACTATCTTCCTAAGTTTTTTTGTCTGCTATTTTTTCGGGAATTATTGTTATGAAGTGATCTCTGGAATGAGAGGAACAGTTGCAAGGGCGCAACGTGTCAAAGCCATTACTGCTTAATTGAATCTGCAAAAAGGACTTTTTTAGTGTTTTCGACCGAAGTATGTGAAAATAACTTTTCTTTTAAAATAATACATTTGGGATAAATTGCGTTTTCAAGTAAGAATTTAACAACAGTTATTGTTCGATATTTAATTGTTTGCTATAATAATAGAGGTTCTTATTACATAGCCTGAATGGAGCGATAAAGATGGAACGTACATACTTAATGATTAAGCCTGATGGTGTTCAACGTAACTTAATTGGAGAAATTGTATCTAGGTTTGAAAAGAAGGGGTTTACTTTAGTAGCTGCGAAATTAACAACGCTTTCAAAGGAAACAGCAGAAACTCACTATGGAGAGCACAAGGAACGTCCATTCTTTGGTGAACTAGTTAGCTTTATTACCTCAGGACCAGTATTCGCAATGGTTTGGGAGGGTAACAATGTTATTTCTACAGCTCGGACAATGATGGGTACTACAAATCCTGCTGAAGCCGCTCCAGGGACCATTCGTGGTGACTACGGTGTTCAAGTATCTATGAATGTTATTCATGGCTCAGATTCTCCTGAAAGTGCGGAGCGTGAAATTGCGATTTTCTTTAAAGAAGAAGAATTAAACACATACGAGAAAAATGTGAATAAGTGGGTTTAATAAAAGTGAAAGCTCGTCCAAATTTTGGACGAGCTTTATTTCTATAGTAATTCTTGTCGATTCATCGTATGATAAACTCATAAAATATTGAGGAGTAGACGAATGAGTCAAGATTATGAACAGTTTATACTAAACATAAAGAAGAAGACAGCTATTGATTTGTCGTTATATAAAGAAGCACAAATGAAAAGAAGACTAGAATCACTTAGAAACAAAAGAGGATTTGATAGTTTCCAAGCGTTTTATCAGGCCATGAGTTCAGATCAAACTATTTTTGATGAATTTCTAGATCGTATGACAATAAACGTATCTGAATTTTATCGAAATGCAAAACGATGGGAAGTTTTAGAGCAAAAAATTCTTCCGAGGATCCTAAAAGAAAATCCTAAGCCCAAATTATGGAGTGCAGCTTGTTCGACAGGGGAAGAGCCTTATACATTAGCAATGATTATGTCGAAGTTTCAACCATTATCAAAAGTTTCTATTTTAGCTACCGACTTAGATCGTGGCATTTTAGAAAGAGCTAAAATAGGGCTTTACACGGATCGTTCTTTAAAGGAAGTCCCTAAAGATATCTTATCAGCCCATTTCAAGAAAGATCCGATGGGTTATAAGGTAAATGAGGACATAAAAAAAACGGTTCGTTTTCAACAACAAAATCTACTGGCAGATCGTTTTGATCAACAGTACGATTTAATTATTTGTAGAAATGTTATGATTTACTTTACTGAAGAGGCTAAACACGAGTTATACCTTAAATTTAGTCAAGCGTTGCGTTCTGGTGGTGTATTATTTGTCGGAAGTACGGAGCAAATTTTCAATCCAGCAGCGTACCAATTTGAAACAGAAGATACTTTTTTTTTTACAAAAAGAATTAGATGGTTGTTAATAGGAAGATTGGTAACTCTAATGATTAATGAGTACCAATCTTTTTTTCTTAGACAATGACTACTATAATTTGGTACAATATCTAATTAATAGCTAAATAACTAAATTGTCAAAATTTTTCGAGACAAGGTATCATAAGTTATGTTATAATTTAACGCATGAAAGCGATAAAGAGAAAGAAGCAGTACTGGAGGAGTAGAGATGAGATATTTAACAGCTGGTGAGTCACACGGCCCACAATTAACAACGATTATTGAAGGAATTCCAGCTCAACTGGAGTTGGTTGCTGAAGATATAAATTTTGACTTGGCACGTAGACAAGGTGGATACGGGCGTGGAAGAAGAATGCAAATTGAAAAGGATCAAGTGCAAATTTTAAGTGGGGTTCGCCATGGAAAAACGACAGGTGCTCCAATTGCTTTGGTTGTAGAAAACAAAGATTGGACACATTGGACTAAGGTTATGGGTGCTGAACCAATCGGTGAAGAAGAAGAAAAAGAAGTTAAACGTAAATTAACAAGACCACGTCCGGGACATGCAGATTTAAATGGTGCTATCAAATACGGACACCGTGATATGAGAAATGTACTAGAACGTTCTTCTGCCAGGGAAACAACTGTCAGAGTAGCAGCAGGAGCTGTTGCGAAAAAGATCCTTGCCGACTTTGATATTAAAGTGGGAGGACATGTATTAGAAATTGGTGGAGTAAAAGCTGAAAACATTTCTTATGAATCAGTTGAAGATCTTCAAGCTCGTTCTGAAGCATCTCAAGTACGTTGCTTGGATGAAGAAGCAAGTGCAAAAATGATTGAAGCGATTGACGCTGCCAAAAAAGATGGTGATTCTATTGGAGGCATCGTAGAAGTAGTCATTGAGAATGTACCAATTGGTCTAGGAAGTCATGTTCACTATGATCGGAAACTTGATGCGAAGTTAGCAGCAGCTGTTATGAGTATAAATGCATTTAAAGGTGTAGAAATTGGCATCGGATTCGAGGCAGCTAGACTTCCAGGAAGTCAAGTACATGATGAGATCATCTGGGATGAAGAAAAAGGCTACACTAGAAAAACTAATCGCTTAGGGGGCTTCGAAGGTGGTATGACAACGGGAATGCCGATCGTTGTTCGTGGAGTGATGAAGCCTATTCCAACGCTTTATAAGCCACTTCAAAGCGTCGATATTGAAACAAAAGAGCCGTTTGAAGCTTCAATTGAGCGCTCGGATAGCTGTGCTGTACCTGCAGCAGCGGTTGTAGCTGAAGCAGTAGTTGCATGGGAAGTGGCAAATGCTTTGCTTGAAACTTTTGGACACGATCAAATGCAAACAATTAAAGCAAATGTAAAGCAACACCAAGAGCAAGCGAGGACGTTTTAATGAACCGAGTTCAAGTTGCAACCAAGTCCAAAGTGTATGATGTATGCATAAAAGCGGGCTTGCGTCACTTAATCGGAGACGCAGTAAAAAAAGTGACGGAACCGGTCTCTTCGGTTCTTGTTATAACAGATACCGATGTAGCTCCACTTTATTTAGATGATGTTGTTTTGAGCTTTAAAAACGAATACCCTGTCTATACTGAAGTAATACAAAGTGGAGAAGCGTCTAAATCTTTTTCAGTCTACGAACAAGTTATGACAAAAGCACTTGAAAGTTCTTTAGATCGAAAATCTCTAATCATTGCTTTAGGTGGTGGAGTAGTCGGAGATTTAGCGGGTTTTGTAGCTGCTACATATATGAGAGGGATCCGCTTTATTCAAGTTCCAACTACACTTTTAGCTCACGATAGTAGCGTAGGGGGAAAAGTGGCAATTAACCATCCTCTTGGTAAAAATATGGTAGGGAGTTTTCATCAACCGGAAAGTGTTTTGTATGATACAGAGATGTTATATTCTTTACCAGTTAAAGAATGGCGTTCAGGTTTTGCCGAAGTGATGAAACATGGTTTTATACGTGATCTTTCTTTTTTAAATTGGCTTCAAGAAATCAAAGTAATCGAAGAGATGCCGATTGAACAGTTAAACACTTTATTAGAGAAGTCGATTTCGATTAAAGCCGAAATCGTTACAGTTGATGAAAAAGAATCGGGTATCAGAGCTCATTTAAATTTTGGGCATACACTTGGCCATGCAATTGAATCAGACTAGGTTATGGTGTTGTCACGCACGGAGAAGCCGTTGTGATTGGCATGGTCTTCTCACTTCGAGTGAGTGAAGAAATGTTCAACATTGATTTAGATGTTGATAAATATGAGAAATGGTTTAGTGATTTAGGATACAAAACTAAAATTCCAGCAAGTTGTAACATAAATAACTTACTAATGTTAATGAAAAAAGACAAAAAAGCTGAGTCACAATCTGTACGGATGGTACTTTTATCAAAGATAGAAGAAGCGACTGTTAAAGAGATTCCGCCTACTTTAATTGAAAAACTCTTAGTTGAAAGAATGGAGGGTGATCTCATTGGTTAGAGGAATTCGTGGAGCAATAACAATAAAAGATAATACAGATGAAGAAATAACAAACGCATCTATGGAACTGATACAAGAGTTAATTAAGTCTAACCAGATTGAGCCAGATAAAGTCGCTCAAGTTCTATTTACGGTTACAGAAGATATCACGGCTGCTTTTCCAGCAAAAGTACTCAGAGAATTTCCAGGTTGGTCTTACGTGCCTGTAGTTTGTGCAAAGGAAATTCCTGTTCCTGGTAGTTTGCCAAAATGTATTCGTGTTTTACTCACCGTTAATACAGAAGTTCAACAGGATCAAATTCATCATGCGTACTTACGTGATGCTAGGAAACTTAGACCAGACTTAGCCTTGACGAACGAATAAGAACAAGGTAGACTGATGTCAGATGAGATGAAGGATGATTTCCTTCGAGTTTTAGTTTAGTTAAAATGTTTGATTTGAGAAGAGTAGAGAATGAGATTGAGTTGAGGAGAGCTGAGTTTAGTTGAGGGATAAGTCTATCTATTAACCTCCTAAACACTTTTGTTTAGGAGGATTTTATTTATATACAAAAAAGAGTACAATCCCCTCCCACTCATTTCATTCATTCCCATTTTAAGGAGTGATTGTAAATGATAACCCCAACTTTTTTAGAGTTTGAAAAAACAGCTAAAACCTATCAAACCATCCCAGTATCGCAACGATTTTTTGCTGATGGTCTAACACCTGTACAAATCGTTCATCAATTAATTGACCAAGTTGCTTTTTTGTTAGAAAGCAAGGATGAACAATCTCCATGGTCTAGATATTCATTTATCGGGTTAAATCCAATGTTTGAATTAGTAGAAGAAAATCAATCATATCGAACTTATAATAAAAATCGAGATGTGTTGATTGAATCAGCTACATTTCAACAAGCATTTGAAGAGACGATGAACTTTTTAAATGTTCAACCTGTTGATATCCCTATTCCATTTCGTGGTGGGGCTGTTGGATATATGAGTTATGATGCTATTGAAACGATTGAAACTTCACTAACAACTACCGAGGATAATCGTTTACCCCATTATCAATTTCTATTTTGCCAAACATTAATTGCCTATGACCATTTAAATAAGGAACTTTCGATCTTAGTTCATGTTAGACCTAATGATGAGGATTCCTTAGTTAATGCGTATCACAATGCTAGATCAGAAATTAAAAGAATTTCATCGCTTTTAGAGCAACCAGTTAATGGGCTTATGTTAAAAAATATTCCTAAAACCAACGAAGAGGTTTCTTTTGAAGGTGTTTTATCAAATTATGAAAAAGAAACATTTCTAGCTGATGTTGAGAAAATAAAAGAATATATCAAAGCGGGCGATGTGTTTCAAACTGTTTTATCACAAAGGTTTGAAATGAACATCTCTGCTGCTGCTTTTGATGTATATCGTGTACTACGTATGGTCAATCCATCTCCTTATTTGTTTTATTTAAAATTTAATCAACTTGAGATAGTCGGTAGTTCTCCTGAACGGCTCGTTCAAGTACAAGATGGACACGTAGAAATTCACCCAATTGCTGGGACGAGAAAGCGTGGGAAAAACGAACAGGAAGACAAGAAGTTAGAAGAAGAACTTTTAGCAGATGAAAAAGAACGAGCGGAACATTATATGCTGGTAGATCTTGCGCGAAATGATGTTGGTCGGATTGCTGAGTATGGTTCGGTTCAAACGCCAACCCTACTAGAGATTGGTAAATTTTCTCATGTTATGCACATTATTTCTAAAGTGACAGGGCAATTACGTGAGGGGACTAAACCACTAGAAGCTTTAATGGCCTCTTTTCCAGCTGGTACGGTCTCAGGTGCTCCTAAAATTCGAGCAATGGAGATCTTACAGGAACTTGAACCTTGTAAACGAGGTATTTACGCTGGTGCGATTGGATACCTTGGCTACGACGGGAATATTGACTCTTGTATTGCTATTCGTACGATGGTTATTCAAGACGGTAAGGCTTATATTCAAGCTGGTGCCGGTATTGTAGCTGATTCTATTCCGGAAAAGGAATTTGAAGAAACCCAAAACAAAGCAAAAGCCTTGATTCGTGCTGCTCAATTAGCGGAGAAGATGTTTGGTCACAAGGAGGAGGTTTACCATGCTTAAGAACACTTTAAAGTCTTGTATGGAAGGCAACACTCTATCTGAAAAACAAGCAGAAGAAGTCATGAATGAAATTATGAATGGGCACGCAACATCTAGTCAAATAGCAAGTTTACTTACTTTATTGCGGTTTAGAGGTGAGACAGTTGACGAAATGACTGGTTTCGCACGCTCTATGAGAGCACATTCCCTTCAAATTGAAACAGATGATTTATCTGTTGTTGATACTTGTGGGACTGGTGGAGATGACTTAAAGACGTTTAATGTTTCAACAGCATGTGCCATAGTTTTATCGGGTTTAGGAGTAGCAGTTGCGAAACATGGAAACCGAGCTGTTTCTTCCAAGAGTGGAAGTGCTGACGTTTTAGAAGAATTGCAAATACCGATTCAACATAACCAACAAGAGGCAAGACAGTCTTTAATTGATGTGAAGCTTTGCTTTTTATTTGCTCCTTTATATCATCAGTCAATGAAACATGCCGTTGCACCGAGAAAAGAAATTGGCTTTAGAACGATTTTTAATTTACTAGGTCCTTTAACGAACCCAGCAAACGCCAAGCATCAATTAATTGGTGTGTATGATCGTGCATTTGCAAAAAAGATGGCAGAGACGATCTCAAGACTTGGAACTGAGCGAACGCTTCTTGTTACAGGAGGAGAAGGATTAGATGAACTATCAATTACAACCGAATCATTTGTGATTGAAGTAAATGGAACAACGCAAAACATGTACACAATTGCGCCTGAAGATGTAGGTTTAAATAGAGGGAAATTAGAGGAAATTCAAGTCAATACCCCAGCAGAAAGTGCAACTTTAATTCGAAAAATTTTAAAAGGTGAAGCTAATGCTTCTGCGACTGGGATTGTCCTGTTAAATACAGCAGCTGCACTTTATGCAGCAAAACGAGTTCCCTCTATTCAAGAAGGTGTTATAAAAGTCCAAGAAGCGATTCAATCCGGACAGATTTATCGTCATTATTTAACTTTACAGGAGGCCAGGCAGCATGCTTGAAAAAATACTTGAAACGAAACGAGACGAAATAAGTAAGTTGATTTTGCCTGATCAAGTAGAAGTACCTCATTACTCTTTATTTGAAGCTTTGAGTAACCCGAATCGGTCTATAGGTTTGATTGCCGAAGTGAAAAAAGCTTCCCCTTCTAAGGGGGTAATTAAAGAACACTTTGACCCTGTTGAAATTGCAAGAGGCTATGAGGTCGGAGGTGCTGATGCAATCTCTGTTTTAACAGATGTTTCGTACTTTCAAGGACATCGAGACTATTTAAAAGCTATAAAGACCACCGTTTCTATTCCGGTCATGAGGAAAGACTTTATTATTGATAAAGCTCAAATAGATGAAACTGTTCGTATTGGGGCAGATGCCATGCTTTTAATTGTCGGGACTGTTCCAATCAGTAAGCTAAAAGATCTCTATGATTACGCTTATAGTAAGGGACTTGAATGTTTGGTAGAGGTTCATGCTAAAGAGGAATTAGTGGAGTTAATTTCAGAGTTTCATCCGAAAATCATTGGAGTGAATAATCGTAATCTGAAAACGTTTGAAACATCGCTAACGCAAACCGAAGAAATGGCTGACCTTATACCAGATGGAAGTATATTTATTAGTGAGAGCGGTATTCATAAAAAAGAAGATCTAGATAGAGTCTTAAGGGCGGGTGCATCCGCTGTACTAGTTGGTGAGTCTTTAATGCGAGCAGAAACGCCTGAAACTGGAATTAAGGTTTTATATGGGGGAGAACAGATTGCAACCTCTACTTAAATTATGCGGCAACCACTCTTTTGAAGATACGAAAAATACGTTATCTAGTAATGCGGATTATCTAGGGTTCGTTTTCGCAAAAAGTAAACGACAAGTTCGTTCTACAGATATATTAAATTGGTTATCTATGATTGATAAACAAGAAAAGAAAATAGTTGCACTATTTGTGAATGAACCGGCTTCTGTTATTTTTGACACTATTAGCAACTTACCGATTGATATTATACAATGTCATGGTAATGAAACATCTAGTGAGTTAGCAGAAGTAAAAGAGATTACGCAATTACCTGTCTGGAAAGCGATTCACCATAGCGAACATGCATTAGAAGTTATTAGAACATATCGAGGTATCTCAGACGGTTACATCATTGACTGCAAAGTTGGAAGCCAATGGGGAGGAACGGGAGTTTCTTTTGATTGGACGTTTATTCCTCATTACTTACAAGAGGGAAGAGAACAAGGGGTTCCTGTATTTATCGCTGGTGGAATAAACCCTGATAATATTGAAAAAGTCCTTGCTTACCAACCGGATGGAATTGATGTGTCTAGTGGAATTGAGGAAAATAATCAAAAATCTATGAAACTTATAAAGCAATTAGAGGAAAGGATGATCCGCCATGGCTATACATCCAGATGAATATGGGCGTTTTGGGGAATTCGGTGGGAAGTATGTCCCAGAAACGTTAATGAGTGTTATTGAGGAATTAGAAGAAGCGCTAGAAAAAGCGAGTAATGATGAAGCGTTTAAAAAAGAGTATCTTGATCATTTAAGAGAGTATGCAGGGAGACCGACAGCCTTATCATACGCTCAGAATCTCTCCACTTATTTAGGTGGAGCTAAAATTTTCTTGAAAAGAGAAGATTTATTGCATACCGGTGCCCATAAACTTAATAACGCTATGGGGCAAGCTCTTTTAGCGAAACGTATGGGAAAAACTAAAATAGTGGCTGAAACAGGAGCAGGTCAACACGGAGTAGCTTCAGCGACCATTGCAGCTAGGTTTGGACTTGAATGTAAAGTGTTTATGGGTGCAGAAGACATGGAGCGTCAGGCACTCAACGTCTTTAGAATGGAACTTCTTGGAGCTGAGGTGATTCCTGCGACCTCAGGAAGCCAAACGTTAAAGGATGCGACAAATGAAGCGATTAGGTATTGGGTGGCTAACGCTGAAGATACGTTTTACCTTATCGGTTCAGTTGTAGGTCCGCACCCTTATCCTAAGATGGTTCGTGACTTCCAGCGAATTATCGGGGACGAAGCGAAGAGGCAATTTACAGAACGAGTAGGTAAATTACCTGACGAAATTATCGCTTGTGTTGGAGGCGGGAGTAACGCTATTGGTATGTTTTATCCTTTTCTCGAGGATGACGTTAAGTTAATAGGTGTAGAAGCTGCCGGAATGGGCTTAGACTCAGATCAACATGCAGCAACAATTACCCACGGTCGAAAAGGAGTCATTCACGGTTCACTCACTTATTTATTGCAAGATGAGGCAGGTCAGATTACAGAACCATACTCGATTTCTGCTGGTTTGGATTATCCTGGTGTAGGACCTGAACATGCATTTTTAGCAAGTAATGGAAGAGTGAGTTATCAAGCAGTTACGGATCAGGAAGCCTTAGATGCGCTTAAGCTATTATCAGAAAAAGAAGGGATTATTCCAGCGATTGAATCAGCTCATGCGCTAGCAAAAGCGTTTGAACGAGCAAAACAATTAACGCCAGAAGACACCATTCTCGTTTGCTTATCAGGCAGAGGCGACAAAGATGTTCATACACTAATGAAACATTTTCGAGGTGAGACAAATGAGTAACAAACGAATGGAAGCAGCAACGAAAACAGATAAATCTTTGTTCATCCCTTTTATTACTGCCGGTGATCCGAGTGAAGAAGCAACAATTGATCTTGCTTTGTCTTTGGAAGAAGCTGGGGCGAGTATTTTAGAGCTTGGAATTCCTTACTCAGATCCGTTAGCTGATGGCCCGACTATTCAAGCAGCTTCAAAACGAGCTTTGGCTGGAGGAATGTCGCTTGAAAAAGCATTACACCTTGTTCCTGTGATGAGAGAACGCGGGTTATCTATACCCGTCATTATTTTCACATATTTTAACCCGTTATTACAATATGGTGAGAAGCGCTTCGCCACACAAGCTGAGAAGCTCGGTATTGATGGACTTCTTGTTCCAGATTTACCTCATGAAGAAAGTGCTCATCTAGCAGAGCTTTGCCAGCAAAATGACTTGTCATTAATTTCCCTTGTTGCACCGACATCAAAACAACGGATGATTAAAATTGCTGAGCGAGCACAAGGATTTTTATACTGTGTCTCTTCGTTAGGAGTAACCGGGGCGCGTAATGAGATTGACCCAAGAGTTTATGATTTTCTTAAAACTGTTCGTGAAGCGAGCTCCATTCCTATTGCAGTTGGATTTGGGATATCATCAGCAGAACAAGTGAAAGTGATGAAGGAGCATGCCGATGGTGTTGTTGTGGGGAGTGCACTTGTCTCTGAAATAGCTAAACGAGAACAAGCTTTGAAGAACGCTGAAACCCGCCCGCAAGCGTTAGCGGAAATAAAAAAGTTTGTTTCATCGCTCATTTCATCGTAACATAATAAGGTAGTCTATTTTTGATAAGATGAGGTGCTAGTTATGCAAGCAAAAAAACAATTACATGGTTTACCTTCTTACAAACCAGGTAAACCAATTGAAGAAGTAAAAAGAGAATTGGGACTTTCAAAGGTGGTTAAGTTAGCTTCTAATGAAAATCCATACGGTTCTTCACCGAAAGCAGCTGAAGCTATTCGTGAAGTGGCGGACCAAACGGCTATTTATCCTGATGGCTACGCGGCATCTATTCGTGAGAAAGTAGCAGCAAAAATTGGCGTTTCTGAAAACCAGCTTGTATTTGGAAATGGTTCTGATGAGGTAATTCAATTTCTATGTAGAGCTTTCCTATCTCCAGAAACAAATACTGTAACAGCAGACCCTACTTTTTCACAGTATAAGCTTAATGCAACAATTGAAGGAGCAGAAGTGCGTGAAGTTCCTTCAGTAGATGGCGTTCATGATTTAGATGCTATGCTTGAAGCAATTGATGAAAATACTCGCATTGTTTGGGTGTGTAATCCTAATAATCCTTCTGGTACATATGTAGGAGAAAAAGCATTCGTAAACTTTTTAGAAAAAGTCCCTGCCCATGTTTTAGTTGTTTCAGATGAAGCTTATTATGAATATGTAACAGCTGATGATTATCCTGAAACACTACCTTTACTTGAAAAATTTGATAATTTAATGATTTTACGTACTTTCTCAAAAGCATATGGCCTTGCAGCGCTTCGAATTGGTTACGGGGTGGCCAACCCTACGTTAATCGCGACGATTAATCCTGTAAGACCACCTTTTAATAACACGACGTTTGCCCATGCTGCGGCTGTTGCTGCATTAGAAGATGACGATTTTATCAAAGATTGTGTAGAGAAAAATACGAAATCATTAAAACAATTTGAAGATTTTTGTCGAAAACACAACTTGAAATATTACCCATCTCAGACGAACTTCATTTTAATTGACTTTAACCGTTCAGGTGATGAAGTATTTGATTATTTATTGAAAAAAGGTTTTATTGTCAGGTCGGGACAAGCACTTGGTTTCCCAACTTGTGCAAGAATTACGGTAGGAACAGATCAAGAAAATGAAGAGTTGTTCTCGGTATTAGAAGAGATGCTCGTTTCAAATCCTGTATAACATTGATGAGATTTGAGAAAAATCGTCTTTCCGATCTGGAAGGACGGTTTTTCTTAACAGACTGAGAGGAGTAAACCATGAAGCGAACGGTTTTAATTGTCGGGCTTGGTCTTATAGGGGGCTCGATCGCTTTAGCAATTCGAAAAGAGCATAACGTCCACATTCGTGGCTTTGATATTTCAGAAGAACAAATGAGGATGGCTTTGTCCCTAAAGGTAATTGATGAAGCTACACCTTCCATAGAAGAAGGAGTTAAAGCGGCAGATTTAATTATATTTGCTACACCAGTTATAAAAACAGAACAGTTAATTCAAGACCTTGCCTCTTATGAGCTTAAACTTGATGCGATTGTGACAGATGTTGGCAGTACAAAGCTTCGTATCGTGAAACAAGCCGAGTGTTTAAAAGAAAAAGGTGTTACTTTTATCGGAGGACATCCAATGGCTGGTTCTCACAAAACTGGGGTAGAGGCTGCAAGAGAGCATTTATTTGAGAATGCTTTTTACATTTTAACACCAGCAAAGGGAACAGATCTTCGAGCTATCATCAATTACAAAATTGGTTAAAAGGCACAAAAGCAACTTTTATCGAATTATCGCCTGAGCAACATGATCGTTTAGCCGGAGCAATTAGTCACTTTCCACATGTTATTGCAGCGAGTCTCGTTCACCAAATAGCTAAAATTGAAGGAGAAGATCCACTAGTTTCTAGATTGGCAGCGGGTGGGTTTAGGGACATAACGCGGATCGCTTCAGCAAGTCCGACAATGTGGCGTGATATTCTTCTACATAATAAAGAAAGCTTGTTACAACTACTGGATTCCTGGACAACGGAAATGGGATATGTAAAGACATTAATTGAAGCGGAACATGCTGAACAGATCTTTACCTATTTTCAAGATGCGAAAGCTTTTCGTGATGGGTTACCTGTTCGGAAAAAGGGAGCAATTCCATCATTCTATGATTTATTTGTAGATGTTCCCGATCATCCAGGGGTCATTTCCGATGTCACAGGAATTTTGGCACAACATCAAATTAGTTTAACGAATATTCGGATTTTAGAAACAAGAGAAGATATTATGGGGGTTTTGCGATTGAGTTTTCGGTCAGAAGAAGACCGTGAACGCGCGCAAATTCATCTGCGACAAGAAATGTATGAGACATATATTTTGTAAGGAGGTTTTTTTATGAGTACAGCGACGGTTAAGAAAACACAAGTTGGTTTAAACGGAAAAATTCGGATACCAGGCGATAAATCCATTTCACATAGAGCGGTTATGTTTGGTGCGATAGCTAATGGTACGACTGTAGTAGAAGGTTTTTTACCTGGAGAAGATTGCTTAAGTACGATTGATTGTTTTCGTAAGTTGGGTGTAACCATTGTCCAGGACGGAGAAAAAGTTACAATTGAAGGAAAAGGTTGGGATGGTTTACAAGAACCGACTGAGATATTAGATGTTGGAAACTCGGGGACGACAACTCGACTAATGTTAGGAATCTTAGCTACTCGACCGTTTCATTCCGTAGTGATAGGAGATGATTCGATTGCGAAAAGACCAATGGCGCGTGTAACAGGTCCTTTACGTGATATGGGATCTTATATTGACGGACGAGAGAACGGAAACTTTACACCTTTAGCCGTTCGTGGAGGAGCAACAAAGGGAATCGCTTATCAATCAAAAGTAGCTAGTGCACAAGTTAAATCAGCCATTTTACTTGCTGGGCTTCAAAGTAAAGGGGTAACATCTGTTACGGAGCCTGCTCTTTCTAGAGATCACACTGAGCGGATGTTAGAAGCTTACGGTGTAGAAGTAAAACGAGATGGTTTAACGGTGTCAGTAGAAGGAGGGCAGACATTAACTGCTCAAAATATAATCGTCCCTGGAGACATTTCTTCTGCTGCTTTCTTCTTAGTGGCAGCTGCTATCGTCCCAGAAAGCAATATTACGTTAGAAGGAGTTGGGCTCAATCCTTCTCGTTCTGGTATTATTGATGTACTTGAGCAAATGGGGGCAAGTATTATCATTACAAACGAAAGAGTAGCCGGCGGAGAGCCAATCGCAGATATTTCTATTTCAAGTTCAAATTTAAGAGGGATTGAAATTAGTGGCGATTTAATCCCACGCCTTATTGACGAGATTCCAATTATTGCAGTGCTCGCTAGTCAGGCTGAAGGGAAAACAATCATCCGTGATGCAGAGGAGTTAAAAGTAAAAGAAACAAACCGAATTGATACGGTCGTTAGTGAGTTAACCAAATTGGGAGCAACGATTACGGCTACTGATGACGGTATGGTGATTGAAGGAGGTTCGTCATTACATGGAGCTGCTGTGAGTAGTTTCGGGGATCACCGAATTGGAATGGCGATGGCTATCGCTGGTCTGATTGCTGATGGTGAAGTTGTAATAGAGCGAAGTGAAGCAATTGCTGTATCATATCCTAGTTTTTTTGAGCATCTTAATACGCTCCAGAAATAAGAGTTTAAAAAGCCTATGTTCAATAATGAACATAGGCTTTCTACATGTGTTTTCACAAAAAAATCTCCTTGTCGGAAACGTAAGCGTTTTCAACAAGGAGTTTAGCAAAGGCTAAAATTTGTATGGATAGGAGTGGAGAGAAACCATACGCTTATTTATTATTATAACCGGTTTCTACCATATGTCAATAAATTAAAAGGGAAAATTCTCAAATGACAGAAAAATTTAGTTTTATTGTTCTGTTTTACAATTTTTCTTCATAGCTTGTCAATATCATAGCTGTGGGAGGAATTTGAGATGTACTTATTAGATAAGGCAACAAAGGTAGACGAAGAGGTAAATACACTCCGTTCCTATTTAATTAATAATGGACAAGTACATTACGTAACAAGCGCATTCGAGAAATGGAATAAGAGAAGAGTGGTCATGAGTGGTGTTGATATGACCGACGGTGGAATTGTTTATGATGATCAAATCTTACATTACGAAAATTTTCAAGATTTTCAGCAAAGGCAATCTTTCTTAATTTCAAGAGGTTGTACTACAGTTGCAGTCGCACCAGTAGTTGAGTATGAAAAGCAAATTGAGCAAACATTTAAGCGAGCTAAACATGCAATGGCTAGCAGTACGCTTGACTATGTAATAGGGTTAACTCTTCCTGTCAAGTTGTTAAGTCCCTCTGTGTTACGTACGTGTCAAGGTCTGCGCATACCATTTATTCGTGTGATGTTTTCATCATATCAAGAGATGAATGTTTTACCTTGGACTCATTTATCGCAAACCCTATTAACATATCCTTCGGTTCTCGTTCCTTGTGTGCACTTATCACCTCCAAAGAAAGAAGCTATATTAATTAAGGAATGGTTAATGCGTTGCTCGGCTTTTCAGATCCACACAGTTTCCAATTTAACTCCATTAGATAGATGGTCAAAAGCATTGCTACAAAAAATAGGTTTATACCCTCAGAAAGGTATCTTGTTAAACGGTAGTGATGCTGATTATTTACTATTCTCAAGAGAAGATAAACATCCTGATGAAGTCGAAAAAGTTGTGGGAGAAGAAAAGAATGTTTATGATAATAGAGAACCGGCTATAGTTGTGATAAGAGGTGAGATGATTAAGTCAAATGACAATATTTCACTTAAACCTGGTTTTGGACGGTTAGTCGAAATTAAAAGACCGGGGAAATTCCTTTCTATAACAGAAGCTTCGGGGAATGACCTTCAACAGCAAAGAACAAGCTCTTGATCCGATGAAAACGACCTACAACCGTCATTCCGATGAATGATGGTTTTTCTATTGATTAAAGAAGGGGTATACTAAGAAGTGTCGAAGTCAGTATTTAGTAATGAGAAGTTTATTTTGGGGGAGTACATATGAATGCAATTGAAAAGGTAATGCAAGGAATTGAACAAGGTCATGTAGAAAAAGGGCTTACGGAATTAGCATCCCTTGAAAAAACAGGTGATCATCAATTAAAATATGACATCGCAGAGGCATATTATCAACTCGGTCATATTGATAAAGCGAAAAACCTAGTAGATGAACTGTTGATGTTATATCCAGACGAAGGAAGCTTATATGCGTTTGCTGCGGAACTGCTAATAGACTTGGATGAAGAAGATGAGGCGATTGAGCTACTTTTAGAAATCAAAGAGCACGACCCTGCTTATCTACAAGCTCAACTACTTTTAGCTGACTTATATCAACTACAATCGTTAGATGAAGTGGCAGAACAAAAATTACTGAAAGCTGCGGAAAAAGCGCCGAATGAGCCGATTATTTCATACGGCCTTGGGGAATTTTATTTAGGGCGCGGTGATTACATAAAAGCATTCCTTATTTAAAAAGGGTTGTGCATGCAAAAGAAGCAATTCCAGATGTCCATGTTGAACTTTTGTTGGCTGAAGCTATAGTGCTAGTGGGCAATTTGAGGATGCTCTACACTATTATAAAGAAGGTTTGAATAAACAGATGGATGCAAATGCTTTATTTGGATATGGTTTTACAGCTTATCAAATGGGCGATATGATTTTAGCTATTGAACAATTAGAGGCCTTGTTAGCATTAGATCCTGATTATTCAAGTCTTTACCCTTACTTAGCTAAAGCTTATGAGGCTGAAGGAAGGTTTGATGATGCCCTAGAAATACTTGAAAAAGGGATAAAAGTTGATGAGTATAATGAGCAGTTATATGTATTAGCTGGTAAATTAAGCTTTAAGCGTCAGCGACCTAATGAGGGCGAGCGATTTTTAAGGCAGGTAATTGCGTTAAATCCATCAAACGTGGAAGCCGTTCAGACGTTAGCTGCATACTTTAAGCATGTAGAAATGTATGATGAACTGCTAGAACTTATGTCTCATGTTAAAGAGATGGGAGAAGAAGACCCGATCTATACTTGGTATGAGGCGACAGCACTTAGAGAAAACGATGATTTCGATAAAGCTCTTAAATGTTATAGAGAGATTGAAGTGGGTTATGAACATGATGTTGACTTTTTAGAAGAGTATGGATATTTTTTATTAGAGTTTGGAAAAAGAGAGGAAGCGAAGCTGAAATTTCAACAAGTTCTCTTGCTTCAACCGGAAAATACAGGAGTTTCTGAGTTGCTTCAAAACTTAGACTAATTTCGAAAATTAAAAGGAATCTAATTAATTTTAGCGAATATATCATTATACAATCATCTTTATGAATAGCATGAAATGAGAAGACATTAAGGAGGGGTGAAGCGTGGGCAACATCATTCCAGTTGTGGATAAAAAAGAATTTCTTAAAAGCTTCTTGCAACAGTTTGAATTGAAGCGAAGGGAATGTGCTTGGTTGTTAAATTATCTAATGAGTGACGATGAATTAATGGAAAGAGTGCACTTTGTTGAACAAGCGGCGCATACTCCAAAAGCTTTAATTATCTCAGCCAAAGGAGTCGATAGTATTCCGTTTTCTTTTCATAAAGAAAAACATATAACGACAGATGCTGAAAAAGCATTTCATGATATTCGTCTAAATCAAAATGAAGAAATTTACATTGAGTTGCATTTTAATGGAGCTAAGCAATATCCACCTTATTTAGTCGTTCTTGAAGATAATCCTCATATACCTGAAAATATCGAGCTAGCTGTTGCGTTTCAGAAGGAAGCTGAATCTTTACTGGACCGGTCCATTAGAGACTTCAGGAAAGATCAGCTACTTTCAGAAATTGATTTAGCTCTTGATCGCCAAGATGAAGCAACTTTTAAAACACTTGTTGAACAATTAAAGCTATTAGAAAACGAACAACAATAAACGTAATAGGGTGACCGAAAAGGAAGATATCTTTTGGGTCATCCTATTTATTTGTGAAAAAATAAAATAAACGCTAAAATAAATGGAAATGCTTATAGGAGAGGTGTACATATGAAGTGGCAAGCAACTGAAATGGATACATATTTACAAGCAAAAGAATACGTTGATACAGCCATCATTACGCTAGTCCCTGTTTCATGGCAAACGGAGATAAAACAAACGGTGGCAATGGGTGAGTTTATTTCGATCATGGCTACAGAGCTAGAAAAACAGTTTCATGGACGTGTGATTCAATTTCCGGCATTTTCCTATATTAAATCGGAGGAATCACCAAGTAGATTAGCTAGACTGGAAAAGTGGGAGGCAGAACTAAAAGCTGGGGGAGTGAAACATTTGGTTTACTTAACCTCAGATAGTGAGTGGAAATTGGTAGAGAACGAGTTGAATGGGATGCTGATCTGGTTACCTACAATTCCACTAGAACATATGGATGTTAGTTATAAACGAGAAGTAATATCAGATCAGATGAAACAGCTCATTCCACTTATGACAAATAAGTGGCAAGAGGCTTAACGAAAGTAACTCTTTCCTATGTCAATGAAATTCATCACTTTTTCAGCTTAATTATGCCGAAATTGTGCCAAATTGCGGAAAATGTTGCTTATTACTTCATGTTGTATTATCATGGGTATGTCCTAGTATAATATGTGTTCAATTATGCCCAATTTTGGGTTTACCTTATTGTGTAAGGGGGGAAAACGAGTGAGCGAAAGAGACCACAAAGTTTCGCGGAGACAATTTTTAACGTACACACTAACTGGTGTTGGAGGTTTCATGGCAGCGGGAATGTTAATGCCAATGGCAAGATTTGCCCTTGACCCTGCTTTGAAAGCTGGTGCTGAAACGGACTTGAAGTATGTATGTGAAGTTGCTGAATTAACGGAAGAGCCACAGAAGTTTAGATTCTCATTCGAGCAAACAGATGCTTGGTATGAATCTGAAGTAACTCGTGAAGCGTACATCTTCATTCGTGATAATACAGTAACAGCTTTATCACCAACATGTACACATTTAGGCTGTACAGTAGCGTATGGAACACAAGCAGACCATCCTGATCGTTTCTTCTGTCCATGCCATTTCGGAATGTTTGACAAAGAAGGGATTAACATTCCAGGTACACCTCCACAACGTCCACTAGATGTCTATGATGTTGTGGTAGAAGACGGAAAAGTCTTATTAGGTCAAATCAATCAGCGAACATAAGGAGGGGCGTAATCAATGCTTCAGAAAATTTACGACTACGTTGATGAGCGTCTTGATATTACGCCTATGTGGCGCGATATTGCTGACCATGAAGTACCTGAGCATGTTAACCCTGCTCACCACTTCTCTGCGTTCGTTTACTGTTTTGGAGGATTAACATTCTTTATTACAGTCATTCAGATTTTATCTGGGATGTTCTTAACGATGTATTATGTACCAGATATCGTCAACGCTTATCAATCAGTAGCTTACTTACAAAATGAAGTCGCTTTTGGTGTAATCGTACGTGGTATGCACCACTGGGGCGCAAGTTTAGTTATTGTTATGATGTTTTTACACACATTGCGTGTCTTCTTTACAGGTTCATATAAGAAGCCTCGTGAATTAAACTGGGTAGTTGGGGTCCTTATTTTCTTTGTTATGCTTGCATTAGGAGTAACGGGTTACTTATTACCTTGGGATATGAAGGCATACTTCGCAACTGCGGTTGTTCTTCAAATCGCCGAAAGTGTTCCGGTTATTGGCGGATTCACGAAAACATTGCTTGCTGGTGGTGAAGTAATTGGTGCAGCAACACTAGCACGATTCTTCGCTATTCACGTTTTCTTCTTACCAGCTGCATTGCTTGGTTTGTTAGCGGCTCACTTCTATATGATCCGTAAACAAGGTATTTCAGGACCGTTGTAAAATAATGATAGGTTTACAAAAGAGTATTGGAGTCAACTCTCTTTTGTACATACTTGCAAACAATTGAAAAGGAGGGAACGAGATGGAACGTGGTAAAGGTATGAAGTTTGTCGGTGACTCTCGTGTCAAGGCAAATAACCGAAAACCCAATATTCCTAAAGACTACTCGGAGTATCCAGGTAAAACGGAAGCGTTCTGGCCGAACTTCCTCTTGAAAGAGTGGATGGTTGGTGCAGTATTCTTAATGGGTTACCTTCTTATTACAGTAGCTCATCCGGCACCGCTTGAGCGAATGGCCGATCCGACTGATGCTGGTTATATTCCATTACCTGACTGGTATTTTCTATTTTTGTATCAACTTCTTAAGTATACGTATGCTTCTGGTGACTATAATGTAATCGGGACAATCGTTATGCCAGGTCTTGCTTTTGGTGCGTTGTTACTTGCTCCTTGGTTAGATACTGGAAAAGAGCGTCGTCCTTTCAGACGTCCAATTGCTACTAGTATGATGATTCTTGGTTTCATTTCTGTGTTTTATTTAACATGGGAATCAGTCGATCAACATGACTGGGAAGCTGCTGCACAACAAGGTGCAATTGTTGAAGAAGCGGATATCAATACTGATGCTGAAGGATATGCGATTTACACTGCTCAAGCTTCTTGTATTGGCTGTCACGGTGATACGATGGCTGGTGGAGCGGGTGGACCTTCGCTTCTTGATACAGAGAAAAATGCTGAAGAAGTCATGAATGTAATCATTAACGGGCAAGGTGCAATGCCTGCTGGTTTATTCGATGGTACTGATGAGGAGCTAGAAATTCTAGCTGAGTACATCGCAGCGCATGGGAACCCTGAAGACGAATAAGAAAGAAAAGCTGACTGGTTTTAGTCAGCTTTTTTTCTTAGGTTGTTTTCGTAATGGTTGTTGCTTTGGGGTATAATGATTGTTACTCTTAGTGAAATGGAAGTCACTCGACACATCCCGGAAAAAGCGAGTGGCTACAGCGGAACGGAACGAACACGCCCGTATTAAATCAACAAAGTATACGAAAACAGCTGTAAAGAGAGTTGCTATCCAGAAGTATTTAATAGATAAGGTAGGGCTAAGGAAATGACAAATCTATTTCAATTTTTTGGTCAAAAATGGGTTGTTGTATTGCTATTGCTTATTAATATTCCAGGAACGATCTACGGTTACATATGGTATGAAACGCAGCTTGCACAAACTCCTACACGGTTTCTCCTTTTTGTGCCTGATAGTCCGACAGCGAGTTTGTTTTTTGTGTTTGTCTTATTCGCTTATTTATTGAATTGTCGCTGGCCGTTAATGGAGGCGTTTGCTGCTGTTACTTTAATTAAATACGGGATTTGGGCTGTGGCGATGAATCTTGCTGGAGGCTTTGCAGGAGATAGCTTAAATTGGGTAAATTATATGCTTATCTTTTCTCACGCTGGAATGGCCATTCAAGCAGTCTTGTACGCTCCCTTTTATCGGATCAAGCCATGGCATTTAGTTGTTGTTGCCATTTGGACATTACATAATGATATCATTGACTATGTTTTTCATATGCATCCGTGGGTTTCCCATCGTTTAGTTTCTGATATTGACGTAATTGGTTATTTCACGTTTTGGTTGAGCATTTTTTCACTTCTAATTGTTTATTTAATGGGAGTAAGAAAAAATAGACTAACACTAGATCTACAATAGAGTTCTAGACGTATTCGAAATAACCTCATTTAAAATCTCGTAGTTTCTGTTCTTTCTTGGTCTACTCTTGTCCATCTCTTCATAGGATGAAAGTAGAAGAAGGAGGGACAAACATGCGTCATGTTATTTACGTCATGGTATTTGCCATCATTATGTTGAGTGTTCCACAGAGCATTAAAGCAGATGAATCATCTTCCCTACATACATGGAAAAACTTAAACCACACATCAGATCAAATTCTTCAATTAGTTAAGCAAGAAGATTTTGAAGAAGCTAAACAGTTGTTGGATTACTTTTCTGTTTCTTTTCTAGAAGTTGATTTCCAAGAAGAAGGGATTACAATGAGCGCTCTAAGGACGGTAACGAGTTCATTTGAAAAAGCAGTTGAAGCTGTTACAGCAACTGATATGGCGCTAGATCAACGAATCTTTACAGTTACTGGTTTTCGATTAGCGGTAGATGCCTTATCTAGTGAACACCACCCATTGTGGTTACACTCTGAGCAATCCGTCATGAACTCGTTAGAAGCAATGAAAAAGGCCATTTCAGAACAGGAAGTCCAAGCTTTTCAACATAGGTTTAACGAATTTTTACGGCATTATGAGATGATTAGACCTGCGCTTTTTATTGATCTTGACCCACAGCAATTACAAAGAGTGGATTCGCAAATTCAATTTTTAGAGCGAATAAGGAATGGAAACTTAGATGAAGCTAAGGTGGCAAGTCATCTTGTTGTGATGGAAGAAGAATGGATTCATTTATACCAACGAGTAAAGGAAGACACAGCTGACCCTTCGTTGTGGTGGGTGATGATATCAATTGGTGGAATGATTACAATGTCACTTTCTTATGTTGGCTATAGAAAATACAAAGCAGAAAAACAAAAAGTACGAGCTAAAGAATAATGTGACAGAAATGTGAGAACTGGCGGAAACCACTATCAGAACAGTGATTTCGTTTGACTTTGTTTGATATTCATCTTAAAATTATAGTAAGAAATTTAATATGAGGTGGTTTAATCAATGGGCTTTTTGGTTTATTTTATCTTACTACTCATTATTCCAATTTGGGCACAGATGAGAGTAAAAGGAGCTTATCGTAAGTATTCTCAAGTACACACATCTTCTGGTTTAACAGGAGCTCAGGTTGCTAGAAAAATCCTAGATGAAAATGGGCTTTATGATGTGAAAATTGAAGAAACTCGCGGTACGTTAACAGACCATTATGATCCACGTTCAAAAGTCGTACGTTTATCAACTGATAATTACTATGGTACGTCTGTTGCGGGTGCTGCTGTTGCGGCGCACGAAGTCGGGCATGCAATGCAAGATGCTGAGAACTATGCGTTTTTACGTTTTCGTCATGCGTTAGTTCCTGTAGCAAGTTTTGGTTCAAATGCTTCTTTCTTTTTAATTTTAGCAGGTATTTTAATGGGAGCATCAGGTTTCATTTTACTTGGGATCATCACAATGGCTGCTGCAGTTTTGTTCCAATTAGTAACATTACCTGTTGAGTTTAATGCTTCTAGTCGTGCAATGGAGCAGATTGTTTCATCGGGTGTTATCCGAAATGATGAAGAACGCGATACACGTAAAGTTTTAAATGCTGCGGCATTAACATATGTTGCTGGTGCGCTTGTGGCTTTATTAGAATTAGTTCGTTTCATCCTTATGTATATCGGTATGAATAGCGATGACTAAAAAAACTTGGAGCTTTGTCTCCAAGTTTTTTTTTCTATAAACTTAACGGCTTTTTGTTTTCGTCTAAAGTGAATCCTTCTCCGATTACATCTTGAACGTCATTGACGGTGACAAAGGCATGAGGGTCAATACGCTCTACTAATGTTTTTAAGCGAATTAATTCATTTCTTCCTACAACACAGTAAAGAATCTCTTTGTCTGTACCTGTAAAACTGCCTTTCCCTTTTAAAATGGTTGCCCCTCTGTCCATTTCCTTCATAATTGCAGCTGCTATTTCAGGAACTTTATCTGATATGATATGGGAGGCCTTAGCTGAATAAGCGCCTTGTTGAATAAAGTCAATCACTTTCGCTGCAATAAACACCGCAAGTAGAGTGTACATAGCTTCACGGTAATTTAAGTAAACCAGCGAAGAGGCAATAACGAGTGCGTCGAACATAAACATTGTCTTTCCCATACTCCAGCCAAGGTACTTATATCCGAGTTTAGCAATGATATCAACTCCACCCGTTGTCCCTCCGTATCGAAAGACGATTCCTAGTCCAACACCTATGAAGACCCCTGCAAACAATGCAGCAAGTGTCATATCATCATGAAGTGGAATGGAGATCACTTGATAGCGTTGGAAGAGTTCTAGAAAAATAGAAACCCCAATTGTTCCAATGATTGTATAGATGAACGTAACTTTTCCAAGTATTTTCCATCCGATGAAAAACAAAGGGATATTTAAGACCAGATTTGAAATAGCAGGGTTGATTAGAAAAACAAAATATAGGATCAACGTAATTCCCGTAAAGCCACCATCAGCTAAATTGTTTTCCATATTAAAATAAACAAGGCCGAATGATAAAATGGCTGAGCCTAATAAAATAAAAAATATGTTTCTCACACGTACCTTATAAGCCATGAAGCCCTCCTTGTGATAAAATGTAATTGGAATATCATGCCTATTATATAGAAGAAAGAAATGAACAGCAAATCGAAGGAAAAGGTTATGAAAGATAATGTGTCATTTTTTATTTATAAATATTTGTCAAATGGCTAACTATTCGCTAACATGTTTGGTAGGGAGTTGAGGTGATCACTTGGAAAAGAAAACGATGAAACAAATGCAAGAAGAAGTAGATACATACATAGGACAATTCAAAGAGGGCTATTTCAGCCCTTTAGCGATGCTTGCTAGAATGACAGAAGAAGTCGGTGAATTAGCTCGCGAGGTAAACCATTTTCACGGTGAGAAACCTAAGAAATCTACTGAGGAAGCAAATACAATGGAGCAAGAAATGGGAGATATTCTATTTGTTTTAATTTGTTTTGCCAACTCATTAAATATTGACCTAGAAGAAGCTTTTGATCTTGTGATGAATAAATTTGAAGTCCGTGATAAAGATCGTTGGACTAGAAAAGAAGGAGAATAACGATGAGTGTTAAAATTGTAGTTGCAGGACCACGTGGAAATATGGGGAAAGAAGCAGTAAAAATGGTATCAAGTACAGAAGGGTTTCAACTTGTAGCAGTTGTAGATTCTAGGCATGAAGGAATGAGTTTACAAGAAGTTGAAGGGTTTCATGGTATAGATGTTCCTATTTATACTGATATGCAGAAATGTTTTGAGGATAAGGATGTTGATGTCTTAATTGATTTAACGGCGCCTGCTTTTGGCAGAAAGCATATGGAGACAGCCTTTGCAAATGGAGTTAGACCTGTAGTTGGGACGACTGGTTTCACAGAAACGGATATTACAGAATTAAGAGCAATCTCTGAAGACAAAGGATTAGGAGCAATCATTGCACCTAACTTTGCAATTGGAGCTATCTTAATGATGAAATTTTCACAAATGGCTGCAAAATATATGCCAGATGTAGAAATTATTGAACGCCATCATGATCGTAAATTAGATGCACCTTCAGGAACAGCATTAAAGACCGCTCAATTGATCTCAGAAGTGCGTGAACAAAAAAAGCAAGGTAACCCAAATGAAACGGAAGAACTTCAAGGGGCAAGAGGCGGAGAGTTTGAAGGAATGCGGATCCATAGTGTAAGATTACCAGGACTAGTAGCTCATCAAGAAGTTATCTTTGGAGGAGTTGGACAAACGTTAACGATTCGTCATGATTCCATTGACCGGACTTCATTTATGCCAGGTGTGAAGTTAGCTGTCGAATCTGTATTAAAGATTGATACACTTGTTTATGGTTTAGAACATATTATCGAATAATGAATTAAAGATATACATAACTAGGGGGAGAAAATAATGAGGATCGCATTAATTGCACATGACAAGAAAAAGAATGATATGGTGAATTTTGCTATTGCTTATGAAGCAATCTTAGAAAAACATGAGCTTTTTGGAACGGGGACAACAGGTACAAGGATTATGGAAGCAACTTCTTTAAAAGTAAAGCGATTCAAGTCAGGTCCTTTAGGTGGAGACCAACAAATTGGGGCACTTGTTGCTGAAAATAAATTCGATCTAATACTCTTTTTCCGTGATCCTCTAACTGCGCAACCTCACGAACCAGATGTAACAGCATTAATTCGTTTGTGTGATGTAAGAAATGTTCCTTTGGCGACCAATTTGGGCACAGCAGAAGTGTTAATTAAAGGTCTAGATCGTGGAGATTTTGCTTGGAGAGAAGAAGATAAGGATGATCACCAATGACAAAGCTTGATTTGTTAGCTTTTGGAGCTCATCCAGATGACGTCGAAATTGGAATGGGTGCTACATTGGCCAAACATGTCACTAATGGCCATAAGGTTGGTATTTGTGATTTAACAAAAGCTGAACTATCTTCCAATGGGACGGTTGAATTAAGACAAAGAGAAGCAGAACGAGCAGCAACTATTCTTGGTGTAGCTGCTCGAATTCAACTCTCACTACCAGACCGTGGTTTGAAAAATGCTTCGTCTAAGCAGATTGCGGAAATCACTGCAGTTATAAGAGAGTATAAACCAGAGGTTGTGTTCGCTCCATTTCCAGTTGATCGGCACCCAGATCATGGTGCATGCGCAAAACTAATTGAAGAAGCTGTTTTTAATGCTGGAATTAAACGTTATGAATGTGCTAAACAGTTACCAGCCTTTCGACCTAAGCAGTTATACTACTATTTTATAAATGGATATGAACATCCGGACGTTACAGTGAACGTTTCTGGTTTTATGGATAAAAAGAAAGAAGCATTATTAGCCTATGAAAGTCAATTTGTAAAATCAGTGGACTCGGTTGATACACCTCTAACCAATGACTACATAGATGTCGTCTTTGCTAGAGAGCGGCTGTTTGGTAAAGAAGTAGGGGTCCAGTATGCAGAAGGGTTTATGACTTCATCGCCAATAGTGGTTTCTGATTTTCTAGCAGGAAAGGAACAGTATAATGAAACTTAAAATCGGTATTAGTTGTTATCCCACTGTCGGTGGCTCTGGTGTAATAGCAACTGAACTAGGGAAGTTACTAGCAGAGCGAGGCCATGAAGTGCATTTTATTACTTCAAGTGTTCCTTTTCGACTTGACCGTGTTTATCCAAATATTTACTATCATGAGGTAGAAGTAAATCAATACTCTGTCTTTCAATATCCTCCGTATGATCTAACATTAGCGAGTAAAATGGCAGAAGTCGCAAAACGCCAAAAGTTAGATCTTATCCATGTTCACTATGCAGTGCCACATGCGATTTGTGCGATACTGGCCAAACAGATGTTAAACAATCAATTAAAGATCATTACAACCCTTCATGGAACAGATATAACGGTTTTAGGTTATGATCCCTCTTTAAAGGATATTATTAAGTTTGGAATCGAAAAATCGGATCTTGTAACAGCCGTATCTAATGATTTAGTAGAACAAACACACGAACTCGTACCGACAAATCAACAAATAGAAACGGTTTATAATTTCATTGATGAACGTGTTTATACAAAACGCGAAGTAGGGGAATTGAAAAAGCATTATAACATTACAGATGATGAGAAAGTGCTGATTCATATTTCGAATTTCAGGCAAGTTAAACGAGTTCCTGATGTCGTTAAAAGTTTTGCTCTAATTCAAGAGAAAATAAACTCAAAATTACTTTTAATTGGGAATGGACCAGAGTTAGCGGTTGCTAGACAGTTAGTGAGAGAATTACATATAGAAGATAAAGTGTTGTTTTTAGGAAATCAAAAACATGTTGCAGAACTACTCTCAATGAGTGACTTAATGCTTCTTTTAAGTGAAAAGGAGAGTTTCGGTCTTGTAGCGCTTGAGGCAATGGCATGTGGGATTCCTGTTATCGGAACGAATGCAGGTGGGATTCCTGAAGTAATTGTTGACGGAGTGACAGGATTTTTATGTGATGTAGGAGACGTAGAGTGTGTGGCAGATAAAGCAGTTCAATTATTAACCGATATTTCGAGTTATGAAGCTTTCTCGGTAAGAGCATCTGAACATGTAAAAGCCGTTTTTCATTCGGATCTTATTGTTTCACAATATGAAAGGTTGTATCAACGAGTATTGGAGAAATGAGTATGGATCAATGGACGAAAGCAAAATCTCTTATCACTAAGTTGAAAGAAAGTGGATTTGATGCGTATATTGTGGGCGGAGCCGTTCGTGATTTCTTATTACAACGTTCAATAGCAGATTTAGATATTGTC
The DNA here is from genome assembly GCF_000513135.1 of Halalkalibacter akibai JCM 9157. GTDB lineage: Bacteria > Bacillota > Bacilli > Bacillales > Bacillaceae_D > Halalkalibacter > Halalkalibacter akibai. Next base: position 54,232 of record NZ_BAUV01000009.1, read on the forward strand.
ACAACAGCTAAACCTCATGATATTTCTAACTTGTTTACAAAAACGTTTCAAACAAACACTGTACATCAAACGATCCTCGTTCGTTACGAAGGTTTACTCTTTGAATTAACAACCATTCGCGGTTCTTCGATTGAAGAAGATTTAAAAAAACGTGACTTAACAATAAATAGCTTAGCTATGAATGAAAAAGGCCTTATTATAGATGTGGTAAATGGAAAACATGATATAGCTATGAAACAACTAGCTTCCGTTGATCCATTCGAACGCATGCTAGAGGATCCATTAAGAATGCTTCGGGTTTGCAGATTTATAAGTGAGTTAGGTTTTCAAGTAGAAACAAATCTATTTGATACGATTCAGACAAACCATCCCAAATTAAAAGGTGTAGCTGTCGAACGTGTTGGTAAGGAATGGATGAAGTTATTAAAAGGCGATTATTATAAACAAGCTCTCAGCTTTTTGAAACAAACAAATGTCTATCTTTCGATACCTGGCTTATCATTAGATCTTCAGACAATTGATCAACTAGAAACAGTGAACTCATTATCGGAAGATTCAGATATTGTTTGTTGGACGGCGTTTTGCATATGTCATCACACCGATGTTTTGTCTCATTTAGCTTTATCAAATGAACTGATACGTGCTATCCATACAAGGCTACATTATTTTAATCAACGGAAAGAACAGAAGTGGAATAAGGAAGATCTTTACTATGCTTCCCTTGATGTTGCAAAAGATGTAGAAACGATACGACAGCGGTTTAACTTATCTTATTGTACGGAAGATGTTTTGTCTTCTTATTGGATGTCTCTACCTATACATAAACGATCTGAATTGGCCATAAACGGACGGGATTTACTGTCGCGTACAAATAAGAAGCAAGGCCCTTGGTTAAAAAAGGCTTTGGATTATGCAGAAAAAATGGTAGTTACAGGTCAATGTCCAAATGAAACGAACTTACTATTCGAAGCTTTAGTTGAGGTGGAATTATGTTAAAAGAAAAATTACTAAAAGTTTTTGCAGAAAATCCTAATGAGTTTATATCAGGAGAAAAAATTAGCCAACAACTAGGGTGTACACGTACAGCTATTTGGAAACACATTGACGAATTAAGAAAAAACGGTTATGAAGTTGAATCCGCACCTAGAAAAGGCTATCGTTTAGTCCGAAAAGGAGACGGGATTCATTCACATGAGATAAAAGTAGGTTTACAAACGAAACGAATTGGACATGAGATATCGTACTATGAGGAAACAGATTCAACTCAAATAATTGCTCATCAATTAGCGCAAAATCAAGCCAATGAAGGTCATATTGTGATTGCAAATGAACAAACTGCTGGGAAAGGGCGTTTGGGAAGGACGTGGCACTCAAGACAAGGTACTAGTGTGTCCATGAGTTTAATTTTACGTCCAGAGCTTCCACCGCAAAAAACACCACAGCTGACTTTGTTAACGGCTGTAGCCGTTGTTCGCGCCATTCATGCTAATACAGGTCTTGATTGTCAAATAAAATGGCCCAATGATGTTTTAATTAATGGTAAAAAGTTAGTGGGAATCTTAACCGAAATGCAAGCTGACCCAGATTTTGTTCATTCTGTGATTATCGGCATTGGAGTCAATGTTAATCAAAGTCGAGAAGATTTTGACCCGGATATTAGAGATATAGCTACATCACTTTTATTGGAAAAAAATGAACCTGTGGACCGAGCTGCAGTCATTTCTGCAATTTTAAATGAATTTGAGTTGCTTTATGATCTTTATCTAGAAGAAGGTTTTAGTCCAATAAAAACTCTTTGGGAAGCATACTCCATGAGTGTAGGCACGAACATCTATGCAAGAACGATGAAAGAGGTTCTGTATGGCTATGCAGTTGGTATTACAGATGATGGAGTGTTACTTTTGAGGGATGAGTCTGGGGAAACCCATTCCATTTATTCTGCTGATATTGAAATTGCTTCCCAAAAGTAAAGGTTGCTGTTATACTTTTGGGGTATGGGCGGTATCCTTTTTTCGGAACTGCACCGTTTGACTATTTAAATAGGATCTGCCTTGATCCATCAAGGACTAGGACAGAGGGGTTCAAAACATAAACGTGTAGTGGTTGGAATAGTTGCTGTAAAAAACAGCTTCAAAGGGTTACCTCTGTTTGCAAGGTGAATGATACTTGTTAGAGGTGATCCTTTTTTTGCTGACGTTTATCGTTTAATGAAGCCCTCCTTTAAAAAAAGGAGGAAATAAAATGAAAACAACTGCCAATTTCATGAAAATGAAGAAGGAACAAGAGAAAATCACTATGTTAACAGCTTACGATGCTCCGGCTGCAAAGCTAGTAGAAGATGTCGGAACTGATATGATTTTAGTAGGTGACTCGCTCGGAATGGTCGTCTTAGGTTACGACTCAACAATCCCAGTAACACTTGATGATATGCTTTTGCATACGAAGGCAGCGAGAAGAGGAGCTAAAAACACGTTTATTGTCGCAGATATGCCTTTTTTAACTTATCATTCAAGTATTGAAGAAACATTTAAATCCGCAGGAAAGTTAATGCAAGAAGGTGGAGCAAATGCAGTGAAACTTGAGGGTGCTGGTGATGTTATCAACACAATAGCAAAGTTGACAGCAGCAGGAGTTCCTGTAATGGGACACTTGGGCCTTACACCTCAATCAGTTGGAGTCTTAGGGGGCTACCGTGTTCAAGGCAAAGATGCAGATGCTGCAAAAGCACTCGTAGCTGATGCAAAAGCAATTGAGAAAGCGGGTGCTTTTGCTATAGTTGTTGAATGTGTACCTGAGCAAGTAGGTGCAATGCTATCAGAAGCATGCGAAATTCCTATTATTGGAATAGGGGCAGGCGTTAACACAGATGGACAAGTACTTGTCTACCATGACGTAATCGGCTATGGTAGTGTCCACGTACCGAAGTTTGTAAAAAGCTATGCGCAAATTTCTCCAATGATCGAGAAGGCGCTTAAAACATATGTAGATGAGGTAAAGGCAAAGAATTTCCCAAGTCAAGAGCATTCTTTTAGCATGAGTGAAGACGCATTACAAGCTCTATATGGAGGCGTCAGTTCGTGATAATTCAAGAAACAATAAAGGGTATTAGAGAAGAAGTAAAAAGTGCTCGAAGAAAAAAGCGAACAGTTGGTTTTGTTCCTACGATGGGTTTCCTACATGAAGGTCACCTTAGCTTAATTCAAGCGGCTAAAGCAAAACATGACCTAGTGGTTGTTAGCATTTTTGTTAACCCATTACAATTTGGGCCAAATGAAGATTTTGATCGGTACCCCCGCGATTTTGAACGAGATGAACAGTTGGCAAAAGAGGCTGGCGCAGACGTCCTTTTCTATCCTTCAGTTACGGAAATGTATCCTAAGGAAATGCCAATGACTATCCATGTCACGAGGGGAACGGATGTTCTTTGTGGCGCTAGTCGACCAGGACATTTTGATGGAGTAGCAACGGTAGTGATGAAACTGTTTCAAATTGTTCAACCGGATGAAGCTTTTTTCGGGCAAAAAGATGCGCAACAAGTAGCGATTATTGCAAATATGATTGAGGCTTTTAATGTTCCAATTCAATTAAATACTTGCCCAACGATTAGAGAAGAAGATGGACTCGCAAAAAGTTCTAGAAATGTTTACTTAACGGCAGAAGAAAGACAAGAGGCTCCAATTATTTATCAAACTTTACAATATGGGGCTAAACGTATCCAAGCGGGTGAAAAAAAGCGAGAAATCATCTTAGCTGAAATGAAAGAACGATTACTTTCAGCTTCAGGTCGAATAGATTATGTCGAAGTACTTAGTTATCCCAGTTTAAAACAACCAGAGCAACTCAGTGGTCGCATCATTCTTGCTATCGCTTATTTCTATCAACATGCAAGATTAATTGACAATTATATTTTGGAAGCATAGGGGGAAACGAGTTATGTTTCGTACAATGATGAAAGCAAAAATTCACCGTGCACGTGTGACAGAATCAAATTTAAACTATGTTGGTAGTATCACAATCGACGAAGATATTATGGATGCTGTTGATATTGTTGAAAATGAAAAAGTGCAAATCGTTAATAATAATAATGGTGCAAGATTTGAAACATATGTGATTAAAGGGCCAAGAGGAAGTAATGTCTTTTGTTTAAATGGTGCAGCTGCCAGGTTAGTACATGAAGGTGACGTAATTATCGTCATTTCTTATGCTCTTGTCGCTGATGAAAAGGTTAAAGATCACCATCCAAAAGTGGCAATCATGAATGAACACAATCAAATTATTGAAATGTTAGACAAAGAGCCAGCTTCTACCGTTCTATAATCCGCATATTCCTCTCCTCTTCGATAAACACTTTATGTATACGATCGAGAGGAGGGGTTTTTTTGAGTAATTGGTTAAACTCGTGGCAATCCATTTTTAAAGAGACAGAAAAAAAGTGGGCACTTATGTCATCTGAAGAGCAAGAAGATCAGTTAAAGTACTTAGAAGAAACAGCAGGTGCTCTTTTAGACCAATGGACAGAGTTAGATGAAAAAATAAATGATCTTCGCGAACATCTTGGTGAAACAACACTGGAACCGTACGAATCAAAAGGAACCACTTACTATCAGCTGGAAATGTTTGAAAAAGCTGTAGAAGAGCTTGAACAAGAGCGTCCAAGTGGAGAGAAAGATGACTTAAGAAGGCTCTATATAGGATTTGCTTCACTTTTTGCCAGTAAACTATCCAAAGCGCGCGAAACGTTCCTTTATATTCTCCAAGTTAGCAGACGACCCCCTATTAGGCATTTTGCATTTGTAGGGCTAGGTTGTTTACAAACCCAGGAAGAACGTGTGGATGATGCGATTGCTTCATTCCACTCAGCTAAAGAACTTACTTCTACAACAGATGTCGTGTATAATTTAGGGATATGTTATTTTCATGATGAGGCGTTTGCACTTGCAAAAGAATATTTAATGTCCTATTGTGAAGAAGTACCTGAAGACGGCGAAGCGTTCTTTTATTTAGGTTGTTGTCAGTGGCAACTAGGAGAGAAGGATATCGCTTGGGCTTCTTGGACGACCAGTATTCACTTATTAGATTCAGAAGAGGCTTTACTATCACTAGCCTATGTTTGTGAATGGCACGGTTATCACTTTGTAGCTGTTCACTGTTACAGACGAATAAAAGAAAAACACGGTAATTCCACAAAAGTTCTGCACGGCCTGGCATGGAATTACGCGTTAATGGACGATAAAGAAAATGCCCTTAAATATTTTCGTGAAGTACTTTGGTTAGACCCAAGCAACCGCAATATAAAAAAATCATTAAATTGGCTTGAGGAGACATGGCCTGAAATACAAAGATTACAAGTAGAATAGGGTTGTTTTTAAAATAGAGGTGGAACACAATGAAAGAGCGTTATACAGTGGTGGATGTTGAGACAACCGGGCATTCTGTCTTAAAGGGAGACCGGATTATTCAAATAGGAGCAGTTGTTATTGAGGATGGGGAAATAATTGAGACGTTTGCTTCTTTTGTTAATCCAGAACAATCCATTCCTCCATTTATTGAAGAGTTAACGGGCATTTCTGATTCGGTAGTTGCAAATGCCCCTTCTTTTCAAGAAATTATTCCAGAGTTTCTCTCCCTTTTTGAGGGGAGTTCTTTTGTTGCTCATAACGTTGATTTTGATTTATCTTTTTTAAGAAAGCAAGTGGAGTTAGAAGGCTATCAGTTACCTCAAATGGCAGCCTTTGACACGGTCGAGTTATCAAGAATATTACTTCCGCAGCAGGAAAGTTACAAATTGAGCCAACTTGCTGAACAACTTGGATTCTCACATGACAGACCTCATCAGGCGGATAGTGATGCTCTTGTTACTGCCACTTTATTTATTTCACTTATACATAAATTAAAACAGTTACCGTTGTTAACTTTGCAACAATTAGTTCCTATAGCTAGGAGATTAAAAAGTGACTTAGAACCATTACTCGCATCGTATATTCACGATAAATTAATAAGTGGTGATCAAGTTGAAGATGAACACTTTGATTGTTATCGCCAGTTAGCTATTAAAAGAGTATCCGAACTAGACCAAGCAGATCAGAAAAAGAGCTATACATTTGCTAGTTATTCTTCTCAATTGTTTGGAGACGAAGGCAAAATAAAACTGGCTTTTGCTAATCATGAATTAAGACCTGGTCAAAAGCAAATGATGAAAGAAGTAGATCACGCATTTCAACAAAATGAACATATAATGATTGAAGCAGGAACAGGAACGGGGAAGTCTCTTGCTTATCTAGTACCTGCTGCCTTCTTTGCGCATCAATCAGAGTCAAAAGTTGTTATTAGTACACAAACGATACCGTTACAAGAACAGATAGTAACAAGAGACTTGCCAATATTAAACAAAATTCTGCCCTTCCAATTAGAAGTTGCTTTATTAAAGGGCAGAAGCCATTATCTATGTTTACGAAAATTTGAACAATCGCTGGTTGAAATAGATAAGGACAGTTATGATGTGTTATTAACGAAAGCATTGCTTTTGATCTGGTTAACAGAAACAAATACGGGTGACATTGAGGAATTAAACCTCCCTTCAGGAGGAAGAGGTTATTGGTTCGAAGTGCAAAGTGACGCCGCTTCAGACCTAGGCAGATACAGTCCTTGGTTTTCAAGATGTTTTTATCATAGGGCAAGAAAAAAAGCACAACTAGCTGATTTGATTATCACAAACCATGCTCTATTATGTACCGATTTAGTTCACGACCAAAATTTATTGCCTTCGTATTCTCATGTAGTTATAGATGAGGCTCACCATTTAGAAGAAACAGCGAGTGATCACTTAGGGGCACATACAGACTTTTTGACGTTTTCGTTTTTATTTCAGCGTTTAGGTGTACAGACAGATGAGCAAATGCTTGACTCTCTAGATCGCTTAATGGAAGATTATCAAATTCCCATTAAACCGATTAATATAACGAAACCTTTATCGAATTTAAAAGATGAGATTGATGAATTATTTCGGATGTTACATGGGTATGTGTTACAAAAACAAAAAACAAGTGCAACTGACATAGGCCGTATTAGGTATCGTTTCGAAAGTTATCAGGAAACAAATTCTTATTGGCAGGCTATTTTAGAATGCGCAATGCGTGTTCATATGCAAACGAAAGATAGTTTCATGCAAATGCAAAAATGGTTGAGGCCATTTCAAGACATAAGGGAAGACATGACCTATAAGGACAGAGGTTTTATTGCTGACATTGAAAGTGTCGTTGAATCTTTCCTCGAGCAAGAAGAGATTCTTTACGAGATGTTACTCGAATATGATCCTAATTTTGTTTACTGGATTGAAATCGAGCCGAGAGGAGCTAAAAATGCTACATTTCTATTTCGAAAACCGATTGATGTAGCTGATTTATTGGCAGATCAGTTTTTCACGAATAAAAAGAGTGTTGTCTTAACCTCCGCAACCCTTTCTGTAAATGGCACATTTAAATACCAAGAAAAACGTTTAGGATTAACTGACTTTGGGGTAAAAACATCCATTATACCTTCTCCTTTTTCGTATGATAAACAAGTCAGGCTGCTATTACCAACAGATATACCAGCTATTAAAGACGTGACGGATGATCAATTCTCAGTAGAAGTAGCAAAAAGTCTTTGGAAAATCATGCAGGCATCAAATGGCAAAATGTTAGTTCTGTTTACATCTTATGAAATGCTTAGGCAAGTTTATCAGCAAATTAAAGACTATAATGAATTTGGTTTACATCAACTTATTGGTCAAGGTGTTACAAGTGGTAGCCGTGCTAAATTAATGAAAATGTTTAAGCAAAGCCATCAAGCTGTTTTATTCGGTACAAGTAGCTTTTGGGAAGGGATTGATTTACCAGGAGAGGAATTACAAATTCTGGTTATTGTAAGACTGCCATTTTCTCCTCCAGACCAACCTCTACTTCAAGCTCAATTTGAGCGTGCGAAAGAGGACGGTAGAAACCCGTTTATGGATATCTCTCTTCCTCAGGCGATTATACGTTTTAAACAAGGATTTGGAAGATTAATTAGAACAAAGCAAGATCGTGGCTGCGTATTTGTCTTTGATCGAAGAATTTCTACCACTCGCTATGGAAAACAATTTATTAGATCACTGCCAGACGTCCCTGTTTATGAAGATAAACTTGAGCATTTACTAGAGCAATTTAAGGATTTTATCTAAAGATAACTGTGGAGGAGATTGGTGATATGCGTAAAGGTCTGATTACTCTTTTCATCCTGATCATGTTGGCTATAAGTGTTGGTTTAGATGTTAGAATTTTAACTAATGAACAGGATGAAGAAATGGAATTAGATTTGCAACTAGAGGAGGAAGATGTAGGTTTAGTATTTTTTGATTTACCTAATGGTGAAGCAACTTATATCGAACTACCTAGTGGAGAAACATTCCTTATTGGCACAGGATCAGAAGATTCAGCCGAAGCACTGTTTTATCGTTTACGTAAGCTGAATGTCCAATCAATTGACACCATTATCTTACCTCGATTCGAAAAAGAATACAGTGGCAATGTTGAAAAGATTATAACTAAGCTAAAAACGAAACAACTAATTGTTCCTTCAAAAGGCTTAAGTCAAGCCATTAATCAATATCAATCATTTGCCATAGATATATTTGAATGGAAGGAAAATGAACTTTATCCAATAAGTGATTATGCATCAATTAAAACGTTATCAAATGATCAAGCTTTGATGCCAATGGTCTCTTTTATCTTGTCAGTACACGATAAACATCAATTCTTCTTTTCATTTGAAGCAAATGAAAGCTTAGAGAAAACTTGGATTGAAGAAGGATTATCCCCTGTCTCCATTTTGAAAGTAGCTGAATTTGGAGATGAGGTAGGAACGAGTCAGCGATTCTTAAATGAAATCGACCCAGAGGTTGCCGTTTTGTTCTCAAAGAGAGACGCGGAAATCAGTGCGCAACTAATCGAACGTCTCCAAGAAACATGGATAGACACATACACCATGAAACAAAACGGATCCGTCATCGTAAAAATAAATAAACTAGACTACGACATCGTCACCGTACATTTCTAAAGCTTAGGGAGTACAAGATTTGTTAAATTCGTGTTAAAAATTAAAGTGGAATGGAGCGGAAGGCACTTGACTCCTGCGGGAATAGAGGAAAGGGCAAGACCCCACAGACGGAACGTCGAGGAGGCTTGGCTTGCTCCCCGCGGAAAGCAAGTGCCTGAAGCGTAGTGGAGCGGAGCTTGTGGCAATATCCGGTTAAAACAAAAATATTCTGCACAGGGCATTTGTGCAGAACATCTTGAGGTGTGAGTAGGAGAATTTTGTTGTTTGTTATCTAACTATGTCTTATGATGTTACAGTAGTTACTTTTTTTCTTGAAAAACAGCAGGAAATAAAGTTTGACGAATTGATATTGGAAACACTTGATGCCATTTTAAGCCTTTTCGACGTAACAGAGCTACTTCGTTTTTCTCTGCTTGGAAACGTTTTGCAGTTGATTTTGAATTTGACAAATGTTACGCCCCCTTTCACTGGCGTACTTATATTATGACCTTTATTGAAACATCTATGTTTAGCAAAACTTGTACAACTAGGAATAACTTTATCCAATTGGAGGAGTCAGCATGGAGCAGAAGATGATTGTATTATCTACACACCATATAAGTAAGGCACCGGATTTATATAAAATAGTCGATTCATTAAACAGAACGTTAAAGCAAAAAGATTTAACGTTTGGTTTATCTATAGACAAACAAGATCAGGAAAAAATGGTTTTTACCATATATCATACATAATGTGGAGTGACACATGAAAAAGTGGATTATTATTATTATACTAGTACTCATTATACTTTTTACTGGAGCTGGAGTTTACGCGTATCAGCTGATTCGCGAACCTTTATTACATGAATTAAATCAAGCTGAAAGTTATGTTAAAGGTCAAAAATTGCTAACAGAAGTAACATCAGCATCGTATTATCATGGAACCGATGCATTCTATGTATTAATCGGATCGACAGAAGAAGGGTCAGAAGCGATTGTATGGGTTTCAGAAGATTACGATTTCCATCATGTTGAACTTCAAACGGATGGATTATCAAAAGAGGATGCACTGGCTATCGTCCATCAAGAAGATAATATAAAAGGAATTCAATCCGTGAAACTTGGGTTTGAACGAGGTTTGCCTGTTTATGAAATAACATATTTGAACGAAGAAAATCGAAAAGGCTACTACTACTTAACTTTTGCAGATGGAACTTTTATGAAAAGGTATGTTTTACGAACAAATTAACTCATTTCTTAAGAATAGTTTGTGATTTAGGACTTGAATCATTGTTGATGAGACACTATAGTGTATATATATAACTTGGGAGGGACGACAAAATGAAATTAGCTAAACGAGTATCTACATTAACACCATCTACTACACTTGCGATAACAGCAAAGGCCAAAGAATTGAAAGAACAAGGCCATGATGTAATTGGACTTGGTGCAGGTGAACCCGATTTTAACACTCCGCAATATATCATTAATGCTGCCGTTCGTTCAATGGAAGAAGGTCACACGAAATACACACCTTCAGCAGGCTTGCCTAAACTAAAAGAAGCGATTATCGGTAAATTTGAAAGAGATCAACAAATTACATATAAGCCGTCAGAAATTCTTGTTGGTTCTGGGGCAAAGCATGTTCTCTACACACTTTTTCAAGCAATTCTAGATGAAGGTGATGAAGTTATCATTCCAACACCTTATTGGGTTAGTTATCCGGAACAAGTGAAATTGGCAGATGGTAATCCTGTATACATCGAAGGGCTTGAGAGTAACGATTTTAAAGTAACTGCAGAACAGCTAGAACAAGCGATTACAATTAAAACAAAAGCATTTATTTTAAACTCACCAAGTAACCCAACAGGTTCTATGTATTCAGCTGAGGAGCTTCGCGAATTAGGGGAAGTTTGTTTAAAGCACGATATACTAATTGTTTCAGATGAAATATATGAGAAGCTTGTTTATGATGGTGCAACTCATACTTCTATTGCTCAACTTTCTACAGAGTTGAAAGAGCAAACACTTGTTGTTAATGGAGTGTCTAAATCTCACTCGATGACGGGCTGGAGAATTGGTTATGCTGCAGGAAATAAAGAGATTATCAACGCAATGACCAATCTTGCAAGTCACAGCACTTCTAACCCAACAACAAATGCTCAGTATGGAACTATTGCTGCATATACAGAGGATGATGGATCTGTAGAGCAAATGCGAGAGGCGTTTGAAGACAGGCTGAATCAGGTATACGAAAAACTTATTGCTATTCCTGGCGTTTCATGCGTGAAGCTAAAGGTGCTTTTTATCTTTTCCCTAATGTAAGTGAAGCAGTTAAATTAACTGGATTTGCAGATGTGGATACATGGGTGGAAGCTATTCTAGAAGAAGAAAAAGTGGCTCTGGTTCCAGGATCAGGCTTCGGTGCTCCGGACAATGTCCGTTTATCTTACGCTACTTCTCTTGACGCGATTGAAGAAGCTTTATCAAGAATTGACCGCTTTGTAAGAGCTCACACAAAATAAGTGAATTATTTCATTAATTTGAAGAGGCTGACATTTTGTTAGTCTCTTTCTATTCGTTGACTTAAAAAAATGCACAAGGTATAATGAAGGATGTTATACATAGTAGTGATGGAGGTAATAACGTGAAAACGACAATCGCAAAAGTAGGTTCATTTGTTGAACAAGAAGTTACAATTGGAGCTTGGTTAGCGGGAAAGCGATCTAGTGGAAAAATAGCTTTTTTGCAATTAAGGGATGGGACAGGCTTTATACAAGGAGTAGTCGTTAAGGCTGAGGTTGATGAAGAAATGTTCCAAAAAGCCAAAAATCTAACACAAGAAAGTTCATTATATGTAACAGGGATCGTTCGGGCTGATGAACGTGCTCCTTCTGGATATGAATTAACCGTTACAAAAGTTGAAGTTCTACATGAGGCAGTTGATTATCCAATTACTCCAAAGGAACATGGCACTGAATTTTTAATGGACAATCGTCATTTATGGCTGCGTTCTAAACGTCAACACGCAGTCATGAAAGTAAGAAATGAAATTATTCGTGCAACATATGAATTTTTCAACGATAATGATTTTGTTAAAATTGATCCTCCGATTTTGACGGGAAGTGCCCCTGAAGGAACATCAGAACTATTTGCAACAAAATACTTTGATGAAGATGCCTATTTATCTCAAAGTGGACAACTTTATATGGAAGCAGCCGCAATGGCAATGGGACGAGTTTTTTCTTTTGGACCAACATTTAGAGCTGAAAAATCAAAAACTCGTCGTCATCTAATTGAGTTTTGGATGATTGAGCCAGAGATGGCATTTGTTGAATTTAATGAAAATCTTGAAATTCAGGAACAATACGTAGCGTACATCGTTCAATCTGTACTGAAAAATTGTCAGCTTGAATTAAAAACTCTTGGTCGCGACATAAGCAAGCTTGAGGCAATTCAAGCTCCGTTCCCAAGAATTACGTATGATGATGCAATCACATTCTTACAAGAAAAAGGATTTGATGACATTACATGGGGTGATGACTTTGGTGCACCTCATGAAACGGCCATAGCTGAGCATTATGAAAAGCCAGTTTTCATCACTCATTATCCAACAAGTTTAAAGCCTTTCTATATGCAACCTGCGCCTGATCGAGATGATGTTGTCCTTTGTGCGGATTTAATTGCGCCAGAAGGGTACGGGGAGATTATTGGTGGCTCTGAGCGTATTCACGATTACGATTTACTTAAGAAAAATCTTGAGCTGCATAATTTGTCTCTTGATGCTTATCAATGGTATCTAGACTTACGTAAATTTGGATCTGTTCCCCATTCAGGATTTGGATTAGGACTTGAAAGAACAGTTGCTTGGATTTCAGGAGTGGAACATGTTCGTGAATCGATTCCTTTCCCAAGACTTTTAAATCGATTATACCCATAAAATTGATAAGGTTGACTTCATTTTGGTTTGTAGCCAAGGAAGTCAACCTCTTTTTATCCGTACAGTAAGGAAAAGGAAGTCCTTAAAAGGCGGTACACATGTTATAATAAAGGATAGAGGTGTTTGCTGATGGATCAGAACTTATTAGTGAAATGGACAAGCCAAAGACAACTATCCATACCAACATTATTATTAAAGCACTATAAACAATTAGGGATTAAAGAGGAGGAGCTCGTCGCGTTACTTCATATACAATCGTGTATTGAAGAAGGAGACGGATTCCCAACTCCAGAGTTCCTTAGTGAACGAATGACACTACAAATGAATGAGTGTGCAGATATGTTAGGAAGGTTAATCCGAATGAATGTTCTTTCCCTTGAAAAGAAGTGGGATGAACAAGGCATCCTTTTTGAATTTTTTTCACTTGAACCATTGTGGTTGAATTTAATTCAGTTTCTAAAAGGAGAACAAATAGAAGCTCAGGAACAAACAAAACAGAGTCAAGAAGGATTATTATATACAAAATTCGAAGAGGAGTTTTGTCGGCCTCTTTCCCCGATAGAAGCAGAGACGTTGTCTATGTGGCTTGATCAAGATAGTCATTCATATGATTTAATCATTGCAGCGCTACGAGAAGCCGTAGTATCAGGTAAATTGAATTTTCGCTATATTGATCGAATTTTATTTGAGTGGAAACGCAATGGGATTAAAACACTTGATCAAGCAAAAGCACACGGAGAGAAATTCCGTAAATATAACAATGCTCAAACAAAGCAGGAGCCGAAACGACCACGAGCTGATTCATATCCTTCTTTTAGCTGGCTTGATAAGTCTTAAAAAAAGACAGGGAGAGTAAATGATGCTATCAAAGAAACAAACAATAGAAGTGCTTGATGTTATTGCCAATATGTATCCAGATGCTGAATGTGAATTGGTACATTCAAACCCGTTTGAGTTAGTCATTGCTGTTCTACTTTCTGCTCAATGTACAGATGTTCTGGTGAATAAAGTTACACCAGGCTTGTTCTCAAAATACAAACAACCTGAGGATTATTTAGCTGTCCCTATAGAAGAATTAGAACAAGATATTCGCTCAATCGGTTTATTTAGGAGCAAAGCAAAAAATATAAAAAAACTTTGTCAGACTTTAATCGAAGAGTATAATGGAGAAGTGCCTAAAGAAAGAGATGAATTAGTGAAGTTAGCTGGAGTAGGAAGAAAAACGGCCAATGTCGTAACTTCAGTAGCTTTTGGCATACCAGCAATTGCAGTTGACACTCATGTGGAGCGAGTTTCGAAACGCTTGGCAATATGCAGATGGAAAGATTCAGTCTTGCAAGTAGAAGAGACGCTTATGAAAAAAATTCCCGAAGATCGTTGGTCGGATTGTCATCACCAATTAATTTTCTTTGGAAGATATCATTGTAAAGCTCAATCTCCGCAATGTGAAACGTGCCCTCTACTTGATGATTGTCGCGAAGGCAAAAAAAGAATGAAAGCTAGAGTAAAATGATTCATATACCTCCAGCTTTTCAACAGACATTATTTTATCCTAATCAACAATTAATTGCTCCTCCAAGTACAAAGGCTTCCTTTAAAGAAATATGTAAATCGATTCCTTTTTACTACGATTTAATTAATGTTGAGGATATACAAGCTAAAAAACATGAATTTATTCCACTAATTTTTCAATGTTGGGAAGAGGAAGAACTTATTTTAGTCAATTATTATCGAGAACGTAATCTAATAAAGGTTAAACCGATTATGACTACGATGCTAGCTGCGTTTATTGACACATTATTTTGGTTGAATAATAAACTAGTAGAAGGACTCAAGCATTTACCTTCTTGCATCAAGGAATTAGTTTATAAGCCAATAAATTGTATAGAAAGACTTGAATATATTCTTTCTGCACCGAGTCAATATCACGCTTTTATTCAATTAAAAGCTTTATTCTTAGAAATAAAAAAAATATATGCTAAATACAAACTGTTGGAACATAAAGAATAACAAAGGATCTTATTAAAGATCCTTTCATTTCAGACCGAAGAGTCTGAATACATAGATAGCTAAAGTGGGTGGGATAAGGGATGAGTAAAGCGTTAGATTCAATTGTAAAGGTTCATGAAATGACAGATAAAGAAGAAGAGAGACAACGGATTGTCAAAGAAAAAGTAAGCAAGAACCGATTTCAAGTTGCATTTTGTGGTCATTTTTCAGCGGGAAAGTCAACCATTTTGAATCATTTATTAGGGGCAGAAATGCTACCGACAAGTCCGATACCAACGAGTGCTAATATCATCGGTATTAAAAACGGCGATTTAGGTTTAAGTGTTCAAGCAACAACAGGGGAAGTGAAAAATTGGAATGGCGAAATTCCTTGGCAACGTGTGAGAGAATGGGGAATGAATGGGGGCGAAATTTCGTCTTTAACTATTCAAGCACCGTTACCATTTTTAGGTGATCATAGTACAATCTATGATACACCTGGTGTGGATTCTACCGATCCTACTCACCAAGCAGTAACACTAGAGGCCCTTTATACAACTGATTTTATTTGTTATGTAATGGACTATAATCATGTACAGTCTGAAACAAATTTAACTTTCTTAAAACAACTATCTGATGAAAAAAAACCTCTTTATTTAGTTGTGAATCAAATTGATAAACATGATGAACAAGAGCTTTCATTTCAAGATTTTGATCAATCAATCCGAGATACGTTTACTTCATGGGGGATAAATATTCTAATGCTCCGCTATACGAGTATGAAAGCGAAAGAACATCCACTTAATCAATTAAATCAATTTGAAAAAGAAATGAAAGCGATTTTATATCATGGCAACCAGCTACTTCCATATGCGAACCAACGGATACAGCAGGGGTTCTTTTTAAGTATTATTAAGCGACTAGAAGAGGAAAAAGAAGAAAGTCTAGACCAAATTAAAGAAGAAATGAAGCAAGAAGGCTTTTCATTAAGTCAGTTGGATGAGAGGCAACAATTGGCCGAGGATTATGAAAAAGCAATTCATGCCAAAAAAAGGTTTGAACAATTTTTTGAGAAAGAATGGCAAGCGATTGTAAAAGATGTAACGATCTTTCCGTACACAACAACGGAACTAGTTAGAAGCTGGCTTGAAAGCATTGAGCCTGGTTTTAAAGTTGGTTTTCTAAGGTCGAAAAAGAAGACAGAAGAAGAACAACAGCTAAGGTTAGAACGGTTAATCAATGAAACACAAGATAAAGTGAAAAGTCAGATTGAGTTCCATATGCACAAACTTTTTCTTTCTTTTGATTTATCTTTACTAACAAACCGTGAAGAGGTAGAGTCTGAATTAAGTAAGTTGCATTTAGAGATTACAGAACGATTCTTTAAGGATGCTGTTCAAGCTGGGCCTAAAAATAGAGAATATGTATATACTTTTACAAAGGATCGAACAGCTGCAATTATAAAAGAATTACGTCAAAAAGCAGCCTCAGTTATATTAGTTATGACTAAAGGTATGGAAAGTCATTGGGAAAAAGAACTTGAACAGCTAGAAAGAAAGCTAGATAAACTACATGAAATAGATGACTTTGTGATACAACTTACAAGAATTGATGACGGTTTTCAAGTAGCTATAGAGAAACACGAAGCCAAGTGAGCCAATTTCAAGATGCTGGAGCTTATGAACGAGTTATTTTTGAAACAATGGAAAAAAAGACTCCTAAATTTTCACTTTCCTCTTCGATAACAGCCATTGAAATGCCGAAAGAAACAGTAATAGATACTGATTGGCAACAGGATGAAGTTGAAAATACGGAGTTCGACCAACCGAAAGCTGACAATTGGATTACACAGGTTAGTGGTGTTTTAAATAAATATGTCGACCAAGAACAAATGAATTATGAAAGATCGATTCTACGTAATCGAATACAAAGATTTAAAGAACAATCATTTACGATTTCATTATTTGGAGCTTTTAGTGCGGGTAAATCAAGTTTTGCTAATGCATTGTTAGGAGACACTGTACTACCAGTATCTCCGCATCCAACGACTGCAACAGTTAACATTGTAAAAAAAGCAGAAGAAAATCATCCTTCTGGAACTGCTGTTGTTAAAGTAAAAACGAAACAACAACTAGATGCCGAGATCCAAGCGGTCGCTGAGCAGCTAGATGTTAAAGTGACGATAGCGACTCTTTCTTCTTGGAAAGCGGATCCCACTGTAACAACGAGTTGGCAAAAGACCTATCAATCTTATTTGATGACGTTAAAAAATAGTCTTGCAGAAGGTAAATGGACGCTTGGCACAAGTTTTGAAGTAACATTAAATGAACTACAACCATTTGTAGCAAATGAACATGATGCTTGTTTAATAGATGAAGTAACACTCTATTATAATTGCCCACTTACAGAGCAGGGAATTATTCTTGTTGATACACCTGGGGTTAATTCAATCCATGGAAGACACACAAATGTTGCTTTTAAGCAGTTAAGAGACTCGGATGCTATCTTCTATCTAACTTACTACAATCATGCGTTTTCAAAATCGGATCAACAATTTTTACAACAAATGGCCAAGGTAAATGAAGGTTTCAGAACGGATAAATTGTATTTTATTTTAAATGCGGCCGATTTAGCGAGTAGCCCTTTTGAATTAAACGGTGTTAGAAAGCATGTTTATGACCAATTAGTTCAAAATGGTTGGAATGAGCCACGTTTATATCCACTTTCCAGTAAAAAAGGGCTACAAGGAAAGCAAGAAAACGGGGATGGCGACGAATTATTTAAAAAGTTTGAGCAAGCTTTTTACGCCAAAACGATAACAGAATTAAAGAAATTAAGCTTTGATTTGTTAGGGGAAGAACTGAACCGTTATCAAACGATGTTGAAAAAGGGTCTGGAATATGCGACAGGAGAAGAACAAGGAAGAAAGCAAAAGCAAGCTGAAATGATGTCATTGATCAAAGCATGGCAAGAGAAATTAGCGGTCATCAAACCACTAGCAGCTTTCCAAACAAGTTCGCAGGAAGTTAGTGAATTATTCCTTTATTTACGTGATCGAGTACGCTATGTTCTTAGTGATCAGTTTTCAGAAGAGGTAAACGTGTCTACCATAACTGGCGCAAGCAAACGGGCGCAACAGCAAGCATTATTAACCTCATTGAAAGAGTGGAGAACTGAAGGGGAACATTTTATCAAACAAGAATTGCAAGCGACCTTTGTTCGGATTGAGATTGCTTTAGCAAATGCAATTGAGGATTGGGTAACAGAAACGGTAGATAGGATTCGTGTAGACTTTCCGGCTTTATCAGTCCCATTTGAACGTCAAAAATATGAACTGAACTCAAAGGTTGAACAACGTTTTATCACATTAGAATTAGAGGGCTATAAATCAAATTTTCAATCAGCAAAAGCTTTCTTTGAAGAAGGTCAAATAAAAAAATTAAAAGAAGAACTGGTTGAAAAAGGAACGGAACAAGTAGGGGGAGCTTTGCGTAAATTTGAACAACAGATGCAAACAGAGCTTAACCAATTGTTTGAGCAAGCTCTTTCAGAAGCAAAAAAGGTAATAAATGACGGTTTATCACGTGAGTGGCAGCGTTTTGAATCACTAAATGATCCAAAGCGTATCGAGTCACTAAAACAAGAATATAAAGATCTTACTAATATGTAGAGAAGATTTTTTAAGAATGTCGAAAATAAAACAATTGGAAAAGAGCATTGGATGAAATCCAATGCTCTTTCAATATTTTAAAGCTATTATTCTGTTTCAGTTTCTTCTTCATTTGTAGCTTGATCAACAGGATCATCTATAATAGGTTCTTCCTCGTCATCATCATCATCAACGATTTCTTCGAGAGGATCTGGAATGGTTTCTTCTTCCTCTTCGTCTTCTTCTATCTCTTCTTCGATTATTTCTTCTTCAATTTTAACTTCAACTGAAACAGGATCACTTCGTAATGAACTGTTATCATCTGAAATCGCTATAACACTGAAGACATAGCTAGAACCTGGTGAGACATCACTGAAAATATACTGCATCTCTTTTTTGCGGTCGAGTGTTTGAGTACTTCCACCATCAATTGAAACTTGGATCTCAAACGTTACACTCTCACGTTTGTCATCAGGATAATTCCATGTGACAATAATTTGGTTTGCAGATTCCTCGTAACTAGCCATCAGGTTAGTAGGGGGATCTAGTTCAACAAATTGTTCAGAAACACGGGTAGGTTCATTTCCTCTAACAAAAAGTTCTTGAATGATCTCGCTTTGCGGTGTCCAATCACTAGGCAAAAGGCCAGTTGACCGCTCAACGCCTACACGAACTACAGAATTAGGCATTGTAAAATCAGCTGTTTCTATATCGGCAGAAACATTTTGCATAATAGCTTTAAAAATTTGTTGTGCTGCTTGTCTAGAATTAGCACCACTAGGGAAGAAGTTATTGCTTGCATTTTCTGCGTTCCGGTTAAAACCTGTCCATACTGAGATTGTATAATTCGTTGTATAACCGGAGAACCAGATATCAGGAACTCCGCCTTCTGGTATACCAAGTCTTTCTCTTTCTGCTTGGTCAAAGTTAGTCGTACCTGTCTTACCTGCCATTGGTAACCCTGGAATGTTCGCGACACCACCGGTTCCATCTGTTACAGCAGTCTTTAACATGTCTGTGATCATATAGCTGTATAATCGCTCATTGCTAATGTAGGTTCAGGTTTTAAATTAATCACTCGGCCATCAGGAAATTCTATTTTTCGGACCGTATATGGCTCGGTGTAAGTACCGTTATTTCCAAAAGCAGCATAAGCTCCTGCTAATTCTTTTGTTGTAACACCTTTATTAAACCCGCCGAGACCGTAAGCTTCAGGCATTTGAGTTTCACCTTCTCGAAGTTGCTCTTCGATCGGAATACCTAATTTTTCTGCAAATGACTGAGCTCGGTCCACTCCGACCTCTTGTAATGCTTTAATCGCCGTTACATTTCTAGAGCGAGCTAGTGCCCGACGCATCGTTATAGGTCCATCATAAGAACGGTCAAAGTTTCGAATCGCATTTCGTTCACCAGTCGTATAATTATGAGGCTCGTCAGTGATGATACGAGCAGTAGGCCATTGTAAATATTCAATCGCTGGACCATAATCTAAAATAGGCTTAATAGTTGAACCAGGCTGGCGCCTTTCATCTGTAGCCAAGTTATACCCTCGTTGAAGTCCTGTATCTTCTCTACCACTACCAAGAGCCTTAATTTCACCCGTTTTTGTATCCAATAAAGTTACAGCAGCAGTGAAATCTTCATTTTCAGGATAAACACCTACAAACTCATCTGTTTGTAACACTTGTTCTACATGTTCTTGTGCTTTCACATCTAATGTCGTATAAACCTTAATCCCTGCATTATAAATATCGTTAATTGTAATGCCTTCCATCGC
Source organism: Halalkalibacter akibai JCM 9157 (assembly GCF_000513135.1). GTDB lineage: Bacteria > Bacillota > Bacilli > Bacillales > Bacillaceae_D > Halalkalibacter > Halalkalibacter akibai. Next base: position 74,640 of record NZ_BAUV01000009.1, read on the forward strand.
TTCTAGTTCTGTTAATACTTGATTGTAAAATGCTTCGTAAGGGTAGGCTTCACGTTCAGTTAAAACAATCTGATCTGATAATGGAATGGCTTTAGCAGCTGCAGCTTCTTCACTTGTAATTTTGCCATGTTGTTCCATTAAAGAGAGCACAAGGTTACGTCTAGATTCAGCTGCCTCAGGGTTTTTAGTTGGGTCATAAAAACTCGGTCGACGTGGGATCCCGGCAAGAAGTGCGGCATCAGCCAACGACAAATCTGCAACAGACTTATTAAAATAAGTTTGTGAAGCAAGTTCTACTCCGTAGACCCCTGAACCTAGGTAAATTTGATTCAAGTACATTTCAAGGATTTGATCCTTGGAATAACGTTGTTCTAATTGAATGGCTAAATATTGCTCTTGTATTTTTCTCGTTAATTTCTTTTCCTCATTAAGAAAAAGGTTTTTTACTAGTTGCTGTGTTATCGTGCTCGCACCTTCAGCACCAAATCCACTAGCTAAATTTGCCCGTACGGCTCCAAATAGTCGTCTAATATCAATTCCAAAATGATCGCGGAATCTAATATCTTCAACTGATATAAAAGCATCTTCAACAACTTGAGGAACATCATGAATACTTACATTGACACGGCGTTCTGTTGTTTCTAATTGTGAGACAAAAACATCTTGGTCATCATGAATTAATAAGCCTTGAGTGAGCATTAGTTTTTCCTCATCAAACTCTGGGGCACCTTGAATCATGCAAATAGTGTAACACCGCCAGCAATGATCATCAGTACAAATAGAACGAGGAAGCTGATGAATATTTTTTTCCATAACCCCTTTTTCGGACCTTTAGTTGATTTTTTTTGCCGAGCTTGTCGACGCGCTTGTCTTGTATTGTTCGTTTCATTTGACATCATATTTCTTCCTTTCCTAGCAGTCCATTTTTGTTTAAAAATAAACTGAATCAATTACCTTTAAATAGTCAATACGTGGCTGGTACCCAATTTTAATAAGAAATCCTAGCTTTTCAATATCAGCTTTTCGAATCGACTTTCGGGCATTTTCCTTTTGGTCGTAGAAATGTATTAAATCTTTTCCGTCAAGTAAGTACACCTCATCTGTGAGAGAGAACCTTAAGATAACGAACGTAATTCCATCTTGAGCTAGTACTTGTTTCATATGCTCAATTTGATGCGTATGAAAGTTTTGAAGAGGAAATGATTTTTTGTTTTTTGTTTCTTTCGCTTCAAAGTCCAGGTAGCGACCACGATACACACCATTGTAATCAGTAGTTGATGCTTGTTTGAAGTAAGCTTCTTTAATAACTGCTGCACTTCTCTTAGGGTAATCGACTTGAACAATTTGAACGGGTGTTGGTTTTTTATGAATGACGGCTTTTTTTCGCTGAAGATAAAATAAATTTGTTTCGTTCAAATCTTCCTCTAGTGTCATACCTCGATTGCTGTAGGTTAATTCTTTTTTTGGAGCTTGTTTCTGTGAGGATTCAGTTCCTGTAAACTTCCTTCCGTTTGGGTAACGTATCGCCATGTCACTCACAAACCTTTCCGAACATTATCTATCATGAATGGAATTAGTTAGAACTGAAGACAGTATAACTAGATTCCATCACATAATCTTACCATAAATAGACACTTATAAGATATATGATTTTATGTAAAATCATTGAACAAGGAAGAAGGATTAATATGTTGAAGGAAAAAAAGGCTGAAATTATCAATAAAGTTAGACTGGGTAATGTCGATAATATTTCACGTACCGTATTTTATGAACATTTTTATAGAGAGCATCCTGAAATAAAATGGGCATTGCTAGCTGGTATGGTTTCTAGAAATGCCGGCTGGAATATGACGGATTTAAAAAGTAAATGGTTTCAAACTATATTAACTCCAGATTACCAAGAATTATTATTTCAAACTTTTGAGCGTGCTAATTGGACGATCTTTGCTGATGCTTATCCACAATTACTTTGGTATGAATCTGAAAAAACAAGAGAAAAGCCTCGGTTTGACTTATTAAAACAGCTTGGTGTCTCGAAATTTATGCAAAACGAATGGCAATATTTTATGGACCATCTCGATGAGGACAGGCTTTGTACAGCATTAATCGTAAATGAACAACATATGATCGAAGAAACAGTAATGAAATACCCTTTGTATCGAGACAAAGTTTTTTCTTCTTTGCTCTATAACTTGGAAGAGTTTGCACACATGAGCTATGTACTGTTTCCGACACTAGAAGGAAAGGTATACGGATTATATGTTCGAGACTTTAAAAAGGTTAAAGCGCGAATTTGGTTAGGGAAGCAATTAAAACAAATCTTGTTTGATGAAAGTGTTTTTAATTCTATATACCAATTCTCAATTCAAACACCCCCAACCGGTTCAAGGCAAGACTATCAACAATATATGATGTGGAGTACTCGTAATAACAGTCCTTGTTTACGTGAAGTATTCCCTGTCGTAAAACATCATTGGGAAGATAAGAAAGACTGGTCTAATGATGTCTCTAACCCTGAATATTACTTCTATAAAATAAAGAAACTAGTTCCAAAAGAACGAACAAATTGGCTGCAACGTAAATGGTTCGAATTATATGTTATTCAAAAACTAAAAAGGATGACTTCAAGTTGATTTTAACTTGAAGTCATCCTTGTTTTATTATTCTGCTGGACGATTAGGCCCGCCAAGCTTTTTATCACCAGTGTAACCTTCTTGTCGTTGTTGCTTCGTCTTATCGTGTGTGTTGTTTTCATTTTGTTGTTTGTTAGCTTTATTCAATGGAATACCTCCTTCATTGTTTGTTCTAATTTAGTATGCGAGACGATAGCTGACAACATGCATTAGAAGTAATAACAAATGTTAACAAGTTTTGTCAAAAAACGAACCTCTTTAACGGTGATGACGGATATTTCCACTTTCTTTGACGAATTAATTCTAGTTTTGTCAAGAGGAGAGGGGACAGAAGGGATGGAAGCGAATCTTAGTAACAACAAGAATAATTGGGAGGTTTGTAAAATGGAAATGACGATGAAAACGAAAGAAGTGTCAGAAATTTTAGGTGTGAATCCAACAACTGTTCAACGTTGGGCAAAATATTTTGATTTAGTATGTGAAACGAATGAAAATGGACATTACCTATTCACTGAAGAGCATGTTGATATTATGCGAGGAGTTCAGAGACAACTACAACAAGGGAAGAGAATGAAAGATATTACAATCAATGGAATGGAAAGCCCGAAGACGATTGAACGCAGTACAAATATCGAAACAGCTTTATACGAGGGGAAACTAGAGGAAGTAATGAACAGGGTCCAAGAACTGGATCATAGGTTATCTCAGAAAGCTGATGAAGTCGTAAGTTATCAGTTGTTAAAACACCGCTCTGAACTAGATGACATGATGAAAATGATTGTTACATTAGAAGAGCGATTAACTAAAATGGAATCTAAGATGCAGCCAAGAGAAGAGTCTGAGGAAAGAGAATTGCCAATGGTAGTTGGGGGAAATGTCTCAAGAAAAAAATGGCGTTCTTTCATGCAGATGTTTTCCTTTTAATGTCGTTTTTTGTTAAGATGTGAGCGGAGGTGTTTACATGCAAAAAGATGACCGTTCCAGCTTAATGAATCTTACAAATGAATTATTACAGTTAAATAAAGAAGCAGAAATGTATTACCTGAAAGCTAGAGGTGAAGAAGGCGAAGTTGATTTTTTTGGTGTTGTTAAGCCTTTTGCTGAAAAAGTGGCAGAGACAAGAAGGCTTTGGTTACCTTTAGCACAAGCGTTTATTCAGGAAGAGAAACCGATGCATCTTCATCCTAGTCAATTGGTACAAACTGAAGATAACCTTGAGATTGTTGCGATTAAATCTTTTTATAAAGAAACGAGTTTAAAAAGGCAAATGGAGACTTTTAAATCGGTCGAGTATGTATTAAAACAATTAACATCAGCATTAAATCAAGAAGAAAAAGAACAATAACTGTTGAGATGTCTCAACAGTTATTGTTCTTTTTTTATTGTTAGTGAGCACTGTTATTAAGGTTTTGACCAACGATAATGGCTCTTTTAGGTAATTGCCATTTAAAATACACAGATAACATTCTTAACGCGACGACCCCTATAAAAAGTAAAATCAATCCGATAGTTCCAGATACGATGTGCAAGCCAATTAGGACACCAGAGACCATCGCCCAAACTACGTAAATCTCCTTTTGTAAAATAAGTGGCTTTCTTCTTGCCAACAAATCTCGAACCACTCCTCCGCCAGCGCCCGTTAATGCAGCTGCAACAATAACTGCAGACAAAGGGTGACCCATCTCTGTTGCATAAAGAGCCCCTTGTATGGAAAACGCAGCAAGACCTATTGCGTCAAATAATAAAATAATTTTAGCCCAATGATGTACAAATACATTAGGGAAAATAAAAGCAACGCTCATCACAATTAAGGCAATGGTGAAAAGAGAGCCTTGCTCCCACAGAGCAGAAACTGGCACACCAATTAAAAGATTACGGATTGCACCTCCCCCAAAAGCAGTTACTAATCCTAGAATGTAAACTCCCATTAAATCATAATTTTCTTCCATCGCTACAAAAGCTCCACTAAGAGCAAAGGCAACTGTCCCAACTATCGTGAAAATCTCCCAAGTCATGTTTCTCTCTCCTAATAAAATAATATCTAAGCACAGAAAAAAACGCGGACAATGAAAACCTTTGTCCACGTTTACTCCTTAGCCGTTATCTCGAAACGAGAAAAATGCCATCACAATAAGTGTTAGTATTGAAAGGATTGTTAATGTTACCATTAATAATCCAGATGGTTCAGCATGAGCTGCATCTTCGGCACCACCGCCACCAGCTGCAAGAACCTGTCCAGGAACAATTACAAAAGCCAAAACTATAGCAGATAATAAACGAATCATTCTTCCCATGATCAATCAACCCTCCTTGAATAAAAAAACAGATTTATCTTGTATGTATCTGTTAGTATCTTCTCTATTATAGTTAGGTCAATTTAAATAATCAATCATGAAAAATGTAGAATTTAATAACATATACAACAAGTTACCGTTCTAGAGGGGTTACGCAATTGCCAAGGGTTATGATAAGATAACAGTATTAAATTTTGAAGCCAGTTTGAAGTGAAAGGATTAAGTCTATGGGAACTGTTTATATTGAGGATATTATTATTGCTAATCAACGTTTAAAAGACGTGGTCACTCATACACCTTTACAGTTAAACCAAGTGTTATCTGAAAGGTATGACTGTAATGTATATTTAAAACGAGAAGATCTACAGGTTGTACGTTCATTTAAAATTCGGGGGGCATTCCACCAAATTTCAAGTTTATCAAAAGATGACTTAAACAACGGGATTGTTTGTGCGAGTGCAGGAAACCATGCACAAGGTGTTGCGTATTCTTGTAGAACTCTTCAAATTCACGGGAAAATCTTTATGCCTTCTACGACTCCAAGGCAAAAGGTTGATCAAGTTAAATTCTTTGGAAAAGAATTTGTGGAAGTTGTGTTATCTGGGGATACATTTGATGACTCATTTAACGAAGCGATGAGCTACTCAAATGAGCACGAAATGGCTTTCATACATCCTTTTGACCAGGAAAAAATTGTCGCTGGACAAGGAACTGTTGGTATGGAGATTATGAATGACATTGAAGAAAATATTGACTATTTGTTTGCATCAATTGGTGGGGGCGGATTAATAAGTGGGTCAGGCACTTATATTAAAAGTATTAGTCCTCATACGAAAATTGTTGGTTGTGAGCCTGCTGGAGCACCAGCAATGAAAGAATCTTTAAAACAAGGAAAAGTGATTGAACTAGATAAAATCGACAAATTTGTTGATGGAGCTGCTGTAAAAAAACCAGGAGAAATTCCTTTTGAGATTTGTCAAAATATTTTAGAAGATATCATTTTAGTACCAGAGGGTAAAATTTGTACAACCATTCTTGAATTATATAATCAAAATGCAATAGTTGCAGAGCCAGCTGGGGCGATGCCAATTTCAGCATTAGATTTTTATAAAGATGAAATAAAAGGGAAGAATGTTGTATGTATCGTTAGTGGAGGTAATAATGATATTGGCCGGATGCAAGAAATGAGAGAACGATCGTTGATTTATGAGGGATTACAATATTACTTTATTATCCAATTCCCACAAAGAGCAGGTGCTCTTAGAGAATTCATTCAAGAGGTTGTTGGACCAGATGATGATATAACTCGTTTTGAATACACGAAAAAGAATAATAAATCCAATGGACCTGTGTTGCTTGGAATCGAGCTCAAGAGTAGAGACGATTATCCTGGTTTAGTTAGTCGTCTAGACAAAAAAGGATTTGATTATCAAGAGATCAATAAAGATGAGAGTCTATTTCATCTACTTATTTAAAACGGATGTTTCTATGAAGGAGGAGTTCCTAAGTGAATATAGATAAAGGGATTTTGCTTGAGAGTGGAACGAACGAACTAGAAGTCATTGTTTTTCAAGTTGGGACAGGAACATTTGGCATTAATGTTATGAAGGTAAGAGAAATCATCCAAGCTCAGCCTGTAACAGCTCTACCTAATTCACATCCTCATATTGAAGGGATTGTGCGCTTGAGAGATGAAGTTCTAACTGTCGTGAATTTAATGAAAGTACTTGGGTTCCAGCCATCAGAGCAGCCAGAAAACGATAAGTTTATCGTATCTGAATTAAATCAAATAAAAGTTGCTTTTAGAGTTCAAAATGTATCTAGAATCCACAGAATTTCGTGGGAGCAAATTGAAAAGCCAAATGAGCTTTCACAAGGTTTAGAAAGTTTATCGACTGGTATTGTGAAAATGGACAATCAAATGATATTATTACTTGATTTTGAGAAGGTTGTAGTCGATATAAATCCTGACAAAGGAATTAATGTTAACCAAGTAAAATCTTTAGGGAAAAGAGAACGAAGCCATAAAAAAATAGTTGCTGTAGAAGATTCAACAATGCTTCGAAAATTATTGCACGAAACACTTTCAGAAGCAGGGTATGATCAAGTTACTTTCTTTGACAACGGAAAATCAGCTTGGGAATACTTAACCTTTACTAAAAATGAACAGACTGACGTAAAAGAGGAAATTCAGCTTATTATTACTGATGTTGAAATGCCGCAAATGGACGGACATCATTTAACGAAGAGAATTAAAGAAGACGAACAATTAGCAGATATTCCAGTTGTCATTTTTTCTTCATTAATCTCAGAAGATGTTTACCATAAAGGTAAAGGTGTTGGAGCGGATGGACAAATAAGTAAGCCTGAGATAGTAAAGCTCATTCAATTGATTGATCAGTTAATTTTATAAAGGAAAAAAGAATTTTGTGTTGTTATAGACACTTAATTCTTTTTTTGTTTTGTAAACAGAAAGCCTTATGATTAAAATTTGTTGTATAAAAAGCTGTATATTTTTTGCGAGGAAATATAACAAACGCCATAAAATTCTACTTTTCTGATAATTCAGATGAATAAAAATTCACTTATATGCATTGACGTATTCTTTATTTTCGCGTATCGTTTAAAGAGTAATAGTCTAATAGGAGGTGTAGAAAAATGGGTGAACGTTTAAAAATGGTTTCGTTGGTTTTACTAGGTCTGGTCTTAACTTCGCTTGGATTGAAATTCCTTTCAATTCATGAGTTAACGTTTGGAGGAACAGCAGGACTTGCGACAGTTTTAACTTTTATGAGTTCATGGTCGTGGGGTGTGCTGTTTTTCTTAGTCAATCTTCCTTTTTTCTGGATGTCCTTACAAAAGCTCGGAAAGTGGTTTACGATTTCTAGTTTTATGTCGATTATTGGTATTTCTTTAATTCGTGATGGCTTAGATGTTTTGCCTTTTTTCTCCGTACCAATTTGGCTTGCAACTGTTCTAGCCGGGTTATGTATCGGATTTGGGGTTACCCTTGTTTTAAACAATGGGTCATCTTTAGGTGGAATTCATATCCTTGCTTTATATCTTGATCAAAAGTGGAAATTAAACAGAGGGGTTACCATTTTTGTTTGTGATCTTTCTATTATCATTTTTGCAGCCTTTCTAGTTGGATGGGGGAATGCTTTGTTGTCTGTTTTTACAATCTTTGTAGCGAGTACCATTATTGGTAGATATAAGAAATCTCCGATTAAAGTAACGGAACAGGAACAAGAAGAGTTTAGTGAAGCGCGCTCTCGTTCAATAAAGGAAGCTTAATAAATAAAAGAGGAAGGTACCATATTATAATGGCACCTTCCTCTTTTTGTTAGAAACGTTTCGCACCTATGTAACGCTGTGACCAATAGGCTTGATCTAATGAGGCGGTTGTAACGCCTGTTGATGAGCCAGCATGGATAAATGTTCTGTTACCTAAATAAATTCCTGCATGAGATGGACCGCTTTTGTAAGTGGTGAAGAAAACGATATCTCCTGGTTTTAACTGAGAAACATTTTGTCCTTTTTGGTAGAGGTCCTGCGTAGTGCGAGGAGTACTTTTACCGTGTTGTTTAAAGACATATTGAATAAAACCACTACAATCAAAACCAACGGGTGATGTACCACCCAAAATATAAGGAGTTCCCTTAAGTGATGAGGCTGTTTCTGTAATAGCTAATTTTGTCTTTGGAGCGGTTTCTTTCGTTTCTTGTACAGATGTAATATTAGTTGCTTTTTGTTCTGGCGCTGTTACAATTTTCTCTTTGTTGGTTAAAGCTGCTTTCGTTTCTGGTCCGACAACCCCGTCCGCTTGTAATCCGTGAGTTTGTTGAAAAAGGATAACGGCTGCTCTTGTCTGTGCTCCATAAATTCCGTCTATCCCTTCATAATAATTAAATTCAGCTAATAACTGTTGTATTTTTTTGACTCGTTCACCACGATCTCCTTGACTAAGTATTTGCTTTGATTCTCCTTTAATTGAAGAAGATGTATGGGTGTTTGTTAGGGCTTTCTCGGGATCATTACCTTTTGCTTTAATTGTAATCCCTTCATTATGATCCGTTAGATTTATTTGAACATCACTGGCGTGTAAAAGGTGGCCAATCGTTTGGGGACCAGCAATTCCATCAACAATTAGGTCATGCTTTTTTTGATATGTAACTACGGCTTGTTTAGTAAGGACACCATAAATTCCATCTTGTCTTCCTTTATAGTAGTCAAAAGCTCTTAAGTAACCTTGAATTTCTGAAACCTGTGAACCTTTTGAACCGAATTGAAGTATTTGATTAACTTGAAGTGTTTTGTCTCCGTAAACAGGTTTTGTAGATGCTTCAACTTTAGTATCGGCAAGTGACATCGATAAGGCGGTTCCAAACATCGCCGATAAAATAAGGGTACTTGTTGTTTTTGATTTCACGATGATTCCCTCCTGTTGTAAAAGTTGATTGCTAATATATCACTCATTTTATGTGGAAACTACTTCGCTAGAACTGGCTATTTCTTTTTGAAAGTTATTTAGACATGTTATACTTATCAAAGGAAAAATGAGTTAGGAGTGATTGTAATGCGTCTTCATAATAAAAAGGTTATCGCCATTGTCGATGAAGAATTTGAGGATTTAGAACTATGGTATCCGATTATGCGTTTGCAAGAAGAGGGTGCTCGAGTTGATTTAGTTGGAGCTGAAAAAAACAAGAAATACAAAGGAAAGTATGGGGTCCCTGCCACTTCTGATTTCGCTTACTCTGAAATTAATCCAAGCGAATACGATGGACTTTTAGTTCCGGGAGGATGGGCTCCTGATAAACTCCGCCGATATCAAGAAGTGTTAAACATCGTGAAAGTAATGGATGAAGCTAAGAAGCCAATTGGACAAATATGTCATGCTGGTTGGGTATTGATATCTGCAAAGATTTTAAATGGGAAAACCGTAACAAGTACACCTGGAATTCGCGATGATATGGAAAACGCAGGAGCTACGTGGATTGATGAAGCTGTTGTAGTCGATGGCCATATTATTTCAAGCAGAAGACCTCCAGATCTTCCACCATATGCAAAGGCTTTTGCCGATGCCTTAGCTAATAGGTAGGTGGAGTATGGAATTTCATTTTTTAGGTACAGGGTCTGGAGTGCCTTCAACAGCTCGAAATGTAAGTAGTCTTGCAGTACGCTTTTTGCAAAAAAAAAGCACACAATGGTTGTTTGATTGTGGTGAGGCAACGCAACATCAAATTCTTAAAAGTCCAATTACATTATCGAAAATTGATAAGATTTTCATCAGCCATTTGCATGGGGATCATTTGTTTGGATTGCCCGGGTTATTATGTTCTCGTTCGGCTCAAGGAGCAGTTACTCCGTTAATCATTTATGGACCTATTGGAACTGAACAGTTTGTTGAAACGGCTTTAAAAGTATCCAAATCATATTTGAGTTATGATCTATCTTTTATTGGTGTGGAAGAAGGGATCGTTTATCAAGATGACTCCTTTCTCATTGAAGCGATAGAATTAGATCATGTGATGCCAAGTTTTGCTTTTAAGATAACAGAAGCTGATAAACCAGGTTCACTAAAGGTTGAAGAATTAGTTAAATTAGGAATTAAACCAGGTCCAATTTTTCAAAAGTTGAAAAATGGAGATGAAGTGCTACTAGAAGATGGACGTAAAATCAATGGCCAACAGTATATTACTGATAAGAAAAAAGGCCGAAAAATCGTAATTGCAGGTGATACTCGACCACTTCAAAAAATGAAAGATTTTGCTAAAGAAGTTGATTTATTAATTCATGAAGGAACTTTCCTAGCAGAAAAAAAAGAGCATGCTAATCAATTTGGTCATTCCACGATTGCAGATGTAGCGGTATTAGCTAAAGAAGCCAATGTGAAAAAGTTAATCATAAACCATATAAGCTCTCGGTATGCTGGAGATGAAGAGTTGTTAGAAGAAGAGGCAAAAACAATTTTTAACGATTCGCTTATTGCTTTTGATTTTATGGTTTATAAGTTAATGAATAACGCTTGATTAAGATGCGCAAAGTAAGATCAGGAATTCAACAATTGTAGGAGGAATGATCATGGCAGAGCGCACTCAAGTGGCACAGTTTCTTGAAGAGGTAGAGATGACATTACTAGGAGCTCAGAAAGTCTTTGACGATTCTCAAAGAGTGGAGGCAGGAGATCCTGAGGAATATACTCATATGCAAATGCAATTACAAGAAATGGATCAAGAATTAGAAACTCTTTTACGGGCTGCTGCACCAGAACAACGTGATGAGTTGTACCGGGCTCAACTTCAAGTTCGTCAAATGCAAAATCATTATATTATTAAACGTTAATTAAATAACTGTTTCTGGATGACTAAAGTTGGTTGTTAATCTTTAGTCATCCCTTTTTTAGTTGTTTCGGATACTTTATTGTTGAATAAGTGGGAAATTAAAGCAAATCATTTCAGTTTCTGTTAAAATAGAAGTGATGAAATGAGGGAAGAAATATGGAGGCTATCACCAGTAAAAGCTTGATCAAAAATTAGTAAGTCGTGATCGGCTAGTTATTGTGTTTGTCTACACACCACTTTGTGGAACATGTAAACTAGCAGAGAAGATGCTGAAAGTTGTTCAAGCTAGCTTTGATTCATTGCCTATATACTCTTTAAATATTAATCATTCACCAGAGTTTGCACAAAAATGGAAAATAAAAAGTGTACCGTGCTTACTTGTGTTCCAAAAAGGGTTAGGTGTTGAATGTCTTTATGCATTTCAATCAATTGCAAATGTTCATGAAAAACTAAAGCCTTATGCAGTTGCATGGTCTTTACAAGAAAATGGAAAGTGAGAAAGGGGAAAAACGAAGATGTCAATGGCTTATGAAGAATATATGCGCCAAGTTGTTTTACCAATGAGAGCAGAATTAACTGGAAATGGTTTTAAAGAATTAACCACGGTGGAAGAAGTCGATCAGTATATGGAACAAGCAGAAGGAACGACTCTTGTCGTTATTAACTCTGTTTGTGGTTGTGCAGCTGGACTAGCAAGACCAGCGGCAGTAACTTCATTACAACATGATCAAACACCTGATCATCTTGTAACGGTGTTTGCAGGGCAGGATAAAGAGGCGACTGCGCAAATGCGATCGTATTTCTCGGAAATCCCACCATCTTCACCGTCGATGGCGTTATTAAAAGGAAAAGAAGTTGTTCACTTTATTCCAAGAGAACAAATAGAAGGTCAAGCACCAGAAAATATCATTCGTAATTTAGCCTTAGCTTATAATGAACATTGTAGTAAATAAATGAAAAAAGGTGACTCTATTAGAGTCACCTTTTTAAATGTTAAACACAAAATGCTGCAAAGGGGAGAAGGAAATGAAACAAGCACCCATGTTTAGCTTACCTTCACAACAAGATGGATCGGTTTGGTCTTTGGAGAAAGCTTCTAGCAAAATTACGATGATCACTTTTTGGACCTCGTGGTGTCCTGATTCGCAAAAAGATTTACTCGCTAAACAAAAATTGTTTGAATCCTTACATTCTAATGAGATGGAAATGGTTATGATTCATGTAAGTGGTCGTGACCCTGATGTTAACCTTAGTCAATTCCTTGGAGAAAACCATTTTACATTTCCTGTTTTATTAGACGAAGGTACAAAGGTTTATGATCGTTATCATTGTATGGGGGTTCCAACAACGGTTCTTGTGAATACAAATAAGGATATTGCTTTTGTATATCACGATAAATCGACCATTATGGATATCATGAATGGTGTTGCATCCTTACTTAATGAATAATTAAGGTCTTACTCCGTAGAAGATAACACGCCCCATCGTTTCAATATTCGGATAGCCACCTTGTTTATAGATTTCTACGACGTGTTCACGGTTATAAGGGACACGATGGATATGGAGACGGTGTCTACCTTCTTCAATGTCAGCAATTAAATAGGAGGCAAGGGGATGACCATCAAACGGCATTCCGACGCTTCCTGTGTTTACGACATTTTTTCCATGCATCGATCTTATAAATGGATGATGGATATGACCATAAACATAAAGATCAGCTTCATCACGTTGCATAATCGTTTCTTCAATTTTAGCTGTTTCATCAGCTAAAACTACATCAAATAAACTATCTGGTGTGGCATGAAAAGCGTGTACAATTGAATCAAGTCCATCTTCAAGTACTAATTCTGTTGGAAGGTTTGCCAAGTAGGCTAAGTCATCTTCATCTAGACGTTGAAGTGTCCAGTCTCTTTCTTGATTCATTATTTCAATGGCGTTCGCGGGGACTTCATTTTCTTTTATTCCACGAACGAGCCATTCGTCCGCATTACCCTTAATTACTTCTGCGTCTAAGCTTCTAATAATATCTAACACGCGCTTAGGCTCTGGACCGCGGAAGCATAAATCACCCAGAAAACATATTTTATCTACTTGGTGAAAGCGTACGTCTCTAAGTACCGCTTCTAACGCGGTAGCGTTTCCATGAATATCAGATAAAAAAGCTATTCTCATATGAAAAAACCCTCCCTTTTTCTTTATTATAACAGACAAGCTATATTTTTCATGTTTCAAACTCATTTTAATCATTCTTTTTTATAACTTTTTAAATAAAACGTGTCGTTGGCGTGTTTTTTCTTGCTGTGATAAGATCATGTTATACCATCTAGAAGAAAAAATAGGTAGGAGGAATTATCATGCATATCATTTCGATTGAACCAACACCAAGTCCTAATACAATGAAGTTGACTTTAAGTGAAAGTCTTGGTGAGACAGCAAGGAATAACTATACTGTTAAAAATAAAAATGAAGCACCAAAATACATACAACAATTATTTGAAATAGAAGGAGTAAAAGGCGTTTATCATGTCGCCGATTTTATTGCGATAGACCGCCATCCTAAAGTCGATTGGAAGTTGATTCTGCCACAAGTCCGCTCAGTGTTTGGAGAAGACGTAGATGCAGAATCTAATGAAGAACGAATGAATGAGCATTTCGGTGAAGTTAATGTTTCCATTCAAATGTTTAAAGGCATCCCGATGCAAATAAAACTCTCAGACGGTGAGCAAGAAAAACGGGCTGGGTTACCAGAACGTTTTGTGGAGGCAGTTGCAAAAGCACAAAAACCGGATGACAACGTTGTAATTGCAAGAAAGTGGATTGATAAAGGAGTTCGATACGGAGAGCTTGAAGATATAGCAAAGGAAGTAGCAGATGAATTATCCGCAGCTTACTCGCAAGATAGATTAAATGGGTTAGTGTTAATGGCAAATGGAACGGATGCCATTCAAGCAGCACAGCGTGAACGATTCATGGATGTTACCATCGACATGCTTGAGCAGGAAGACTGGCGTGACCGCTATGCGGTGTTAGAACGAATGGATCCAAAAGAAAAGGATATTCCTGTATTGGCTAAAGCATTAGAAGATGAAAAAGCCTCTATTAGAAGATTAGCAACGGTTTATTTTGGCATGATTGAAACAAAAGAAGTACTTCCATTTCTATATAAGGCGTTAAAAGACTCTTCGGTAACGGTTCGACGTACTGCGGGAGACTGTTTGTCTGATTTAGGTGACTCTGATGCGATCCCGGCTATGATCGAGGCTCTTAATGATAAAAACAAATTAGTTCGTTGGCGTGCTGCTATGTTCCTATATGAAGTTGGTGATGAAAGGGCGATTAAGCTTTAAAAGAAGCGGAGTCTGATACGGAATTCGAAGTAGCTCTTCAAGTGAAAATGGCATTAGCTCGAATCGAGGGTGGAGAAGAAGCTAAGGGCTCTGTTTGGAAACAGATGACGGAATCTAGAAAATCAAATGACTAAAGGGTGATTCGAATGACGAAAGAAGAAGTTAAAACTAAGCTAGAACAGCTACAAATGGAAGATATACTTGAGTTAGTTGTAGATGCAGAAAAAGGCTATTTAGAGGAGTTGGAATTAGTCGAATCTATTGGCTTAGTATATGACCGTGAATTAAACGAGGCTCTTATTCAAGTTTTAAAAGAATTAGGAGTTAAAATAGATTATGTAGTGGATGAGGAAGAACAAAAGTAAATCATAAAAGGAGGTCGTGTTATTGCGCCTCGAACCATCTCAATTTTTGTCCAAAAAAGCATTGCCTTTATGGAGACTGCAAGCTTTTTTTGAAAGTTTTTTTGTAGCTCTTTTTCCTTTAGGATACGGGGTGATGCTTTACTTTTTTGATTTTCCTTATTGGTTGTTATGGGTTTTAATTTCAGTCTATGTTCTATACGTTGTTCTTACAGTATTAATTTTACCGCCATTAAGATGGAAACGTTGGCGCTATGATGTTTTAGCTGATGAAATAGATCTACAGCGGGGTGTTTTTATTGTAAAAAGGACATTAGTGCCAATGTCAAGAGTTCAACATGTTGATACAGAACAAGGCCCATTATCTAGAAAATACCGTTTAGCAGATGTTTCTATTTCGACGGCTGCTACCGTGCACAGGATTCCTTCTTTAACAATGGAGGTTGCTGATGAATTAAGAGATCGAATTGCTGAACTAGCAGCGGTGGCTGAAGATGAATGAGTTAAAAAGACTTCATCCTGCAGCCATTTTTGTCTCGTTTTTAACTGCACTAAGAAGTTTCCTCATTCCATTTGTTTTGAGCTTCTTTCTAGGAAGTTCAAATGAAACGGGTGGTTTTTTTCGCTTTGAATATATATGGATTGGTATCTTACTTTTTATCTTCATTCAAGGTGTAGGTCATTGGTTAACGTTTAAATATCAAATTGTGAATGAAGAACTATATATACAAAGAGGTATTTTCATTAAGAAAAAGCGGTATATTCAACAAAAGAAAGTTCAGAGTATAGATGTTACTGCTGGTGTTTTTCAAAGGTTATTCGGCTTAGTAAAAATTAAAATAGAAACAGCAGGAGGGGGATCAGAACCTGAAGTCCATCTAATAGCTATTAGCAAAGATGAAGCTTCAGCAATTCGAGCTCATCTTCTTAAAAAAACGACTGAAGCAGAGGAACAAGAATCTGTAGGGGAAGAAGCCACAGAAGGTACGGTCAAGGGAAGAGATTATTTTTGGATTTTTCCAAAGAATCATCTGATTATAGCTGCTTTAACATCAAGCGGATTAGGCTTAACCATTTCAGCTGTTGCTGCTTTATTTAGTCAAGTTGAACAATTTTTACCAGAGTCTATCTATACGGTCTTATTTGGCTTTCTATCCAATTCCGGGGTAACAGTGATCATTATTCTTGTCTTTATTGTTTTCGTTATAGCATGGGCGGTTTCTTTTATTGGTACTTTATTAAAATACGGAAACTTTACGATAGAGAAGTTTGGTGATGAACTAGTTATTTCAAGGGGATTACTTGAAAAAAGACAACTTACGATTCATGCGCATAGGATCACAGCGATACGTCTTGTAAGAAATTTGCTTAGACAACCTTTTGGGTTCACGACTGTTTATGTAGAGAGTGCGGGTGGAGGTACTAATGAAGAGCAGTTGTCAACGGTTTTATTACCCATCGTTAGGACTAAAGACATCAGAACGATCTTCAATGAGCTTATACCAGAATATGCGGTTGAATATCCAGTAAAAAGGGTACCTAAGCGTGCATTGATTAGATTTTGTTTCCGTAATACGATTATTCCATTCATAGCAACACTCTTGATAGGATGGTTTGTCAACCCCATTGCTTATTATGGTTTTATCATTGTCGTTATTTGTCTTCTGTTTGGTTATCTTCAATATAGAGATGCCGCTTGCGGGTTTGACGATGCCCGACTATGGATAAGGTACCGGAAAATTAGTCAAATGATTGTGATTTCAAAGCGTCCGAAAGTTCAATCAGCAGAAATTCATACTTCATTTTTTCAAAAGCGAAGACGGCTAGCGAGTTTTAAATTTTCAGTTCTATCAAGTGTGATAGGTAAATCTTTTCTTGTCATGGATCTTGATAAAGATCAAGCAAATTCTATGCTTGATTGGTATTCTAACCAGAATGATATTAACTAAAGAAAAAACAACTCCCTTAAAGGAGTTGTTTTTCTTTAGCGTGAATATTCGTTTGTATACATGACGACAGATCTTTTGCCTTGGTTCGTTGTAAACTCAAACCGATCATAAACCTTATCTTTCTTATGGTTATGCAATTCTCTTTCGTAATGATGTTGAACGATTACAAGGTCAGCATTATTTTTATAAGTTAAAAAATTTACGCCTTTAAAAGATTTTTGACCATCTACCTTTAAAAGTTGTGAAAGGAGAGTGTTGTGACATTCTATTAGGTGATCGTGTTTCATTTGATAGGCATGTAAATTCTTTTCTAAAGAGAGTAATGCTGTAGGCTCGAGTTCATTTCGTAAAATGACATAAGGGTCAAATTGGTCCTTGGAAATCGTAAAGACCGCCCCTTCTTTCGGGTAATACCGTTCTCCTGATTCAGCTATGAAACAACCATTTGTATCATATTGACCAGTTTGGTGTTGTCCCTTTACAGACCAATTAAAAATAAAGGGGCAATCTTCTAGCTCAAGTCGCTCATCTTGATTGTCGACTAAAATATATTTGTCCCCGTCGTGGTGGAAAGTATATAGTATATCTTCTTCGCATGAGTCTACGTGTTCCTGATTGTCGTTACTGTTTAAGCTCTCAATTAAATCAAGCAGTAATTTTTCTTTGTCGAGTGTAGCTTGCCTAGCGCATCTTAATTGTTTAATTCGCTTTTCAGATGCAGTTATTAAACTCTTTGTGAAATCTTCTGGGAGTTCCTCATTGGCTAATGGAGACAGCTTTGCGCCATCCAATTCAACTTCTTCATTTTTTTTAAAAGGTAGTTGCTGCATCAGGGGGTTGCTTTCATTAAATTCGGGTAATACAAGTACTGCTTTAATTTGCACGATTCCTTTCCACGGTTTCCGTGGTTCGGCAATAACATCTTTTAATGTTGCACAATATGTACCTTGCTGTGCCATATCTACTTTTACCAATTTTCCAATATAGGATTGTGCTTTTCTCCGGTCCATAAAACCCCTCGCTTCTGCAAATCTTTCTACTTTTTATTATAGAGATCTATTTTTGATAAGCAAGTAATCAAGGCGTTCAAATTGGCAGTCATTTATATTTTTTTGAGAGAAAGTCAACAATGCCCATTGAACATACTTGAAGATCTAGTTTGATGTGCTCATAAACGGGGTGCTCTCTAGAAACACCGATGTTGTCAAGATCTGCTTGTATTGAAGTAAAGAGGGTATTACTTAATTCATTTATACTACCACTCTTCTTAAAAACAGTTTCGCCGATTGCAACAAATTCATTTAACCATTTCCTCACTTGTTCATAAACAAGATTTGGTTGTTTTGAAAGGCTGTAATGGCCAAAATAAATGGCATCAACGTTAAGAGATTGAATCTTATTTAACGATTCAATCATAGATTCAGGGTTAAATTGATTAGGAGATGTGGACGGTAAGACAAAATGGATATGATCATTAGCTAACGCTTGATAGTGCACCCCAATCGTATCGCCGGTAAAAATCCCATTTGAAACAGGATCATATATACTAAAGTGATGATTTGCATGGCCAGGGGTATCGTAAAATTCTAAGTTGCATTTATCCCCGATTAACAAGGTATCTAAGTCATTCTTAATCAAGATTCGGTCTTCTTGAATGGGTACAATCGGATCGAACAGCAGGTCGAATTTTTCCCCATAAACAGCTTTTGCCCCCGCTATTAAACGAGAAGGATTCATTAAGTGACGTGCTCCTTTAGGATGAACGACTAATTTAGCATTAGGACATTTTTCAAGTAGGAGACCAGCCCCTCCTGCGTGGTCGAGATGAATATGGGTAACAATTAAATAGTCTATTTGTTCCGGCTTTATTCCCATCGACTCTAACCCGGCTAAGACATGAGGTACAGAAGGGGAGGGACCACTCTCAATTAATGTTATTTTATCTTCATTTATGACATATGTGCCTGTTCTCTCTTTTAAACCTAGGTCAAATCCATCAATCAAACTAATACGTGGTGAAAGTTGAATGAAATTATTAGACATCACACATTCCTCCTTTGATTTTGAAAGCACTTACAAATAGTGTAAATTTATCAAAGGTAGATGGCAAGGGTTTCTTAAAAAGAGTGCCTAACTTTATTTATCATATCGAATGGATTGAAGACGAAGTAGATGGTTCATTCGATCGACTCTTAATTTTTCTAAACGATCTACATAGTCTATTAAAGTTAACTCCATTTTAGTTAAGGTGATATATAAATTTTCCTTTTGTTCCAATTGATGTTTAACAGACAAAGATAAGTAGGTGTGAATGAGTGATGGGATATCATCTTTAAACATTCTCCGAACAATATGTCGTTCTTCAAAATCTAAAAGTAGAAAATCCTCCTTTAATTGATCAGCCTGTTGTAGAAGTCTAGTGAGTCTAGATTCAATGACTGGGTCTAAAGAAAATTGTTTCACAGCTTGGACGTAACGCCTTGACTCCTCAAGTAACATAGCTACATTATTAGGCGAGGTTTCTTGTAACAAAGACTGCTGTGATGATAGTAACTCTTTCGAATGCCTACTTGTTGATGCTGTCTCATTTGAATAAGCTAGATCAATTTGATGAATTCGATAAAAAATAGTATGGAATAACGGAGATTCGCGTATCGAGCGAATTTGGGCACGTCCATCTTTTGTATAGCGGATGGTTGCTTCTTTACAAAGGCCCACTCCATTATGAGCTTTCATATATTTTCTATAACAAACAATAACGAACCTTTTTTTAATTGGGGAAGTTGAATGTTTTTGATCCATCATAATGATCGTTATCGTTGTATGTTTAACTTTTACTTTAATCGTCCATTCTTTTTGTTTTCTACGTATCGTTCTTTTTTCATTAGAGGAAGGAGGATTCTCCGCGATTCTACGAAGGAAATCCTCAGTATCTTCTATTAAAGACCTTGTCGCTGTATCCCTAATTAAATGCTCCTCAACTTGCTTTTTATGATCGGGAGTAAAAAATAACTTAACAGTATCATACCAGCTCATTTGAAACCCTCCTTTCCATTATTATATAAGGTGTTATTGGAGTAGCTTCGTTTGCATCTCTTTATTTAACGTATCCAACTCTTTTATGAATTCTTGACCAGATTGTACAATCCTCTCGTTTGATTTTTCGGTTAACTCAATGGCCTCAAAAACGTTGTTATATGCTTTTCTAAATGATTCAATTGCAATAGCAGGCTCTTCAAGTGTCTTAAGTGTTTCTTCCGTGTTTTGTTTAAGTAGCTCAGCATTAGATAAGAGCATAGATTCTGTAGCTTCATTGACATTTTTAACGGCTTTGATCACTTTCTGTTGGTTAGACAGAGCAAGTTGAATGGAAGCTGAGACCGTTATTACATTCTTTGTCATGGTGATGGCATTAAAAATAGCTTCCTCTAATTTCTCATTATTTTCTACTATTAAATCAACAGAAGCTAATGACTGTTGCAACACCATAACAGCTTGAGTCATATTTTTCACTCTAGAAGTAACCTTTAATTGTCCTTTTTTCAATTCATTTGGGTTATCAGCCCATTGTTCTTTTGTCATTTCATCTTCTAACATGGAATGAAGTTGCTTACCTAGTTCAATTTGATCATTTAAATTGTTAATTCTTGTTTTGGCAACATCTTTTAATTGATGAAGCATGACGGTATCTTCTTGTAATTTATCTTTACCGGTTAATAACCCTTCAACAATAGAATCAACTTGTGCCTCTACTGTTTGATATTTTCTCGCGTATTGTTCTAATCGGAATTTCTTTCTTTAATAATTTATTTAACCATTTTTTGATTGACTTGTTTTAAGATAATTTGGTTCTAACTGACTAACTGTTTCTTTTAATTGATGTAGTTGAGTAGGTAATTGATTAGATTGATCTTGCATCATTTCCTTAACCGGTCGTTTTAATGCTTCGAGCGACTCACCTGCTTCTCGTTGTTGTTCTTCACCTAAACCGTCTAAAGATGAGAGAAGTTTTGATAAATCTTGATCTTTTTTATATTTATCTAAGACATTACCTGGTTCATTTGAAAAATCACTCATTATATATTCCTCCTTTATCCTAATCCTTCTACGAAATTCGCAACGTTTACGTTTCAAAGTCATCTAATATTATGATTGATTTTTAATACAATTACAATGAAGGCAAGTGGATAGTTGGTAACATATCTCATTAGATTTAAAAGGAGAATTGTTTTAAGATGAAACTAACTATAAAGGGGGGATGTTTTCATCCGATCACGAAGGATATACACCCCGTTTTATAAGAGTTTGTGTTTTTGTTTTTAAACAGCTCACAAACAAATTTTAAAATTAACTTCTTTATGTTTTAAAGAAATACTAACTTGAAGATTAACGGATAAAATCTGATAAAGCTAATAAAAATTTGCTTTAGACAATGATTAGAAGATTAGTTGATTGCTGCCTGTATAGATATGTTCCAAGATGTAGAGATATACAGAGATGAATTACTATGAAAAAAAGAGGTAGGCGTCGAACTAGAGCCATTTCTATCTTCTATTTGTGCAAAAGGAATTAAAATCGGAATGTCTCTTTTAACAATTATCCGCTTGTTTTGTAACGACATAATCGGATTAATTAAACAAATTTAGTTTAAATGTGTTTCAAACAAAGAGAATGGTTCAAACGTCGGAAGTGCGAGTGAATATTTATATAGGAAAATAAATAGATTTAGACTTCGGTTGAATTTTTATGCAATATTGTGGTGCATTATACAATCAGGATCATTAGTCAAAATGAACAATTTTTTAAAAAAATCTGTAAAACCACCTTATAGGAAGCGCTTACACGAGTATTTCCAGTAAATTTTAATTTGCCGAAATGTCAGAAAAATGATATGATCCTGTATATTAGCTCATAAGTTTTTGGGGAGAGTTGATTGATTTTTACTTTTTTGGAGAAAGGGTTGATGCCAATGCGGTACTCACAATTACCGAAGAAACAAGGCCTATATGATCCACAATTTGAGCATGATAATTGCGGTATCGGCTTTTTAGCCATATGAAAGGGAAGAAATCGCATCAAATAGTTGAAGATGCACTTCACGTTTTGCGCAATTTAGAACATCGCGGTGGGCAAGGTGATGAAGTTAATACAGGAGATGGTGCGGGGATTTTACTACAATTACCTCATCGTTTCTTTAAAAAGGTCTGTTTGGCAGATGGTGTAACTCTTCCTGAAACAGGCGAGTATGGAGTAGGGATGCTGTTTTTGCCACAGGATGAAGAAGCTAGGGAAAACTGTGAGAAAGGTTTAGAAGCCATTATAGAAAAAGAAGGTATGGAACTTCTAGGCTGGCGTACAGTTCCTGTTGATGATTCAATGCTTGGTAATGCGGCAAAAGCAGCTATGCCATATATTCGTCAATTGTTTATTAAACGCGCCCCGGGCTTGAAGACAGAATTAGACTTCGAACGCAAATTATACGTTGTACGTAAGCGGGCTGAAAAAGAACTAACAACATTTGTTCCAGAAGATCAATCATTCTATTTCACTAGTTTATCTAGCCGAACGATTGTTTATAAAGGAATGTTAACAACAGAGCAGGTGGATCAGTTTTATCTAGATATCCCAAATCCTGACTTTGAATCTGCTATAGCATTAGTACACTCAAGATTTAGTACAAATACATTTCCTAGTTGGGAAAGAGCTCATCCAAATCGTTATATGATCCACAATGGTGAAATCAATACCGTAAAAGGAAATGTAAACTGGATGCATGCTCGTGAATCTAAGTTTGAAACAGATGTTTTTGGAGATGATTTAGAAAAAGTGTTCCCTGTCGTCGATAAAAACGGTTCTGATTCCTCTATGTTTGATAACACGATTGAATTTTTATCACTTTCTGGCCGATCAATGGCTCACTCGGCAATGATGATGATTCCTGAGCCTTGGCAAAATGACGAACAAATGAGTTCTGAAAAGAAAGCCTTTTATGAATTTCATAGTACGTTAATGGAGCCATGGGACGGTCCAACAGCCATTGTATTTACCGATGGAAAGCAAATTGGTGCTTGTTTAGATAGAAATGGCTTACGTCCTTCTCGTTATTATGTAACGAAAGATGACTACATTATTATGTCTTCAGAAGTTGGGGTACTTGATATTGAGCCAGAAAACGTCTTGTACAAAGAGCGTCTTCACCCTGGTCACATGCTTTTAGTGGATACTGAAGAAGGCCGAATCATTCCTGATGAAGAAATTAAACATCAAATTGCAAGTGAACACCCATATGGAGATTGGGTTAACGAGCATTTAACTCAGCTTGAGGATGTTTTAGAAACAGCTCATGTTGAAAATACAGACTTTAAAAATCTTGGTACACGTCAATTAGCTTTTGGTTACACGTATGAAGAATTATCAAAAGTCATTCAACCAATGGTTAAAGATGGAGTGGATCCAGTCGGTTCAATGGGATACGACTCACCACTTGCGGTTCTATCTAAACGTCCACAGCTGTTGTACAACTACTTCAAGCAATTATTTGCACAAGTAACGAATCCACCAATTGATGCGATTCGAGAAGAAATAGTAACAGCAATTGGGACGACTATTGGAGCGGAGAGAAATTTACTAAAGCCAGAGCCACTAAGCAGTCGTCATATTCATCTTCCTTATCCTATTTTGAATAATGAAGAATTAGCAAAGTTGCGCCATAACAAAATGGAAGGCTTTAAATCTATTACTTTACCAATTACATTTGATGTTTCCAACGAAGAAAATCAATTAGAGGATGCGTTAGATTCATTGTTTGCTAGAGCTGATGCAGCTATTAAAGCAGGACACACTCTTATTATTTTAAGTGATCGTGCAATCAGTGCAACTCAAGCGGCAATTCCAGCCTTACTTGCAGTTTCAGGTCTACATCATCATTTAATTCGTCAAGGTACACGGACAGAAGTCAGTCTTTTGGTTGAATCGGGTGAACCAAGAGAAGTTCATCATTTCGCGTGTTTACTAGGCTACGGAGCAGAAGCGGTTAATCCTTATTTAGTTTTTGATTCACTTGATGGATTAATTCAAGATGGTTTACTTGAAGATATCTCTTATGTAACTGCTGTCAATAAGTATGTGAAAGCAGCTGCTAAAGGAATTATGAAGGTTCTTTCAAAAATGGGGATTTCGACGATTCAAAGTTATCGTGGAGCTCAAATTTTTGAAGCTGTTGGGATTCATGAATCTGTAGTAGATCGCTATTTTACTTGGACAACAACACGCATTGGCGGAGTAAATTTAGAAATGATTGAAAAAGAAGTACGTTTGCGTCATGGCCGTGCGTATTCTGAGCAAGAAGGTGTTGATAAAGCGTTAGATCCAGGAGACGATCTGCAGTGGCGTCGAAATGGAGATCCGCACCAATACAATCCACACACTATTCATATGCTTCAAAATGCATGTCGTACGAACAACTTTGAACTGTTCAAGAAATACTCTCAATCTATTAATGAACAATCAAAGGAACAAACAACTTTACGCGGATTACTAACGTTTAAAGAAGGAAGAACTCCTATTTCAATTGATGAAGTTGAGCCTGCTGAAGAGATCTTTAAACGATTCCGTACAGGTGCCATGTCATTTGGTTCTATTTCTAAAGAAGCTCATGAAACTTTGGCGATTGCAATGAACCGCCTTGGAGGAAAGAGTAATACTGGTGAGGGTGGCGAAGATGTAGACCGCTTTACTCCAGATGAAAATGGAGACCTGCGTCGTAGTGCTATTAAACAAGTTGCTTCTGGACGTTTTGGTGTAACAAGCAACTACCTTGTGAATGCGGATGAAATCCAAATTAAAGTTGCACAAGGAGCTAAGCCAGGTGAAGGTGGACAGTTACCAGGAAATAAAGTTTACCCATGGGTTGCGGAAGTTCGAGGTTCTACACCTGGTGTTGGATTAATTTCTCCTCCACCTCATCATGATATTTATTCAATTGAGGATTTGGCTGAGTTGATTCATGATTTGAAAAACGCGAACCCTACTGCCAAAGTAAGTGTTAAACTAGTTGCTGGTACTGGAGTTGGTACCATTGCAGCCGGTGTTGCAAAAGGGCGAGCAGACGGCATCATTATTAGTGGTTATGACGGTGGAACAGGAGCAGCTGCAAGAACAAGTATTAAACACGCTGGTCTTCCTTGGGAGATAGGTCTTGCAGAGACGCATCAAACACTTCTTCTTAACAATCTACGTGACCGTGTAACATTAGAAACAGATGGTAAGTTAATGACAGGTCGTGATGTAGTTTTCGCAGCTTTACTGGGGGCTGAAGAATTTGCGTTCGCAACAGCACCACTAGTAGTTTTAGGCTGTATTGTAATGCGTGTTTGTCACCTTGACACATGTCCTGTTGGAATCGCTACACAAAACCCTGAACTCCGTAAGAAGTACATGGGGCAAGCTGAACATGTAGAAAACTTCATGCGATTTATTGCTGAAGAAATGCGCGAAATCATGGCTGAATTAGGCGTACGTAAGATTGACGATCTAGTCGGTCGAACAGAATTACTAGAAAGAAATAAAGACGTAGATAACTGGAAAGCTGAGCATATTGATTTATCTAATTTGCTTTATCAACCAAATCCAGAAAATCACGATAGAAACTTCTGTACAAAGAGTCAAGATCATCAACTAGATCTTTCATTAGACATGAGAGAGCTACTTGCAGTTAGTGAACCTGCTCTTGAGCGTGGTGAAAAGGTTCAAGCTACATTCCCGATTAAGAATGTAGACCGTGTTGTTGGGACAATTGTCGGAAGCCATATAAGTAAACGTTATGGCAAAGATGGGTTACCGGAAGACACAATAACATTTGACTTCAAAGGGTCTGCTGGTCAAAGCTTTGGTGCATTTGTACCTAAAGGAATGACTTTACGTCTTGAAGGAGATGCGAATGATTACACTGGTAAAGGATTATCAGGTGGTAAAATCATCGTTTATCCACCAACTGTTTCAACATTCAAGGCAGAAGAAAATATCTTGATTGGAAACACATCTTTCTACGGTGCGACTAGTGGCGAAGCTTATATTAGCGGTATAGCTGGTGAGCGTTTTGCTGTGCGTAACTCTGGTGTGAAAGTGGTAGTAGAGGGTGTCGGTGATCACGGCCTTGAGTATATGACAGGTGGTGTAGTTGTTAACCTAGGAACAGTAGGTAAAAACTTCGCAGCCGGTATGTCTGGTGGTGTTGCGTATGTTCTTGATGAAGACGGAACATTTGATAGCAAATGTAATCAAGAAATGGTTCATTTAGAGCCTGTAGTTGAAGCAAAAGATATTACTGAACTACAAGAATTACTAGAAAACCATTCTTCTTATACGAAGAGTACTCGTGCGGCTGACGTTCTTGCTAATTGGAATGATTATTTAACGAAATTTATAAAAGTTATTCCAAAAGATTATAAGAGAATGCTAGAAGCAATAGATCGAGTGAAACAAGAAGGACTTACAGACGTTGATGCAGTTATGGTTGCTTTTGACGAAAACAAAAGTGATAAGTCACGTGTAAGCGGAAAATAGAGTGTAGATGATTCAAGTAACGAGACTCCCTTTTAACAGGTGAGGTTCGTTACTTTGAGTCAATCTTTCCTTCTAAAATCAGAGATAGAAGAAGATTGGAGTGAATGCGATGGGGAAGCCAACTGGATTTATTGAATATAAAAGAGAGAATCCCACTAAGAGAGATCCTTTCGAACGAACAAAGAGTTGGAAGGAATTTCAAATCATAATGCCTGAACCAGTTTTACGACAACAAGGAGCACGCTGTATGGATTGTGGCGTACCTTTCTGCCAAACTGGCACAACAATGGATGGGTCTGGAGAAATCGGCTGTCCTGTCTATAATTTAATTCCGGAGTGGAATGATTTAGTGTACCGTGGTAAGTGGAAGGAAGCACTAGACCGACTGCATAAAACAAATAATTTTCCTGAATTTACTGGTAGAGTGTGCCCTGCACCTTGTGAAGGATCTTGTACAGTTGCGATTAGCGATGACGCAGTTTCTATTAAAAGTATTGAATACCACATTGTAGAACGTGGATTCCAAGAAGGTTGGATCGTACCTCAACCACCTTTAAAAAGAACGGGTAAGAAAGTAGCGGTAGTTGGTTCAGGTCCTGCTGGACTTGCTGCAGCAGCGCAGTTAAATAAAGCTGGTCACTTAGTTACTGTCTTTGAAAGAGAAGATCGTATTGGTGGACTTTTAACATATGGAATTCCAGATGTTAAATTAGCCAATGAAATCGTTGAAAGACGAGTGAAGATTCTTGAAGAAGAAGGCATTACCTTTAAGGCAAATGTTGAAATCGGTAAAGATGTTTCGGCTTCTGAATTAAAACAGGATTTTGATTCAGTTCTTTTATGTACAGGAGCAACAAAGCCTCGTGACGTAGAAGTTGAGGGACGTGAATTAAAAGGCATTCATTTTGCAATGGATTTCCTTACAGAAAACACCAAAAGTCTATTAAATTCTAATCACCAAGACGGTCAATTTATTTCTGCAAAAGGAAAGAATGTTATCGTAATTGGTGGAGGAGACACTGGTGTAGACTGTATTACGACTTCTGTACGTCATGGTGCAAAATCAATTACTCAATTTGACATTAACCGTCAAAAACCAGACGAGCGTTCTGATAAAAATCCATGGCCATTATTCCCGATTGTTCATACAGTTGAGGATGGACAAAAAGAAGCGAAGGCTGTTTATGGCAAAGATCCACGAAGTTACCAAGTAAGTACAACTAAATTTGTTGGCGATGAGAATGGTCAAGTTACAGAGATTCACACAATTGGTGTCGAAACAACGATTGATGCAAGCGGTAGAAAAGTTCGAACACCAATTCCGGGTACAGAAAAGATCTGGCCAGCTGACTTAGTTCTGCTAGCTGTAGGGTTTACAGGACCTGAAGAGCGTATTATTCAGGAACTATCTCTTGAAACGACAAGTCGTTCAACTATTGAAGCTGAATATGGTAAATATATGACTAGTGTTCCTGGTGTCTTTGCTGCTGGTGACAATCGTCGAGGTCAAAGTTTAGTCGTATGGGCTATTCATGAGGGACGTGAAGCTGCAAGAGAGTGTGATCGTTACTTGATGGGAAGCTCTAATTTACCATAGTATTTCATAATTCTTAATCGTTTTGTAATGGCGTTTTCATAGATTTCGTGAGAAAATAGATTTATAATAGAAATAGATTGAGTTTAGTAAATCTGCCTATTTGAATGAAACTATGAAAGGGCGTATGAGCGGTGTTTCAACTTATGAAACGTGGCCTTGTCATTTCATCAGCACTTTTAACTTTCGGTTTATTTGTTCCTACAACTGATTTCGTAAGGGAAGTGCATGCTGAAACTCCAGAGAAAACGGCTGGGGCACACAATGGTAAGCCATTAATATATCAAGTAAATAAACATAGCTATGAACTTTTTGACGAAGTCTTACCTGCAAAAACTGAACAATATATTCATCGAAACTTTCAATCAGCAGACCTCATTAATAATTTCATTATTAAAAGAGGTGTGGAGCAGAGTATATTGAAATTTGGTTCTGCTATTACAGAAAAAATAAGTGCTCCGTTCGAAGAAGAAATTGTACCGCAGTTAGATTCTGTTCTTCGTGAAACTACGAAAACGTTAGCTAATGAGGATTGGGAGAAAATTAGAATGTCAGATACTCCTTCAGCTGGTTTAGGAGAGAAAATCTTTCATCTTTATAATGAAGAAACAGGAGAAGATATCTTTCGTTTTCATGTTCGAAGAGATCAACCTCCTAAGCAAGGTTACACATTTAACTTCCATTATCATACGTACTTAGATCATCATGAAAAACATCATAATCTTGGTACCATTGTTTGGGGGAAAGATATGCCTCCAAGGTGGAATAACGTAGACCGCGTATAATACATACGCGGTTTTTTTGTAGATTCTGAGAAGATTGTCGAATAAAATCTATAAAACCTCAAATTCAGTTCTTTTGTCGCTGGCAAAATTGAATTTCTATGGTAGAATTGACCTATTATTATTTAGGATGGTGGAAAAATGACGAAGCAATTATTCGTAATAGGGGTAGCCGCTATGTTGTTTGTAGGAGTTTGGATCCTTGTATTTTTACAGTTTAACGAACAACAACATGCAGTGGAGATAGGGTCGGCCTCTACTTTTGAAATCAACAATGAGAGAGCGTTTGAATTACCAGAATCAATTATTCAATCTGATAAAGAAATAACTGTATATAGTGATATCTCTGAATCGGTTCAGAAATTAGATAATAAAATCACTGTTAAAGAAGAAAAAGGGACAGTTGACCTTAGGAATTATGATTTTAGTGATGTGTCAACTTCTGAGGGAGTTCCCATTGCTGCTATTTTAGATAAATTAGATTTAGATTAAAATTCATCATATTTTCGAAAACTTTTCTCTGCTTTTCGACATATTTTTGATACGATATAAATATATGTATTTTGATTAGCTAGGAGGGGTTCGATGGATTCACAGATAGAAGAAAAAAAGCGTCCTGAATGGTTGAAATGGACTATTCGAGTTATACTTGGATATGCGGCATTACTGGCACTCATATTAGCAGTTACTATTATTGCTATCTTAATTACTTTTACCTTTATTGTTATTGATAGTTTTTCGGAAACAACGAGGCTTGGTTTAATTTCAGAACAGTATTTAGTACCTGTCTCTGAATTTATGTGGAAACTGTTTACTTGGCTGATTCCAGGGTTATAGGGGGAAACATGCAACAAGAAATTATCTTCATTATTAGTGTGATCGTACTCTTCTTACTAACTGGATTATTTGGCGGAATTGGAATATGGAGCATGCTTTATCAGAAAAAGAAACGAGCCATATGGAGCTTTGCAATAGGATTCGTTTTTATTGTGGTCTATCTAATTGTTATGTTTTCAGTTGGGATTATTTAAAGGAAACTGTTGTTTTATTAAAAACAGCTACTTTCTAAGATTAGGGGATTACACTAATGATAATGCAGTTATTTGCCAAGAAAATGTGATCCGGCTGTAAGTTAAATTACAATGATATAAAAGCCTTAAAAAGAGAAGGAGATTTACTTATGAATGAGCTAAACCTTGTTCGTGCTTTTTATAAGACGGGTGTTTATGTTGCAGAATTAATTGAGAAGCAGGAAGAAAAACAACGTGCGCTTGTGAAAGTAGTAGCTGTGTTAAAACATCCAACACAAGGAGACCTTCATAATCCAAAAATGGTTGATGTTCCGCTTTTTCATCAGCGAAAAGCACTTGCTGAGTTTGAAAAGACTTGGGTACCTCTTTCTTCTTTAAAAGCATTTGAAGGGGAGTTACCAAATTATCGCGTGTCGCTCCAAGAAGCTGTAGAGGTCCAAAAAAAGGCTCTTAAAAATGAGAACAACGACTGGGCGCGAATGTCACTAGATAAATTAAACGAATGTATAAATGAATATGGGTTTTAACGAAAACGGCTGAGTAAACTTTACTCAGCCGTTTTTGTTTTCATACCATTGACCCAAAGTCTGGAACTTAAATCTAAAATAAATAAATCTTCGGCATTATCAAGTGAACAATTAGTCAATGCTTCTATCTTTCTTAATCGGTACATTAATGATTGTCGGTGTAAATTTAGATCGCGTGCTGTCTGACTAACGTTACCTCTATTTTCATGATAGATCATAAACGTATGCAACAAATCAATTTCTCGTTCTTGAGAATAGTACAATAATGAGTCTAATACCGTGTGAGCAATGTCGATGATTTCATCATTTTTTAACAAACTTTCAATAATTCGATCAACTGTCGTATCAGCGAATACCGAAATGGAGCTAACGCCATTTCGCTTTCGTCCTATTTCAAGAGCTCGTTTTGCTTCTTGGTACCCATGCTCAAAACAAGAATAGCCATGTTGTTTTGCAATGCCCCATGTTAGTGAGAGAGAAGGAAATAAAAAGTAAATGCGTTTATTTAATTTAGAAATATAGGTTTTTGCCTGGCTCACAGTATTTGGGTGTGTTACTTCAATATAGATGATTAGTTCCTCTTGCTGGTAAGTAACCATTGATTTTAAGGCAAAAGATTTGGCAATACTTTCTGCTTCCTCTTCCATAAGACGGATACACTCATGTAGCCAATGATCAAAAGTTATCGCAACATGACTCATCGGTTCAAAGCTTTCTTTCACACGTTCTGGTTTTGCTACTAAACAGATATAAGGTAAATTAAGTTGGTATCCAAGTGACTTAGCTCTTGATAGTGTCGCTTCTATAGGGTGAAGTGAACCTTTGGATAACTCCCAAACAAAATCATCTCGAAGCCGCCATTCAGCTTCTTTGGCCGCTTGTTCATGGAGAAAGTGAATCGCTACTGCAGTTGTGACATGTTCAAGTAACAAAAGCCATTGTTTCTCTTCATCTTCATCAAATGGTTCTTCTCCAAAGTCCCCGACTACAATATAACCTTGAATGTTACCTGAAGAATGGATGGGTAATTGCAAGGCAAAACCATTCTCGTACTCGAACCAATTAACGGTGTGTTCGTGGTCGTAATAGATTCCTTCTTGTTCTAATTGCTCATAAATAATAGTTTCCCATTTGCTCTGTAGGTTATCTGAAAGAGTTTGACATTTCCCACGAATTTTCCCCCTTTTGTCAGCTATTAAAAGTTCATGCCCAATTGTAGTTGAAACGTATTGTGCAACAAGATCAAGTGATTTTCCAGATAAAATAAATTCAAGCAAGGCTTTTCTTAATTTTTCGATATTATCGAAATACCTTCGTTTTGTTTCGTGGATGTACTCTAAAGCTTTTTCGAGAATGTCGGAAAATCGTATCGACCAGTCAAGTTCAAGCAGGATAAAATTATGTTTTTTTGCTAGAACAATGATGGAGTCAGGGATTTGCTGTACAAATGGTCCAATAGCAATTGCTAATGCAGAGGCTTCCGAATGAATGATATCCGTAACAAATGCATAAAAAAGGTTGGGATCATGTGCGCAACCGACTCCAGTTGTAAGAACTAGTTCGTTTTTTCTAACAAACGATTCAACCGGGGTTTCTATAACAGAAACCCAATTGACATAGGTAGAGTCAAGTTGATCTTTTCCTGTTCGGATTATTGATTTTTCTAAGATGTCTAATGATTGTATATCTTTCATCGTAGTACTCATTAGAATTCACTCCTCAAACCAGGAATTGATTAGATAAAAAATAGATGAATGATACCTGTAAACATCATACAAATTGTCGAATGTCTTCTTTTATTTATTCAAATATGATGGAAGTAGATAATTGAAAGGGGTGGCAGCATGAAAAAGCTAGATAATGCAACTAAGTCAGTATGGGCTGGTGAAAAGGAGTATTTGGTTCATGGAGCAACTCAAGTTCCTGTTGTCCATAGTGTTGCTTTTAATTACGATGATGTTGATGAATGGTATGAAGTGGCTATAGGTAATAAAAAAGGTCATATCTATGGAAGAAATACTAACCCCACTGTTCAAGCTTTTGAAGATAAAGTGAAAGCACTAGAACACGCTGAAGCTGCCACAAGTTTTTCTACAGGGATGGCGGCTATCTCAAACTCATTACTAACTGTCTTAAAACCTGGTGACAGAATTATTTCTATTAAAGATACCTATGGTGGGACAAATAAAATATTCTCTGAATTTCTTCCAAGACTTCAAATAGATGTGACCTTAGTAGAGACCGGAAACCATGAAGAAATGGAAAAAGAAATCAATAAAGGCTGTAAGCTTGTTTATTTAGAAACGCCTACTAATCCAACGGTTAAACTTACAGACATTAACCGAATTACTAAAGCAGCAAAATCGGTTGGGGCAATGGTATTTGTAGATAATACTTTTGCTACACCTATTAATCAAAATCCACTTAAGTTGGGTGTTGATCTTGTTATTCATAGTGCAACTAAATTTCTAGGGGGGCATGCTGATGCCTTAGGTGGCGTTGTGTGCGGAGAAGAAGGATTAGTGAAGGATATTTACCATTATCGTGAAATTAACGGGGCTACCATGGATCCAATGGCTGCTTATCTTCTTTTAAGAGGAATGAAGACGTTAAAACTAAGAGTTGAAAAGCAACAGGAAAATGCACTAAAAGTGGCTGAGTTCTTATCAACACATCCCAAAGTAGAGCAAGTTTTCTATCCTGGTTTGACCACACATAAGCATCATGACATTGCTAAGAAGCAAATGAATGGTTATGGAGGGATGTTAAGTTTTGCTTTAAAAGGGGAGCTAGATGCTGTTCGTCAATTTCTACCAAAGTTGGAATTGGCGCATCGTGCAGCTAATCTTGGAGCAGTTGAAACGACTGTTGGACCAGCAAGAACGACAAGTCATGTTGAAAATACAAAAGAAGAAAGAGCAGCTCTGGGTATCCCTGAAGGCTTAGTGCGCTATTCGGCTGGAATAGAAGACATTCAAGATTTAATAGCTGATTTGAAACAAGCGCTTGATGCCATTACGGTTTAAGGAGAGAGTTTAGTGAATTGGTTGGAGCAACTTCAAAAATGGAGACGTCAACTTCACCGAGAACCAGAACTAAGTTTCCAAGAAACCAAAACAACGAATTATATTATTGAGCAATTACAAGACTTAACCGGTGTCCAGTTGCTTTATGGGGTAGATCAAATTGGTTTGAATACCGGTGTGGTGGCAATTGTAGGAAACGGAAGCTCACCAGTAGTAGGACTTCGAGCTGATATTGATGCACTGCCGATAACCGAACAGACAGGGCTCTCTTTTCGATCGAAACACGACGGGATTATGCATGCGTGTGGGCATGATGGTCATACTGCGATGCTGATTGGAGCTGTTCGTCAACTTTCCGAACTCTCTCAATCAGGAAAGTTGACTGGTACGGTAAAATGCTTGTTTCAACCTGCGGAAGAAATGGAAGATACTAAGGGGAAAACGGGGGCTCAATATGTATTAGAAAGTGGTGTGTTAGCTGATTTGGAAGCAATCATAGCCATACATCTTGATCCTGAAATACCACTTAAATCAGTTAAATTAAAATCAGGCCTTGTTATGGCAAATGTTGATACTTTCAAAATTAACATCTCAGGGTCTGGAGGGCATGGAGCTTATCCTGAACAAGCGGTTGATCCGATTTGGCTCTCCTCTTTAACACTACCTTATTTATATAGTATCCCATCTCGTAGGATAAAAGCCGAAGATCCTTCTGTACTAAGTATTTGTCAAATAACAGGTGGGTCTCAAGCAAATGTAATACCTTCTGAGGTTACGATATCTGGCACAATTAGAACTTATTCTGATCAAGCTCGCAATCAGATCGTTTACGAGATAGAAAAGGGATTGCGTTCTGTAGGTGAATTAGGAGGATCATTTGACTTTTTCATTCACCATGGTGAGCCTGCTTTATTAAATGATCCTGTATTAACAGGAGAACTTCGATCTTTATTAGAAAACCTTAATGAGGAAATAAACATATTTGAGGAGACGTACGGCATGGGAGGAGAAGATTTTAGTCATATCACGAGGCAAATACCTGGTGTCATGATTTTTCTTGGTGCTAAAGAAAAAGAAACGAGTCTTCATCAACCAACTTTTAACATTTGATGAGCGTGCCTTAGAGTTTGGCTTGGATATTCTCGTTAATGGTGCTATTGCTGTGATTGAAAAAAGGAGGAATAACAGTGCCTCATAAGCTGGCTTTAATTGGTTTTGGCGGAGTTGGGCAAGGGTTCGTAGACATTCTCGAAAAGAAAAAGAAGATGTTACGTGATAAAGAACGAATGGACTTTCAAGTAGTAGCCATTACAGATTTGAATAAAGGCTCCGTTCACCATCCAGAAGGGTTATGTTTAAAGGAAGTGAAACGGGCCATTCAGGAAAATGGAACTCTGGATGCTTATCCTGATCAACCTGGTTTAATTAGAGGATGGGATAGTAAAGAAACGATTGAAAAATCGAATGCAGACTCTATTGTGGAAATGACATTTACAAATGTATTAACAGGGCAGCCTGCGATTGACCATTGTAAATGGGCGTTTCAAGCGAAGAAAAATGTTGTGATGACAAATAAAGGGCCGGTAGCACTTGCCCACGATGTGTTATCAAAACAAGCAGAAGATAACGGTGTTAACTGGATGTTTGAAGGTGCGGTGATGAGTGGAACTCCAGCTCTTAGACTGCCACAAACAACGTTAGTTGGGAATGACATAACAGCCATTCAAGGAATTTTAAATGGAACAACCAACTATATGTTAACAAGGATGGAGAAAGGATTAAGTTACGAGGATGCACTTTTTGAAGCACAAAAATTAGGATACGCCGAAGCTGATCCAACTGCTGATGTCGAAGGATTTGATGTGCTTTATAAAATTCTAATTTTAGCGAGAGTTGTACTCGGAATTCCTTTGCAGAGAGAAGATGTAACCTGTAAAGGAATCCAAAACATGACTTTAGCTGATATTGAAAAAGCAACAAAACAAGGAAAGCGTTGGAAGCTCATTGGTTCATTGATCCAAACTGAACAGGGATTAAAAGCAACTGTACAACCGGAAATGCTCGATTTAAATGATCCATTAGCTGGGATTCAAGGTGCAACAAATGCGATCACATATAATTGTGATTTATCAGGCCCTATTACGTTAGTTGGAGCAGGAGCGGGCATTATAGAAACAGGTTATGCCGTGCTTATTGATTTAATCAATATAGAGCGTAAGCGATAAGGACGGAGGGATTTCATGGCAAAACAAATTGTTTCAGAACGAATGTTGATCGGTGGAAATTGGATTCAAAAAACGGAATCCATTGAAGTCCACGATCCAGCAACAGGTGACATTATTGCAACAGTACCTGCAGCTTCGAAGGAAGATGTAGATCAAGCCATCTTTCATGCTAAGAGAGGATTTGAGGTAAGTACTCGCTTACCTGTTCATGAACGAATGAGGATATTACACGATGCAGCTAGCTATATTGAGAGAAACTCAGGTTACTATGAAGATACGATCGTATCTGAAAGTAGTAAAACGATTACAGAAGCTCGGAAAGAAGTAAAACGATGTATTGAGACACTTCGTATAAGCGCAGAAGAAGCTAGAAGAATTGATGGAAAAACTATCCCTTTTTCGCAGATGCAAGGACATGAAAGAAGAGTGGGGTATGTGTACCGTTTTCCTATAGGGATCGTTGCTGCCATTACACCTTTCAATGACCCGTTAAACTTGGTTGCTCATAAGATCGGGCCAGCAATAGCTGCTGGCAATGCTGTAATCGTGAAACCAGCTTCGTTAACGCCATTAAGTGCAATTAGGTTAGCAGAAGCTTTTATGCATGCTGGATTACCAGAAAACATCTTGTCTGTTGTAACTGGGGTAGGATCAGAAATATGTGACCCATTAATAGAACATGAAGATATTCGATTTGTTTCCTTTACAGGAGGTTATGAAACTGGTAAAGAAATTATACGAAAAGCCGGAGTGAAAAAAACAGCAATGGAGCTAGGATCGAATTCACCTACAATTGTTTTAGAAGATGCTGATTTAGAAGAGGCAATATCTTCAACAGTTGCTGGTTCCTTTGGAGTAGCTGGCCAAAATTGCATTGGTGTACAAAGAATTTATGTTGAAGATTCAATCTATTCAACATTTCTTGAACGATTTATTTCAGAAACAAAAAAAATAAAAGTTGGGTCAAAAACTGATCCAAAAACAGATATGGGGCCTATGATCTCGGAAAAGGAGGCTGTTAGAGTAGAACAGTGGATTCTGGAAGCCGTAAACTCCTCAGCAAAACTATGTTATGGAGGAAAGCGCACCAATGCTTTTCTTGAACCAACAGTCTTAACAAACGTACCTGACACAGCATTAATTGCCAAGCAAGAGGTGTTTGGACCGGTCGTAATTATTGAATCGGTTCATTCGCTTAAAGACGCCATTAAGCTTTCTAATCAAACTCCTTATGGACTACAAGCGGGGATTTTCACGAGTAAGATTGAAGAGGCTTTTCAAGCTGTGCACGAACTTCGATTCGGAGGAGTTATGATCAATGATAGTAGTGATGTCCGAATAGATGCCATGCCATTTGGAGGGTTGAAGAGATCGGGTATTGGGCGAGAGGGAATTCAATATGCCATAGAGGCAATGACGGAGGAGAAAGTTGTAGCGTTTAAATTAAAAAATTCTCCATTTGTTTAGAAGGGAGAGATAATGAAAGAGGGTGGAAAGATTGTTCGCATTAGCAGAATATACAACTAGATTAGAGAAGATAAAAAAGCGAATGGTCGATGAAGGGGTGGACGTTCTCCTTATTTCAAACCCATCAAATATGTATTATTTAACTAATTATTCTGCGTGGAGTTTTTACGTCCACCAGATGATGGTTGTGACGTTAGAGGATGCTCAGCCACTTTGGATTGGCAGACAAATGGATGCTAGTGGCGTAGCTAAAACAACGTGGCTTGATGAACACCATATTATTGCTTATCCTGACTTCTATGTTCAATCAAAAGAAAGGCATCCCATTGATTTCGTGGCTAATATTTTAACTGAGATTGGGCAAAGTTCACGAACCATTGGTATTGAAATGGATGTCCACTATTTTACAGCTCTTTGTTATGAACGATTAAAAAAAGGTCTACCAAATGCAAAATTCAAAGACACATCAAGCCTAGTAAATATGGTGAGATTGATCAAATCTAATCAAGAAATTAAATATATGAAGAGAGCTGGAAAGATCGTTGAAACAGCGATGAATGCGGCTTATGACTGTGTTCAAATAGGTGTAAGAGAATGTGATGTCGCTGCAGCGATTTATCATGCACAAATAAAAGGAACACCTGAATACGGAGGAGATTATACTTCCATTGTTCCGATGCTACCAACAAGTCAAAATACGTCTTCTCCCCATATTACTTGGACTGATAACAAGTATGAGCAAGGTGATTTTCTAACAATTGAAATTGCCGGTGCTTATAAACGATATCATGCACCGATGGCTAGAACGATGGCAATTGGTCAGGCGAAAGAAGAGGTAAAAGAACTGTCCAAAGTTGTGCAAGAAGGGATAGAGGCTACGCTTGAAGTCATCAAGCCAGGAATGAAAGCAGAAGAAGTAGAGCGTATTTGGAGCAAAACAATTGGCAAATACGGGCATCGTAAAAGTTCAAGATTAGGATATTCGGTAGGTTTAAGTTTCCCGCCAGATTGGGGAGAGCATACAGTTAGCTTTAGACCAGGAGATGACTCAGTCCTTCAACCTAACATGACTTTTCATCTAATGCCAGGTATTTGGTATAGTGATTATGGGGTTGAAATAACAGAAACAATCAGAATCACTGAAACAGGTGTAGAGTTATTAACGAATTTTCCCCGTGATTTATATGAAAAACCAATTCTTGGAATTTTACCTGATGAACACACCTCTTGAATCAATTTGTAAACCCGTTTAAAGCTTCCCTTTAAACGGGTTTATGTCGAGAAAATCGGTTTAATAATATGTAAGCGCATTATATTTAGATAACCGAAAAAACTTCGTGACCATTACTTTTTGGGGTGATAAGATACTAAGTACAAAGAGAATAAAAGTAAGGAGTGGACGGTTTATATGAAAGACAAATCACTTGTTTTTACATATGGGGTCGTCTTTTTTGTGATGATCACGTGGGGTCTAAATGTAGTACTGCTAAAATTACTTGTTGAGGCTTTTCCCCCTGTTACTATGACTGTTTTTCGGATCATGTTAGCTGGAGTGGTTACAGGAATCATCGTCTTGTTTAGTCGCTCAATGAGAAAATTATCAAAAATAGAATGGCATTACACCATATTGGCAGCACTGTTCGGTGTTGTTGGTCACCATTTCTTCCTAGCTACTGGGTTAGCTTTAACAAATGCATCTAATACAGTTCTGATCCTGCTCTATTGCCACTTACTACATCTATATTTGCGATTATTTTCTTGCATGATCGCTTAACGAAATGGAGAATATTAGGAATTGGACTTGCTTTTATTGGTGTGGTACTGATTCAAGGTGGAGGAGGGCAGTGGTCCTTAGATCGTGGAGAGTTTTACATTTTTCTGTGCATGTTAGCACAGGCTATTAGCTTCATATACATAAAAAAGGCTACTGCCTCACTTGATTCCAAACAGATGACAAGTATGATGCTTCTAATTGGTTCGGTTGGTCTGTTATTAATTAGTTTAATCATGGAGCCGACAGGTACAAAAGAATTAGTTGGAGCTCCTTTATTTATCTATGTTCTTTTCTTGATTTCCTCAATTGTTGCGACAGCACTAGGTCACTTCCTGTTTAATGCGGCCATTCAACGGATAGGAGCAGGACAGACAGCCGTTTTTAATAACTTTGTTCCTTTCTTTGGGTTATGTTTTTCAGCTATATTCTTAAAAGAACAGTTGCACTGGTATCAAATGTTTGGCTTCGTATTCATTGTAATCGGTGTCCTCTTTGGAACAGGTTATATGGAGAGAGCGCTTCACAATTTTAAAAGTCGAGTGCATAATGAAAAAAAGCAAATAGACACATCGGCATAATAATAAAAGTGTTGGTTGATTAATGTTTCAATCAACACTTTTTTGTGTTCTCTGTGTTATAATACAATTATGATTTTTCTATTAATTCAAAATAATAGGGAGGCGACAACATGCATGTTCCTTTAGTTCTCACTGACTTCCTCGATAGAGCAGTTGAATTATATGGGAGTAAGGTCGCAATAATGGATGAAGATAGGTCTTTTACTTATGCAGAGTTAGGAGCAAGAGTGAATCAATTATCTTCAGGTTTGAAAGCGCTTAATATTGGGAAAGGCGATAAAGTTGCTTATCTTGCCCCTAATACAGTTGAAATGCTAGAAGGTTTTTATGGTGTTTTCCAATTAGGTGCTGTCATGACACCACTTAATACGAGGTTAAAGCCAGAGGATTACAAATATATTTTAGATCATAGCGAGAGTAAAGTTTTGTTTGTTGATGTTGAGCTATATCATTTAGTTGAACCAATACTAGAGGATTTACCAAATTTAAGGAAAGTAATTGTTCATGGTGGCACAATCAATAACTATGATGAGTGGCTTTCTGATTACTCAACTGCTCCATTTGACCGTGTTGAATTAGAGGAATCTGATATAGCAAGTTTACTCTATACTAGTGGAACAACCGGAAAACCTAAAGGAGTTATGTTAACACATCGTAGTAATTATTTGCATGCTTTATCAACTCAACATCATTTAAAAGTGTCTGATCAAGACACGTTGCTACATATCTTGCCAATGTTTCACGTGAATGGATGGGGTTCCCCATTTTATTACACCGCCAATGGAGCTACACAAGTAATGCTTCGTAAAGTGGATCCAGAACTAATATTTGAAAAAATAAGAACTCATAATGTGTCAGTTGCGCATATGGCTCCTACTGTTCTCAATATGCTGTTGGACTATTTTAATCGGAATAGGTTACAACCTACTAACAAAATGAGAATTGTGATTGCAGGGTCAGCACCACCACCATCTTTCGTCTCAGCCGTAGAAGAAGGTCTTGGTTGGAACTTTATACAAGTATATGGCATGACTGAAATCTCTCCATTAATAACGATTTCTAGCATTAAGTCCAATGAAGAGGATTTATCCGCTGAAGATCAGGCAAGATTAAAAGCAAAAACTGGTTACGCAATGATTGGTTCAAAAGTAAAAGTTGTAGACGAAAAGGGAGCTCAAGTTAGTCCTGATGGAAAAACAATAGGTGAAATCATTACGCGTACAAACGGCGTAATGGAAGGATATTGGAAAAATCCAGAGGCGACAGCTGAAACCATTCGAGATGGTTGGCTTTACACGGGTGATATGGCAACAGTAGATGATCGCGGTTATATAGAAATTGTTGATCGTAAAAAGATGTTATTATTAGTGGTGGGGAAAATATTTCATCAATTGAAGTAGAAGGAGTACTGTATCATCATCCAGCCGTTTTAGAAACGGCTGTTGTTGCTATCCCACATGAGAAGTGGGGAGAAGTGCCTCATGCTGTAATTGTTGTCCGAGAAGGATTTTCTGTTACAGAACAAGAATTAATT
The DNA here is from genome assembly GCF_000513135.1 of Halalkalibacter akibai JCM 9157. Taxonomy (GTDB): domain Bacteria; phylum Bacillota; class Bacilli; order Bacillales; family Bacillaceae_D; genus Halalkalibacter; species Halalkalibacter akibai. Next base: position 115,671 of record NZ_BAUV01000009.1, read on the forward strand.
GAATTTACACGATCAAAGTTGGCTCATTTTAAGGCGCCTAAATCCATTTCTTTTATTAATGCTCTGCCTAAAACAGCTTCTGGAAAAATTCAAAAAGTACAAATTAGAAAGGAACTTTGGGGAGATCGTGATAAGATGGTACAATAACGTTAAAAAGAAGCAGGATGTCTTAATCCTGCTTCTTTTTCTAATTAACTTAACTTACAAAGAAATTCATAGTTGGATGTACGACTGTTTGTAATTCAGCTTGTTGTTCAGCCGTTAAAGGAATAAGTGGTAGCCTAACGGAACCAACTGTAACTCCTTTCATCTCTAAAGCTGCTTTAACAGCCGTAGGGTTCGGAGCAATGAATAAAGTCTTCATAACAGGTAAAAGTTGGCGATGCTGCATAGCTGCAGCAGTAACTTGCCCTCCTTGGTAGTTACGTACCATTTGTTGCATTTCATTTCCGACAATATGAGATGCTACAGATACAACTCCAGTCCCACCAATAGCTAAGATTGGTAGCGTTAAGCTATCGTCACCACTGTAAACAGAAAATCCTTCTGGAGCATGTTCTATAATGGATGCGATCGCTTCTAAATCTCCGCTTGCTTCTTTTGTTGAAACAATGTTTGGAATTTGAGCTAATCGAAGAGTTGTATCTGGAGTCATATTGACAGCACTTCGACCTGGGATATTATAAAGCATAACAGGAAGTTTAGTTGTGTTTGCAATTGCACTAAAGTGTGCATACATACCTTCTTGGCATGGTTTATTATAATATGGAACAACAAGCATAATAGCGTCTACACCAATTTGTTCAGCTTGTTTTGTCAGCTCAATGGATGCTTGTGTATTATTTGAACCCGTCCCTGCGATGACGGGAATTTGTCCATTAACAGTTTCTACAACAGTTTTAAATAACATAAGTTTTTCTTCGGTGGAAAGAGTAGGAGACTCTCCTGTCGTACCAGCTACAACTAATGCTTCTGTACCATTTGCCATTAAATGGCGTACAAGATCTTTAGTCGCTTCAACATCAAGTTGTCCATGCTGATTAAATGGAGTTACCATTGCAGTTAAAATTCTTCCAAAGTTCATCCAATTCACCCTCAATTCATAATTTTTACACGTAGATGGGCTACTGGAGGCACAAAAAAACAACAATGAGGCCTCTACTCATTGTTGATAGGTTAAGCAAAACATGCCAAACCATTCAATCTGTGAGATAGCCCTCCATATAGCTTGTATGCTATATGACAGTACTGCCCTTGTTCAGAACAGTCCCAGCTTATGGTTTGATGAGATTTCATAAGCTTCGGCAAACACCCCTTTTTGTTAGTTTCCACGGATCTCATTCTCCTCCGCTAACATACTAATGATATTTGCACCTCTACCCTCACTTCATTATTAGAAGTAAGATATAACGTAATTTGTTTCTACCTTATCAAATGTTTTACATGATTGCAATGGTTTAACGCATTTTTCTTTTTTTTGGTGAAGTATTCTGAATTAAATTTAAGAGCTTATCTAATTCCTGGCTGCATTGTATCGTAGCTTGAGCATTTAAACCATATTCTTTGGCAAATTTCAACATTTCAGATCGTTTTCGTTCTATTTCTACACATAACATGTTTCTTCCAACTCCAACTTTATGAATTTTAAGAAACAGACCGGCTTAGCTGTTGTTGCTGGAATAGTATGTATTACAAAATCCTAATCAATCTGTCCATAACGACTATTATAACCAAAAGAAATTTGTTGAAAAGTGTTTCTACTGAAGTAGTCATAATTAGATTTTATTAGTAAAGAATCGACAATTTTCTCTCATGGTGGTGCGTTAAGTAATTTCTAAATATTTTCAGATTGAAAATCAATGATGATTCGCACACTACAAATAGGAGGGATTCCAATGAAATGTATGAATTACCTACTCATGACTACTTTGCTTTTAACAGGATGCACAATTCCACAAAAAGCGGAGATGGGAGCTAATCCAGATCGAAATCAAGGTTATAGTGGCTATGGAGTAGCACAAACTAGACAGTTGGAAGGGCCATTATCTGATTTAATGGTACCTGACGATGCTCCTAAAGGGTTAACAGATCCAGCTCCTAGACTTGTAAGAGAAGGAGCTTATTTAACTGGTACAAGGGATCTGAGTATGAGAAATGACCATACTCGTTCGGGTCAACGGATTTTAAATAATCGTCCTGGTGTAGTTAGAGATAAATACGCACTTAGTAACGAACCTAATGTCCAAAGTAAAAGGAGTAAACAAAACGCTAATACTCCGCTTCAAGCGACAGATTCTTTGACTCGCTTAATTGAACAACGAGTAGAATCATTAGAAAATGTTCGAGATGCACACGTTATCTCCGATGGTGAGCGAATCGTAGTTGGATTAGAATCTAGAGAGCAGGACCGACCAAAATTACTTCGGGAAGTAGAACAGGAAATAAGTGAAGTAGTGGAACTGAATCAAGTTTACATTACAACGGATAGAAAGATCATTAACCGAATGAATGCATTAGAACATCAGGTAAGTTTACCAGCGCCATTTGAATCGGTAGGAGGAGCAATCGGCGATATTGTAGACTTAGTAGACGACGCTGCGCATGGACGCAGATAAAGCAGGGGAGTATACACCCCTGCTTTTTTAGGCCGAAAAAGCGAATTTTCCCACTTCTTTTCTTATTTTATTAATATATTCCTAAATCTTCGGTAACTGATAAATACTCGCGTTCCATTAATTTATGAGACATAACGGCGTTCTCATAGTAAACCCTAGCATTTGTTAATTGTAGATGGTGAACCGGTTCCTTCATATCCTCTAAAATCCTTCTAAGAGCATCAATTTCAACTAAAGTGGATAAATGTACATGATGAAATCCGTCAAAAACACCTGGGCGGCTAAGCTCAACAAACGTTTCACTTTCATTTCGGATTCTTTCTAATATAGAAAGTGCTTCATTAATCTCAGTTGAAGTAACTTGATTTTGCTCAAAAATATCATTGACATTCTCTAATAAAGTCGCAGTTTCACTTAGATAATGCCCGGCCTCACTTGCATAAATCTCCTGTTGCTCACTTTGAACCATTCTTTCCCGATTTTGACTATGATTACTAGGCGGCTCTGGAATTTGACGAATTGTATTGAATTGTTGGGCCTCTACATCATTAGCGATATTAGCTTCAGAGTCAGCGCCGCAACCAGTTAACATAATCCCGACGGCAACTAGTAGTAAACTTTTTTTCAAGTAGCATCAGCCTCCGTAAAACAACGTTTATTTTAGTATGAAGAGATAAGGAAAAAATATGCATGAACGATAACTTTAGCTCGTATGATGTAAAAAAGAGCGAGGGGGACGTCAGATGAGCACGATCATAATCACGATTGCACTCTCAGCATTTTTCTTACTGTTTTTCGGAGTCATGATGCTTGGAAACAAAGTTTCGCATGTGATTGAACAAATTCAAGCTAAAGAAGCGGATCAGGAGTTAGCAAAAATTGAGTTAATGATGAATGAGGAACAGAATCAAAACCGGCTAATTCCTAAAAAGAGAAAAAAGAAGTAAAGGAACAACAAACATGCTATGGCATGTTTTTTTTGTTTGGTTGAATTGCAAAGTTTGTTGTTTCTAAATGTTATTCTCTTTTGGTGTAGTCGACTGAAACGAACACATCTTTCATACCGCTTACGAATTAAGCAACAAAAAATGAGAAAATAGCCAAAAAAAACTTCAAAACTTGTAGCGTACACAAGTTTTGAAGCGCTTGGTCAATATTAAACATTCACTTTCTGAGGCTTCGCAACAGTTGTTAGTTGCGGTTTCTTAACAGAGTAATAACTGTGAAGAGCTATCCCGAAGATAATAATGACAATACCAGTTAATGCGATAGAGTCTGGCCAAGAACTGTTTAATAAAAAGACTTCACCTAAAATAACAAAGATAATCTGAATGGAGATTGTAGCCTCAACAGCAGCTAAATGTTCAGGAGAATGACGAACAAGATTAGTCGCAAAGAAGAATAGCATCGTTGCAATAACACCAGAGCAAATGGCAACTAGAAAACTTTGTATGACTTGGTTTTGACTAGGTAGCCCTATAGAAACAAACCCATACAATGATAAAATAAACCAATAAGGTAAACTAGCTAATGTCATGCCCAGAACGCGTTGAAATGTATCCAATTGATCATTACATACGGCCATCATTTTTCGATTACCGAGTGGGTAAGCGAAGCAAGCAATGAGAACAGGAATGCAACCAAGAAGCATAATCGACAAAGAAACAGATTCAAAGTGTCTTACTTGTATGAGGACGATCCCAGCAAAAATAATAGAAGAAATAGCCAATGGTTTAATAGGAATCTTCATCCGCGACTCGCCGTTAGTGGATTTGAAAAGAGGCGTTAGTAAAACACCTGCAATAATAGTGAATTGCCATGTACCTGCAATTAACCATGCTGGACCATATGCAGCTGCAAATGTAATAGGAGCATAAAAAAGCACGAAACCAACGAAGCTCCAGATCAGCCAAGGTTTTGGATTTGACATTAATTCTTTCCATAAAGGTTTAAAGTTTTTTCTCCATAATACAAGCGCAATTAGAAAAGGTACCATGAAAATAAAACGTAAAGAGGACCCCCAAATCCAACTCCCTCCAGAAATTTCCATAGAACGATTAAGCACAAAAGTAGAAGCGAAAAATAGTGATGATAAAATTCCAAGTATAATAGCTCTCATGTGGCCTCCCTCAGCATACAATTTCTTTTTTATCATGTTAAAGGACAAAGACAAAAAATGGAAGCATTAAGTTTGGTTTATAAATATTTTTTTTGAAAGGTGAATGATTTGCTTTTTAAGTATGGTGAGAATAGGATGAATAGAAATAATAATACTTCATTACTTAATCTTCCAACTGAAACACGGAAATTCCATGAATGGACTTGTCATTCCGAGGATAATGTAAGAAATATCTATTTATTGGTCTTTTCATAAGTCGAAGAAATTCCAGGTATCATTTTAACAGGAAAAGGAGTGAGGGGTGTGCGAGCGTTCGCAAGACCAAAAGTTGTTGTTAGTAAATGTCTTGAGTTTGGTGCGTGTAGATATAATGGTGATAGAATCACGGACGCTACAGTAGCTAGATTAAACGATTTTGTTGATTTTTACCCTATTTGTCCTGAAATTGAGATTGGATAGGTACTCCGAGAGAAGTTATTCGCCTTGTTGTAGATGGGGAGTGCAGTAAATTGGTTCAACCGAAGTACAATCGCGACTTAACTGAAAATATGATTAGTTTTTCAAATGATTTCCTTCAGAATCTTATTGAAGTAGACGGTTTCCTATTAAAAAGTAGATCGCCGACATGTGGCATAACTGATGCGAAAATATACGCTAAAATAGATAATTCTCCTGTAGTACGAACTGGAAGTGGAACGTTTGCTACTCAGATCCAATCGATATATCCTTCTAAACCAATGGAAGATGAAGGGCGTTTAAAAAATTTTATTTTAAGAGAACACTTTTTTACACATTTATTTACCGTATCCGATTTCCGTATTGTTAAACAAAGTATGAAAATAAGTGCTCTTATGAATTTTCATGCTAAAAATAAATATCTCTTTATGGCCTGTCATCAAGAGAATATGAGGGAGATGGGAAGAATTGTAGCAAATCATAAGAACTTATCTATTCAAGAAGTATTTGATCAATACGAGGATGGGTTATCTAGATTATTTGCTAAACCACTTAAAATAACTTCTCATATAAATGTTTGTGAACATGTATTCGGATATTTCTCCAAACAATTAACTACTGGAGAAAAACAGCACTTTTACACACTTTTAGAGCAATATCGCGAGAAAAAAATTCCTTTAAGTAGCGTGTTAGTTGTGTTGCGTTCGTGGTGTTATCGCTTTGAAAATGAATATTTATTAAATCAAACATACTTCGAACCTTACCCTGAAGATCTTATCGCAATAAGTGATTCAGGGAAAGGAAGAGCATTGTCGTAGACTGGGAACAGTCTATTTTTTTGTGTGAATTTTTGTATTAACACAACCAAGAAAAATATGTTGACTATTATAGTACAGATTGCATATAATAAAAGCAAGAGAAGAATAAAACTATTCAAACAATTCTAACTAAGGAGATGAGCATCATGAAAAAATCACAAATAGGTACTGAACGCAAACCAATTGAAATTAAAGAGGATGAATCAATCCTTCAATCTATCAACGATTACTATAGTCGAAATTAAGTTGAAAGAATAAAAGGGAAACCAATTATCCGTACAGGGAGCTAAGGTTTCCTTTTTGTTATTCTGTTATGACACAGAGTGAGGAAAGTATTTAGTATTTCTTCACTAAACTGGAAAGTTACTTGCAATTTTCGCTAGAATAAGATATAGTAATTATAGGTCGTCAAATCTAAAACAAATAGCGCTTTTCATTCAGCTGGCGCGGTCAAGGAACCGTAAGGATGAACGAGAGGCAGGGCTTTCATCGTCTGGAGATTGATAGATGAATCCTAGATACACCCATATAAATTTTTATTGCATCAATTAGCAACGCTATAGAGAGTCTAGTATTCACATGTTATAAGGGATATTCACTCGATTCGTAGTTGATGTTCCTTATAATATGTGAATTTTTATTTACCGGATTGTAAATACGATTGCATATTAAGTAAAATTATTTTAAGATTGGGGTTTTAAGCATGGCACAAACTGGAACAGTTAAATGGTTTAACGCAGAAAAAGGATTCGGTTTCATTGAAGTAGAAGGCGGTAACGACGTATTCGTACACTTCAGCGCTATTACTGGTGAAGGTTTCAAATCACTTGACGAAGGTCAATCTGTTGAATTTGAAATCGTAGAAGGCGACCGTGGACCACAAGCAGCTAACGTTGTAAAACTATAGATGGTTCTAAAAAGACATTGTTCAACTGAACAATGTCTTTTTTTAGGTTCTATCCTAAGACCATGATGTTATTGATTTCGTGCTTGAGTAAAGGGAAATAAAAAGAACAACAGATCCATTAGTTTTAAAATAAACAAATTAGGATTCCATAATTATATTATGTAAACTAGTGTTGTTTTCAAAGAAATATAGGTGTAAATTAACTATAAAATAAGGTAAAATTATCCTAATAATAGGTTGTAGAGGAGAGAAAAATGAGAAAAGAAACCATACTGATCTTTCACTTATTTATGATTATCGTTTTATTAATCGGTTGTTCAAATGAAACGCAGCCTCCTGATGAAGTTTTTGAAGACTTTTCTTTAGCGTGGAAACAAGGAAACTATGATGTGATGTATGAGTTCCTTTCTACAACATCAAAAACGATGATATCAGAAGAAGAATTTATTCAGTTGTATACTAATACATATGAAGAAATCCAGAAATCTAATCTAGATGTTGAATTGATTATCGAAGATGAAGAAAATCTTGATTTAACAGAAAACGAGATTGTTTTACCTTTTGTGAAAAATATATCTATGTTTACAGGTGATATGGATTTTGAATCATTCGTTTCTTTGTCCTTAGATGAAGAAAACAATGAATGGAAAGTAGATTGGTCACCTAGTCTTGTTTTTCCAATGATGGTTGAAGGAGATCAGGTGAAGCTTAGAGTACTCTACCCAAGTCAAAGAGGAGAAATCTTCGACCGAAATGGAATGGGATTAGCTATAAATGGAGAAATCTACGAAATAGGAGTAGTTCCAGGTAGAATCGAAGATGAAGAATCTGAGCTAAAACAACTTAGTGACAAAATTGATGTATCTGAAGATTATATAATTGGTCGAATGAATCAAAGTTGGGTTGGTGAGGAGACTTTTGTGCCAATAAAAAAAGTGGCGCTTGATCAAGAGACCTTTGTAGAGGAAGTATATCAATCTATTCCTTTTGCTACCTATCGGAAAGTGCCAGCTAGAGTTTATCCGGCAGGAAAAGCTGCAGCCCATCTAACAGGTTACTTACAGATGGTTACAGCTGAGGAAGTAGAAGAAGATACAACCAACTTCTACACCAACCAATCGCAAATTGGGAGAGCTGGACTTGAGGCTCTATTTGAAGAGCGCCTACGTGGAATGATTGGTGGAGAGATATATATTGAAGGGGAAGATGGCAATCAAAAAGATGTTATTCAGAGAAATGAAGCCGTTAATGGAGAAACAATTCGATTAACAATTGATGCATCGCTACAGCAGGCTATCTTTAACAAATTAAATCAAGATAAAGATAGTGGAACAAGCGTTGCCCTAGATCCTGTGACAGGTGAAGTACTTAGTTTAGTCAATTCTCCTGCATACGACCCAAACGAATTTATTCTTGGTATGTCTAAAGATAGATTCGATCAACTGCAACACGATGAGAAGCGCCCTTTAACAAATCGCTTTTCGCAATCATTCATACCAGGTTCGACAATTAAACCAATAACAGCAGCTGTTGCCCTTAAAAATGGTTTGGATCCTGATAAGAAGATATCGAGTTCAGACGAAGGGTGGCAAAAAGATCCTTCATGGGGCAATCATTTAGTTAGACGTGTATCCAATCCATTAACAGAGTTAAATTTATTTGAAGCGATGTTGTATTCCGATAATATTTATTTTGCTAAAATAGCTACTGACTTAGGAATTGATGTGTTCCAAGAAGGCTTCGATCATTTTGGATTTGGCAATAAATTACCGTTTGTTTACGGCTTTGCTGAGTCGAAATTAGCAGTAGAAGAAATTGATTCTGATGTTCTCCTTGCTGATACTGCTTACGGGCAAGGTGAGATGTTGGTTAACCCACTTCACTTAGCATTAATGTATTCGACATTTGTGAATTCAGGCTCAATTTCAAAGCCATTGCTTCTTTTAGATGAACAACAAGAGCTCTGGAAAGAGAGTGTAGTTAGTGAAGAGCATTCAGATATTGTACTTCAATCTATGATAGCAGTGGTAAATAACAGCCAAGGTACGGCATCTCATGCAAAGCTTGATCAGATGATGTTAGCTGGAAAAACGGGTACAGCTGAGCATAAAGAAACTCGTGAAGTAGATGAAGCTGGTGCTGAAACAGGATGGTTTGTTGCTGTAGATGCAGACCAACCAGATCTTTTGATGTTGATGATGATTGAAAATGTGAATGAAGGAAATCGTGGAAGTTCATATGTAGTGACAAAAGTGAAAGAATTGTTTCAAGAATACAGTAGAAATTAAAGAAAAAGAGTTATTCTAAGGTGATAAGCCTTATGAGTAACTCTTTTTTTTACATTTGAAAAAAGGTTAGCATGTTTTGGGAATTGTGAATATAATAGTATTGTAAGGGCTTACATTTTTATTTGGTTAAAAAAATCAGATTTTACGTCTATAAGAATAAGATCATGTATACACATGTCAATACCAATTTAAGGGTGAGGGGTGTGCACAATGGAAGCGACGCATTATGACGATTTATCAATTTATGTACCTAAAAATCAATTAGATAAATTAATTACCAAAGTGCAAGAAGACCAATATCGAATCTTCTGGGGGTTCAATAAAGGAAATATGATTCTTAATATTTATAATAGTGAAGTGAATAATAAATTAATATTTAAAAGACATAAAGGGTATTTGGAGTTAATTGAAGCTAAATTAAAATGTGAAAGTGTATTAAGAGTATTAGATCATGATATTGCATTTACAGATCAAGTTGCATTACAAACAAAGGAAGATCTAAAACGTGATTCAGATGCAGTCTATCGTGAAATTGACTATTTCTTAATGGAACTAGCTCACTTTAAGAAGCGCGACGACCATCAAGCGGTTGAAAATATTAAAAAGAAGTTACATGAGCTTACAGAGGAGTGGAAACAACTAGGAAAGTCATGATACGATAAAACCACTTAGAAAGGAACAATAACTTTCTAGGTGGTTTTTTGACTAAATGGACTAAGCGGAAAGTAGGGAAAGATTTGCTTGAACTTCTTAAGAAATTAACCAATCTTCATGGTCCGTGTGGGTATGAGCAACCTGTATCCAAATGGATTAAAGAGATGATGATACCTTTAGTAGACGAAGTAAATGTAGATTCACTTGGTAATGTGGTGGCCAAGAAAAAGGGTTTAAAACTTGGTAAGACAACTATTATTACAGCTCATATGGATGAAATAGGATTTATTGTTAAAAAAATTGAAAAAAATGGTTTAATTCGTTTTGAGAAGTTAGGTGGACATGATGATCGGATCTTACTCGCACAAAAAGTCCAGATAAGAACGAAAGGTGGACTTATAACTGGAGTCATCGGAACGATTTCAGCTCATTACGCAAAATTTGATGATCCGAAAAAAGTTAGGAATCACAGGCAGTTATACATAGATATAGGAGTAAATAACGAAGAAGATGCTCTTCGGCTAGGCATAAGAGTTGGTGATCCCATTACATGGTACCCAACGATAGATGTGCTTGGGAATGAAACGACAGGAAGAATCGTCGGAAAAGGATTTGACGATCGGGCTGGTTGCGCTGTATTAATCCGTACATTGCAAGAACTTCAAAACTACTCCATCTCTGGAGAAGTAATTGCTATGTTTACCGTACAAGAAGAAGTGGGATTAAGAGGGGCCGAAGTCAGTGCGAGACAGGTTGAGGCTGACGTAGCAATTGCTATTGATACTACGGCAGTAAGTGATACGCCAGAAGAAACAATGGATCAAAGTTTGGCTCTCGGAGCTGGGGCTGGGATCAAAATTATGGATTTTAGTTTAATTGCCCATCCGGCTGTAAAGGATTCACTTGTAGAGCTAGCTGAATCTAAAAACATTCCTTTTCAATTAGAAGTTTTCCCTGGCATCGGAACCGATGGTGGTGCCGTCAGCTTAGCTAACAAAGGAATTCCAACAGGTGTGATCTCCATTCCATCACGTTATGCACATTCCCCTGTAGAGGTTATCGACTTAAAAGATTTGGAAGCTTCAAAAGACTTGTTAGTTACATTTTTAACAAGTGATCAATATACGGTATTCCCATTTGTAGAATAGTCAAAAATGAATCTCATCCAAATAATAGAGGATGAGATTCATTATTATTCTTTAGTTTAATGGTTGTAGCGCTTTTGTTTGCTCGAAATGAATAAAGGCATCGTACCTTTCGGAGAGTCTCGAAGGTACATAATTGCCCATATGCTCGTATTGTGGGTTGTAAGTAACTCCTATTGCTCGGTGACCGACTGTTTGATTAAATAACGAATGGTTTGTCTGATCAAATAAGAGGAATTTGTTGAAAGCGCCTGATTCATGTAACTGCTGTTCCCAACTACCCATTTGTGCCTTAGGAACAGGTATCTCCTGATAAGGATCTCCCCAAGTATCAGCAGCAATTACAGATCCCTCATAAAAACCAAAACCGACAGCATACACTTGATCGCGGCCAAATTGTTCTCTCATTAACTGTCCGACATTAACCATTCCCTCGTCAGCCATATCTGTAGCTCTAGCATCACCAATATGAGTATTATGTTCCCAAATAATCCCCTTTGATTCAGGTCCATAAAAACTAGATACTTTTTGAAGAGCTTCAACCATATGTCGATCACGGATGTTCCAAGATTCATTTCCATCTGTGACCATAACTCGATAATAATCTTCTGCATTCTGAACAACAAGTGAATTTAACTCCATGTTTAAAGTTGCTTCTAAATCTTGAGGATAGAAATCCCGATTTACGTGTAAAGAGTGTAGAAGGTCAACCAATTCCTCTAAACAATCTTTTCCGTAAAAGGATGCAGAGACACCATACATTTGAGCTTCATGATGGAAAGGTTCAAAACATTCAAATGCTCTTTTGGCTTTATTAACATCAGGAGAATTGATTGATTCCAAGTAAGCAACAATCTCTGACATTGATTCAAATAGACTATATACATCGATACCATGAAAACCAATTTTTGATTTGTTTTCTTTAGAGTCGTTAAATTGCTTTAACCATGAGACGAGTGAAGCCACCTCTTCATTTGCCCACATCCACTTTGGCCAGCGTTTAAACGCTTTTAAAGCATCATACGGATTCTGATAACTTGTTGGATACTTAATGTAGCGATTAACCTCGTGACAAGAAGGCCAATCTCCTTCAACACAGATATAATCAAAACCTTTATGTTCAATTAACCATTTTGAAATTTCAGCTCTTAATGTATAAAATTCAGAAGTACCATGTGTTGACTCTCCCAGAAGGACGTATTTTGCTTCTCCTGCTTTTTCTAATAACGGTTTTAGATCACTAACGGAGTTAAAACGAGTGGCTGATTCTTTAATTGCTTTAGTTAAATCAAGTGTCTGAACCATAAGATTATCTCCTTCATAATAGAACGTTAAAATTAATATGCCCTCAACATTAAGAAAAAACGCTAGTTAAATTACAACCATAAATAACAGCTATAACGAGCGTTATAAATAAATAATCTAAAATGTTGAACGGTTTTTGGGTGAATGCATAGCATAGCTAATGTAATTATGATCACTTTGAAATGAGGGAATAAAATGCATAATTGGCAAAATTCATGGAATAATCCTTACTTTAATCAAGGGTGGCAACCAACACCTCAACAGGAACAAGTAGAATCTCCAGTTACTCCACATTGGGGAGTTGGTTTTCCTCAAGCGCCAATTTTATGGGGAAGCGGGTTCCCACAAACACCAGCTCAAGGCGGCTGGGGAAGTGGATTCCAGCAAACACCAGGCCAAAGCGGATGGGGAAGCGGGTTCCCACAAACACCAGGCCAAGGTCGGATGGGGAAGCGGGTTCCC
>NZ_BAUV01000008.1 GCF_000513135.1 Halalkalibacter akibai JCM 9157
TCTTTTAACTTGTCGCTCAACAGCAACTTTATTATCTTACCTCATAACTAATTAAGTGTCAATAGTTTTTTTAAGAAAATAATGTCGTTTGTTTTGGCGACAAGGAATAATATAACACAAAACATAAAAGATATGCAACTCTTTTTATAAGATTTCTTCAATATGAATAGATAAATGTTGAGAGAGTTGAATTATCTCTTCGTTAGAAAGAAGTTTCACTATCGGCCTTGTTAACATTTGCTGATCCATAAAGATAACTTCTGCTTCTTCTCCAGACGATAATCGTACTTTATCACCTAAAGAAAATTGAACAAGGGATTGAAAAAGAGTTTGAACTACTTTGACATCAAACTTCCCAAATTGCTCTTTATTAATTTCTTCTAAAACTAGTAAAGGCGCTCTTTTCCCACGATAATAGCGTTCAGATGTCATAGCATGATAGACATCAGCTACTGCTACTATTTGACTGAACAAGTGAATCTTATCTGAATTTGTCGCTAATGGGTACCCACTTCCGTCATAGCGCTCATGATGTTGAAGTACAGTGAGTAAAATGGTATCTGATACTCCAGTCACACCTTTTAACATCTTATAACTGTGAATAGGATGTTTTTTTATCTCTTCAAACTCAATTGAAGATAAGGAACTGGTTTTCTTTAAAATAGATGGAGATACTTTCGTCATTCCTATATCGGCTAATACCCCAGCAAAACCAATCTTCAACCAATCTTTCTTTTCAAGCTTCATCTTAAAACCTATAAAAGCTGATAGAAGTCCAACGAAAACAGAATGATGATATAAATAATCTTCTTTATTACTATAATGGTGTAATTGTAGCAAAGCATCTGGTCTTTCAATAATCTTCTCAAAAAGAGGAGTGAACAAAGTCCTTATTTCAAGCATTTCAACTTTCCGGCCTGCTTGCCATGACTGAAATAGTTTTTTATATTGTTTAACAGCTTCTAAGTAAATTAGAAGAAATTCTTTTTCAGGTGTATGATAATCCTCAAAGTTTTCTTCTTCAATAACTTCAAGCGGACTGAATTTCTCACCATTTACCAGTACAGATTCTACTTCAACTTGTTTTACTAGAAATAACTTTAATATTTCAATTAACTCATCAGTTAGTATTGTATTTTCTTTCACGATAGGAAAGTCTGTTAAACCTTCAATATCTTTGGTTGTAATACATCCCTTTTGCAGCTGCGCTGGTTTAACTTTCATACAATAACCTTCTTCCTTCAAGACAATTCTATTTCTTCGTGTATTTATTATACTTTAGGAAAGATGCCAAGAAAAGATGGTAGATAAGGAAAAAGAGATGTCACAGAATAAATCATTCCTGTAACATCTCTTTTAAATTAGATCTATTCTTCAGTTTCAGATTGATTGTTCTCTTCAACTTCAGTAGACTCTTCTTCTTTGTTTTCAGGTGAATCATTAGTTACTGTTTCTTCATTTGTTTCTTCAGACTCAATATCTTCATCTTCATTAATATCAACTCGAGCAACAGTTGCAACTTCCTCGCCTTCATTTACACGAATTAAAGTAACTCCTTGTGTGTTACGCCCTGTGGTTGAAATTCCTTCGACTTGAGTTCTAATAATGACTCCACTAACTGTAATAATCATAATGTCATGATTATTACCAACTACTTTTAAGGCTACAAGATTACCGTTTCTCTCAGTAATGTTACAAGTTTTAATACCTTTCCCACCACGATTTTGAATGCGGTATTCATCAATTGGAGTACGCTTGCCGTACCCTTTCTCTGTAACGATTAAAACGTCATGATCTTCTTCTATTATATCCATACCAACAACATGATCATCACCAGCAAGTGAGATTCCTCGAACCCCTGCTGCTGTACGTCCCATTAACCTAACATCATTTTCAGGGAAGCGGATTGACATTCCGTGTTTTGTTCCAATGATTAATTCTTGATGACCATCTGTTAGACGAACGCCATGGAGTTCATCTTCGTCACGAAGAGTAATAGCAAATAACCCACCTTTTCTAATATTAGCAAATGATGAAAGTTCCGTTCTTTTCGCAACTCCATATTTCGTTAAGAAGAATAGATAAGAATCATCTTTAAAATCATCGATAGGAATAACCGTACTTACATATTCGCCTTGCTCTATTTGTAAAAGGTTAATAATCGGTATACCTTTTGCTGTACGTCCCAATTCAGGAATTTCATATCCTTTTAAGCGATATACCTTCCCTTTATTCGTAAAGAACAAAATAGTGTGGTGAGAGCTAGTCGTAAAAAGATGTTGAACAAAATCATTATCATTTGTTCCCATCCCTTGTATTCCTTTTCCACCACGTTTTTGAGCTCTGTAAGTAGAAATTGGCAGACGTTTAATATAACCATTATGAGAGATGGTTATAGCAATATTCGTACGAGGAATTAAGTCCTCATCTTCAAATTGCTCTTCACTCATAGAAATAACGGTACGACGTTCGTCATTAAACTTTGCTTTGATTTCAGAAAGCTCTTCACGAATGATTTCTAATACTCGCTCATTATCGGCTAAGATTGCTTTAAGTTCTGCAATACGTGCCACCAACTCTTGATATTCCCCTTCAATCTTGTCGCGTTCTAAACCAGTTAAACGTTGTAAACGCATATCAAGGATAGCTTGTGCTTGTTCATAACTAAGCTCAAATCGCTCCATTAAGCCAGTTCTTGCCATCTCTGTCGTCTGAGAAGCACGAATTAAATTAATAACTTCGTCAAGATGATCTAGGGCAATACGTAAACCTTCTAAAATGTGTGCACGTGCTTCTGCTTTACGAAGTTCAAATGCTGTACGGCGTCTTATTACAACAACCTGATGATCTAGGTAGTGCTCTAAACATTCTTTTAAATTTAATACTTTAGGTTGTCCATTAACTAACGCAAGTAGATTAATTCCAAAGCTTGATTGAAGTGCCGTTTGCTTATATAAATTATTTAATAAAACATTGGCATTCGCATCACGTCGTAGTTCTATTACAATTCTCATTCCAGTACGATCGGATTCATCACGTAGATCTGTGATTCCATCAATCTTTTTCTCACGAACTAACTCAGCAATTTTTTCAATTAATCTCGCTTTGTTAACTTGATATGGAATTTCAGTGAAAATAATTCTCGGCTTCCCGTTATGCTCTTCAATATAAGACTTAGCCCGTAAAGTAATTGAACCTCGACCAGTTTGATAGGCTTTACGAATACCTGAACGTCCTAAAATTTCAGCACCAGTAGGGAAATCTGGTCCTGGAATATACTCCATTAAGTCTTGAATCGTTAAATCACGATCTTTTGAAAGCGCAAGAACTCCGTCAATAATTTCACCTAATTGGTGAGGTGGAATATTCGTAGCCATTCCAACGGCTATTCCTGCAGCTCCATTTACTAAAAGATTAGGAAATCTCGCAGGGAGAACTTTTGGTTCTCTTTCACTGCCATCATAATTGTCTTGATAATCAATCGTGTCTTTATTAATATCACGAACAAGTTCCATTGAGATCTTAGACATTTTTGCTTCTGTATAACGCATTGCAGCAGCAGAGTCACCATCGACAGATCCAAAGTTTCCGTGTCCATCTATTAACATATAACGGTAACTGAAATCTTGTGCCATACGTACCATTGTTTCGTATACAGCCGAGTCACCGTGTGGATGATACTTACCGATAACTTCTCCAACAATACGCGCTGACTTTTTGTATGCTTTATCAGAAGTCATACCCAACTCATTCATTGCATATAAAATACGACGATGAACAGGTTTTAAACCATCCCTAACATCGGGCAGGGCGCGACTGACAATAACACTCATCGCATAGTCCATAAAGGATGACTTCATTTCTTGACTAATATTCCGCTCTCTAACTCTTAATTGTTCTTCCTCAGCCATTACAATAAACCTCCATCTCCAAGCCTAAATGCTTGTGTGTCCCAAGGCGTAAACAGATTTGTCGCATATCATCTTCTTAAGAAGTAATAAAAATACAGCTCTGTTTTTGCAGAATTTTTTCCACCTATTAAATATCAAGATTTTGTACATACTGTGCATTCTCTTGAATAAAGTCACGACGTGGTTCTACACGGTCACCCATTAAGATTTCAAAAATTTCATCAGCTTTAATTGCATCTTCCAACGTAACTTGTAAGACCGTGCGATGTTCTGGATCCATAGTTGTTTCCCATAATTGAGTTGGATTCATTTCTCCTAGACCTTTGTAACGTTGAATTCCTAATTTATCTTTGTTAGGAATATCTTTTAAAGCTTCTTCTAGCTCTTTATCTGAATATACATAACTCACATCTCTACCTTGACTAATCTTATAAAGTGGCGGTTGAGCAATGTATACATAACCATGTTCAATCAATGGACGCATATAACGATAGAAAAACGTTAATATTAAAGTTCTAATATGAGCACCATCGACATCGGCATCAGTCATAATGATAATTTTATGATATCTTGCTTTTTCAATATCAAAATCATCACCAATACCTGTTCCAAATGCTGTAATCATAGCCCTAATTTCATTATTGGCTAGAATTTTATCTAGTCTTGCTTTCTCAACGTTAATAATTTTTCCGCGTAGTGGCAAAATAGCTTGGAAATGACGATCACGTCCTTGTTTCGCCGAACCACCTGCGGAATCACCCTCTACGATATAAATTTCACTTATAGAAGCATCTTTAGAAGAACAGTCGGCAAGCTTACCTGGAAGCGAACTTACTTCAAGGGCACTTTTGCGACGAGTTAATTCACGCGCTTTCTTTGCAGCTTCACGAGCTCGTGATGCCATAAGACCTTTATCTACAATCTTTCTAGCAACTGGTGGGTGTTCACTTAGAAAACGAGAGAAGGCTTCACTGAACAGTGAATCTGTAATCGTTCTTGCTTCACTATTTCCTAACTTTGTTTTCGTTTGTCCTTCAAACTGTGGATCAGGAATTTTCACAGAGATAATAGCGGTCAGACCTTCACGAACATCATCACCTGTTAAGTTCGGGTCACTATCTTTAAACAAACCATTTTTTCTGGCGTAATCATTAATCACTCGAGTTAAACCGGTTTTAAAACCAGATTCATGTGTTCCACCTTCATGAGTATTAATGTTATTAGCAAATGAGTAGATATTGCTGGTGTAACTATCATTGTATTGGACTGCTACTTCAACAGTTAAGCCTTCTTTTTCACTTTCAATATGAATAGGCTCTTCATGTAGAACTTCACGAGATCTATTAAGATGCTCGACAAAAGAAGCAATACCACCTTCATAGTGGTACGTTTTTTCTTTGCCTTCAGGGCGTTTATCCTCAATCATAATGGTTAAACCTTTATTTAAGAAAGCTAACTCACGTAGTCTTGAAGCTAATGTATCAAAGTCATAAACAGTCGTTTCTTGAAATATTTCTGGGTCAGGTTTAAAGTGAATAACTGTTCCGCGTTTCTCAGTTTCACCAACTACTTCTAAATCAGCAGCTGGTACACCTCTTTCATATTTTTGATAGTGAATTTGGCCTTCGCGGTGAACTTTAACTTCTAGAATCGTTGATAATGCATTAACAACAGAAGCACCAACACCGTGCAAACCTCCAGAAACTTTATAGCCTCCGCCTCCAAATTTACCACCTGCATGGAGGACGGTCATGATTACTTCAACAGCAGGACGCCCCATTTTTTCATGAATCCCAACTGGAATTCCTCGGCCGTTATCTTCAACAGTAATACTATTATCTTCCTCGATCATAACTTTGATCGTATCACAATGACCAGCCATAGCCTCATCTATACTATTATCAACAATTTCCCAGACAAGGTGGTGCAAACCACGCGCACTAGTTGATCCAATATACATACCAGGGCGTTTTCGAACGGCTTCTAAGCCTTCTAGTACTTGTATTTGACTTTCATCATAAGCTTGTTGTGTAGAATGTTGTTCTGCCAAATAGATCACCTTCATTCTTCAATATCGATCAGATCATATATATTTTTAAATGTTCTTTAATTTTTAAACTGAACATTTTATTTTAACATTAACTCCGATTTAATTACAGAGGTTTATCCTTCATATTCAGTTTCGCTCTCTATATTAAGGTCTAACAGGGCTAACCCTTGCGCTCTTCTATTTAAGGTTAAAGAAGAAACGGGTGAGTAATAGATTTCTTCGTCGGTTACTACGATAGACTTAATGTATTCTTCGGAAATAATAATTTTCTTTTTTCTCTTCGCTTCTGCTTTTAGATAAAGTCCTGTAATCGTCGACTGCTCATGAACGTCCCAATTTAAAATAGCAATGATGTCTTTTGATCTAATAATGAAATCTCCACCTAAATGAATAAACAATCAACTCACCGCCCGATCTATTAAGATGAAATTGTCCCTTCAGAAACCTTACAAATGTTCGCTTGGTTTAATGTTTGATGATCAATCCCAGCTATGTTAGTTGTAGTTACAAAGGTTTGAACGCGATTTTGAATGGTTTGTAAAAGATGTGATTGTCTATAATCATCTAACTCTGATAAAACATCGTCCAATAGTAAAATTGGATATTCGCCTATTTCTGAATAAATTAATTCAATTTCGGCTAATTTAAGGGCTAGAGCCGTTGTTCTTTGTTGCCCTTGAGATCCATAAGTTTGAACATCATGATGATTTATAACAAAACCAAGATCATCTCGATGTGGTCCAAAAAGAGTAACTCCTCGCTGTATTTCACGTGTTTTTTGCTTTTCGTACGTTTTATATAACTCTTCTTTTATCATCGACAAATCCATCTCATCTGATACGTTACTAGAAGGAACATAAGAGATCTCTAGTTTTTCCTTTCCCCTACTAATATCATGATGTATTTGTTCAGCCCACTTTTGAAGTCGTTTAATAAATTCAAATCTTCTTTTCGTCACTTCTGCAGCTAACACAATCATTTGATCAGTTAACACGTCTAACATTTCTTTGGAACCCTTGTTTATTTGGAGGGATTTTAATAAGTGATTTCTTTGCAGGAGAACTTTTTGATAGAGTCCTAAATGATGCAAATAAACACGACTGATTTGTCCAATTTCCATATCTAGAAACCTTCTTCTTACTTGGGGACTACCTTTAACCAGATTTAAATCTTCTGGAGCAAACATGACCACGTTGCTGCACCAATATATTCACTTAGCTTTTTTTGTTCTAAGCCATTAACCTTACCTTTTTTACCCTTTGTCGATAAGATCAACTCTAATTCAAGTAAACTAGACTTTTTCTCTATCTTACCTTGGATTTTAGCGAAATCATGATTCCAACCAATTAACTCTTTATCCTTAGAAGTACGGTGAGATTTTGCTAATGCTAGAACATAAATAGCCTCAATGATATTTGTTTTCCCTTGAGCATTTTCTCCTAAGAAGACATTCACTTGTTGATCAAATGCTAATTCCACATTTTGGTAATTGCGGAATTGCCTTAGTGTCAGTTGTTTTAATTTCAAAAGGGCTTCCCCCTAGTTCTCAACAATTTGATATACAGTCCCATCCACAAGAGTTATCTCATCTCCAGGTACAAGCTTTTTACCACGACGGTTTTCCTCTTCACCATTTACATAAACAATATGCTCAGATAGATACCATTTAGCCATACCTCCAGTATCTATAATTCCAACTTCCTTTAGCAATTGTCCTAGTGTTATGTAAGCTGTTGAAATGACGATTTGATTCAACTTAATCACTCTTTCCGTTTAAATAATTCGTCTAGCAAAGTGAAGACAGCAATTCATTGGCGATTTGCTGTCTCTTTAAATTACATTCGATTATCTATCTTTACATTGTACTAAACCACAGCATGTAAGCCAAGTAGTTTCACTAAAAAAGGATGAACTTCACTATTTTTAGTAAGTTCTGACCGGTGAGAATAAGTGTAGATATTGATCATGATCGATTGGACGAATGACAAACGGACTCATTGCGCCGGTAAATACAATATCAATTTCTTCACTATCAATAACCTTCAACGCATCAATAATATTTTTACCGTTAAAGGAAATTCTCATTTCTTCTCCTTGTACATCCGTTTCAATGTTTTCTGTTACCTTACCAACTTCAGGGGAAATTGAAGTGATTTCAACAAGACCACTGTCTATTGTTTTCAAATTAATTACATTGTTTTTCCCTTCTCTAGATAAAAGTAAAGCACGTTCTAGAGTTTGAAGAAAAGGTTTCGTTTTTAAACGAAGAGTCGTTTTAGACTGAGTCGGGATCATACTTTTTGTAACTGGATATTTTCCTTCAAGTAATCTTGAGAAGAAAAGAAGATTTTTCATTTTGAATAAAACTTGATTTTCAGTTACAACAACATCAATTAGATCATTGTTGTCTTCAATGATCTTACTTAGTTCATTCAAACTTTTCCCAGGGATGACTACATTCGAGAAAACAAGTCCTTCATCGTTTTTTTGAATAGTTGCTTTCCTCATTGCTAACCTGTGACTATCTGTTGCAGTACAGATTAAGTCACTATTTTCAGTTTCTAAGTTTACACCTGTCAACACTGGACGTGTTTCCTGAGTGGACACCGCGAAGACAGTTTGCCTTATGACATTTTTCAAAATATCTTGCGGCAAACGGAATAATAAGTCTTCTTCCAATTGAGGAAGACGAGGATACTCCTCGGGATCAAGTCCATTTAAATTAAAAACTGAAGAACCTGAGCGAATAGTTGTAGCAAATTGATCTTGGACAATCAATTCAATATTATCTCCAGGCAATTTTTTAACAATTTCTGCGAAGAAACGAGCCTGAAGAACGATACTACCTTGTTCATCAATAGTGACAATTTCAGTTCCTTCTTCTTCAATCGGAATAAATGTTTCAATTGAGATATCTGAGTCACTACCTGTAAGAGTAATTCCTTCTGAATGAGCTACTATTTTTATACCAGTTAAAATCGGAATAGTTGTTCTTGAAGAAACTGCTTTTGTCACATTTTGAACATCATGAACAAAACGATCACGATTAATAGTAAAACGCATAATAAATCTCCTTAATAATTATATTTATGTTTTAAAAAGATAGTAGTAATAGTAATAGGGCCTGTGAATTTGTGGATAAGTCGCTTTTTGTTACAGAATGACTAGTTATTCACATGTTAGTAATGTGTTAATAGGTGCGTACACTTTATTCACAATACACACAATGATTTTTAAGATTAATTTCTTAGTAGATCTATTAATTCTTGCACTTTATCTTGAAGTTCACGATCTGTTGCAAGTAAAGTAGATATTTTTTCATGAGCATGGATGACAGTCGTATGATCTCGGCCTCCAAACTCACTACCGATCTTAGGTAAAGAAGCATCTGTTAATTCTCTAGAAAGATACATAGCGATTTGTCTAGGGAAGGCGACTGATTTTGTGCGCTTCTTAGCTTTGAAATCTTCTAGTTTTACATGATAATGTTCACCAACGAGCTTCTGAATATCCGTAATCGTTAAGATTCTTGGCTTTGAGTTAGGGATAATATCTTTTAATGCTTCAGCTGCTAAATCAGCATTCATATCTTGATTAATTAAAGAAGAATAAGCAACAACACGAATGAGTGCTCCCTCAAGCTCCCTTATGTTTGTATCAATTTGATTTGCAATGTAAAGCATGACTTCGTTTGGTATATCAAGATTTTCAGCTTTTGCTTTCTTGCGTAAGATAGCAATTCTAGTTTCAAGATCAGGTGGAGTAATATCTGTAATCAAACCCCATTCAAATCTTGATCTAAGTCGGTCCTCTAAAGTAGGGATTTCTTTAGGTGGGCGATCACTTGATATAACAATTTGCTTTGATTCCTCATGTAGAGCATTAAAAGTATGAAAAAATTCTTCTTGTGTTTGTTCTTTTCCAGCTAGGAACTGAATATCATCTATAAGTAAAACGTCAACGTTTCGATACTTATTGCGAAAATTAACAGCTTTATTATCACGAATCGCATTAATAAATTCGTTTGTAAATTTCTCAGAGGATAAATAAACGACTTTTGCATTAGGATTATGATCCATAACATAATGGCCAATGGCATGCATTAAGTGTGTTTTTCCTAGCCCGACACCCCCATAAATAAAAAGTGGATTATAAGCTTTAGCTGGTGCTTCAGCAACAGCTAAAGAGGCAGCGTGAGCAAAGCGATTTCCTGAGCCTATAACAAATGTATCAAACATATACTTTTCGTTAAGCATAGTTTTAGGTGTGGTATTGGCTGAATTCTGTTCCTGCTTCGTTTGTTTTTTGGGTAGAGGATCAGGAATGAAATCCTCTTCCATTTCATGTTGTGGAATAACGAATTTAGGTTTTAAACGTGTTCCTGTTAATTGCTCTATCATGTCAGAGGTAAGCTCTGCGTAATGATCCTCCAGCCAATCACGGGCAAACTCATTCGGTGCGGTTATGACAATAGTGTCATTTTGAATGTCATTCGCTTTAGTGGCTTTTAACCATGTCTCAAAACTAGGTTTGCTGACCTTTTTTTCGATCTCAGCCAAAGCCCGGTCCCATAAATCATGGATATTCTCCAAAATTTTCGCCTCCTTTTTTCTAAATAACGAACAACAAACATGAACTTGTCGAATCTTTGTACAAGCTCATGGATATGGTCGAATAATTATACATTCACAGCCAAATGTGCAAAAATATTAATATAGTAGAAAAGCTACTATTAATGAGTTCTGAACAACCTGTGGAGAAAGAAATACACACATAAAAGAAAGATGTCCACAACTTTACCCACAGACTGTGGACAAAAATACAAGCTAAATACTTGTCCACGAGTGAAAACAATTCAATCATAGCAAAAAAAACCTGCTGTCGCAATGGTTTAATGTATTTATCCACATAACACCTTATGTTGTGTCTTAATTTTATCCACAACACTATATATGTGCGTAACTTGTCGATA
Source organism: Halalkalibacter akibai JCM 9157 (assembly GCF_000513135.1). Taxonomy (GTDB): domain Bacteria; phylum Bacillota; class Bacilli; order Bacillales; family Bacillaceae_D; genus Halalkalibacter; species Halalkalibacter akibai. Next base: position 10,934 of record NZ_BAUV01000008.1, read on the forward strand.
GAGTTGGGGAGAACTCGGAAAATGTCGAAAATAGGTTATCCACAGGGCGCGTTTGTTTTTTTGTGTGAAAAGTGTTGAACCTTTTAGAAGTGGCTTTTATAATTTGATATTTGAGTTAAGTAGCTATTGGAATGGATCATCACAGATATGATTAGGAAAAAGTAATAAAAGATAAAAAAATAAAAGAAGTATCTATAAGAAATAAATTGGTTGAGAAAAAGAGAATCTTGACAAGAGGGTATATATTTCTTTATAATTTACAAGAATGTCTTTAAAGAATGAGTTTTATTCCTCAGGGAGGTGTTATAGATGGGAAAACCAACATTTCAACCGAATAATCGTAAGCGTAAAAAGGTACACGGTTTCCGTGCACGTATGAGCACAAAAAATGGCCGTAAAGTATTAGCTCGTCGTCGTCGTAAAGGAAGAAAGGTATTATCTGCATAGGCCACTGGTTGTCAGTGGTCTTTTTCTTTCTAGTTTGGACAAAAAGGTAAATTTGAATCTTTTTGTCCAAACTAAAAATAAGAAATTACTTCATTTTAATATAGAAGACTTTTATTTTCGATATCATGTATAAGCGAGATCGAGGAGTGTAAAAGATGAAGAAAGAGCAACGGATTAAGACGAATAAGGAATTTTCGCAGGTATTTAATAATGGGAATTCCGTTGCAAATAGACAATTTGTTCTTTATACGCTTCCTAAACAAGGACAAGATTATTTTCGGCTTGGCCTTTCCGTGAGTAAAAAAGTAGGGAATGCTGTTACGAGAAATCAAGTAAAACGTTACATACGAGAAGTATTCCGTTTGAAAGAAGAGGTTGTCTTAGCTGGGAATGATTATATTGTCATTGCTAGAAAGCCAGCAGCAACAATGGATTTTTTTGAGGTTGAAAAAAGTCTACTTCACGTTTTAAAAAAGGCTCGCGTCTTAAAAAAGTGAATAGTTTTTATAAAACCATCATTTATATATGAAGTAACTAAATGGCAGGAGGAGAAAACGTGCTTAAAAAGTTTGGCTTAATAGCCTTGATTGTAGGACTCCTTGTTATGATGACCGGGTGTTTTAATATTGAGGAACCAATTACAAAAGATAGTACAGGCTTTTGGGATTCTTATCTAGTTTATCCTTTATCGTGGTTGATCATTTATTTTGCAGATCTATTTAATGATAATTTTGGTTTGTCAATTGTTGTAGTTACTATATTATTACGGATTTTAATTTTACCATTAATGATTAAGCAGACCAAAAGTGCAAAAGCGATGCAAGCAATTCAACCAGAAATGCAAAAGCTTCGTGAAAAATATAGTGCGAAAGACCAAAAAACTCAACAGAAGCTTCAACAAGAAATGATGGGAATGTTCCAGGAGCATGGGGTTAATCCTTTAGCTGGTTGTTTACCATTATTTATTCAAATGCCGATATTACTTGCGTTTTATCATGCAATTATGCGTACACATGAAATAGGAAATCACCCGTTCTTGTGGTTTGAACTTGGAACTCCAGATCCTATTTTCTTATTACCAATTATCGCAGGGGCTACTACCTTCATTCAACAAAAGATGATGATGGTTACTGATAATCCACAAATGCGAATTTTGCTTTATGTAATGCCGATTATGATTTTCGTTTTTGCGATTTTCTTCCCGGCGGCTCTTACTCTTTACTGGGTAGTAGGTAACCTCTTTATGATTGCTCAAACTTACTTCATTACGGGTCCGAATGTTGGAAAAAAAGCTGAAGCTACAGCAACAGCCGGTGGGAAATCAACATCGAAGCCTAAATCGGGAGGTAAAAAGAAGTGACAATAACTGTATCAGGAAAAACAATTGAAGAGGCCATTGCAAAAGCAGTCAGTGAGTTGCAAACAACTAGAGAGCAACTTTCTTACCAAGTTATAGAAGAGCCACAAAAAGGTTTTTTAGGTATTATTGGTGTAAAACCTGCAAAAATAGAAGCCCATGTTATTCCTGATTCGGTTGAAATTGCTCAGTCCTTTTTACAAACAACCGTCTCATTGATGGGTCAAGAACCAACGATTACAAAAACAGAATCGAACGATAAGATTCTTTTCCACCTAACTGCGACTGAGGATACAGGCAGGTTAATTGGAAAAAGAGGGCAAACGTTAGAGTCATTAGAGTATTTAACAAATCTAGTTTGTAATCGTGGGGAGCAAAAATATAGACGAATTGAACTAGATATAGGTGATTATCGTGAGCGTCGCAAGCAAGCGCTTGAACAATTAGCTCTACGAGTAGCTGATAAAGTAAAAACGATTAAGCAACCTTCAGCATTAGAACCGATGAATGCGTTAGAGCGTAAAATTATTCATGAGAAGTTAAAACGTGTTAAAGGCGTGGAAACAAGATCTGAAGGAAGTGGATTAGGTAGGCATATTGTAATCCTGCCCAGGCACTAGGATGAAAGGGGTTGTCCCGAAAGGTTTAAACAAACCTTTTGGAACAACCCCTTTCTTTGAATTAAAGATTGCTTTAATAGAATTTCCTCAAATGCTGTGCTATTCTATAATTTTAATGAAAAGAATCAAATAGATGATATATGTTCTTGAAAAAAGTCGATACTATATAATAGATATTTTTGAAACGTGAAAAGGTTTAAGAGTGAGAGGTGAGCAAAATGGAGTTTGACACAATAGCTGCTATATCAACAGCTTTGGGTGAGGGAGCAATAGGGATAGTTCGGTTAAGTGGTGATGATGCCATAGCAATTGCAGATAAATTATATCAAGGAAAAAATCAACTTTCTGATGTTCCGTCACATTCGATTATTTATGGTCATATTGTAGATGCAAGTACAGGTGAGCGAGTAGAGGAAGCCATGGTTTCGGTGTTACGTGCACCAAGAACTTTTACAAGAGAAGATGTTGTAGAGATTAATTGTCATGGTGGTCTCATGTCTGTAAACCGAGTTCTGCAGTTAGCCCTAAAACACGGGGCAAGACTTGCAGAACCAGGGGAGTTTACGAAAAGAGCTTTTTTAAACGGAAGAATTGACCTTTCTCAAGCTGAAGGAGTCATTGATTTAATTCGAGCGAAAACAGATAAAGCGATGAATGTCGCTTTGAATCAAATTGATGGACGATTATCGAAAAAAGTCCAAGTACTAAGACAAGCATTACTTGAAACGGTTGCGCATGTGGAGGTTAATATTGATTATCCTGAATATGATGCAGAAGTTATGACCCACAGCCTCCTTCAGGAAAAAGCAGACTTTGTTGTGAAGGAAATTGAAACTCTTCTGGCAACAGCAGCCCAAGGAAAGATTTTACGTGAAGGTTTATCGACCGTTATTATAGGGAGACCCAATGTGGGGAAATCTTCATTGTTAAATAGTTTAGTTCAAGAAAATAAAGCAATTGTTACCGATATTCCAGGAACAACAAGGGATGTAATTGAAGAGTATGTAAATGTAAGGGGAGTTCCGTTAAGACTTGTTGATACAGCAGGAATTCGTGAAACTGAAGATATTGTTGAGCGTATTGGTGTTGAACGCTCTAGAGAAGTGTTAAAGAAAGCAGATCTTATACTGTTAGTGTTAAACTATGGAGAGGTATTATCTCAAGAGGATGAAGCCCTTTTTAAAGCGGTAGAAAAAATGAATGTCATTGTCATTGTGAATAAGGTCGACGTTGAACAAAAAATAGATTTAAACGAAGTTAAAAAGTTAAACCAAGGAAGACCGTTAGTCACAACTTCTCTTTTACGAGATGAAGGAGTCGAGCAATTAGAACAAGCTATTGCAGATTTATTTTTTGAAGGTGCATTAGAAGGAGCAGACGTGACATATGTGTCTAATACAAGACATATTGCTTTACTCGAGCAAGCTAAAACAACGATTCAAGATGCAATTGCAGGAATTGACATGGGTGTTCCAATTGATTTAGTTCAAATTGATATTACAAGAACATGGGAATTACTAGGTGAAATAATCGGAGATAGTGTTCATGAGAGTTTAATTGATCAATTGTTCTCTCAATTTTGTTTAGGGAAATAAACAGAGATCTCTCTGTTACTAAGGAGGTTTTAAAGATGAAATATGAAGGTGGACAATATGATGTTATTGTAGTTGGAGCTGGTCACGCAGGTGTAGAGGCTGGGCTTGCTGCAGCAAGAATGGGTGCAAAAACATTAATGTTAACGTTGAATTTAGATGCTGTTGCTTATATGCCTTGTAATCCATCTGTTGGAGGACCGGCAAAGGGGATTGTCGTAAGGGAAATTGATGCTCTAGGCGGTGAAATGGCAAGAAATATCGATAAAACCCATATCCAAATGAGGATGCTTAATACCGGAAAAGGACCAGCTGTTCGTGCATTGCGGGCACAAGCTGATAAGTATCTTTACCAGCATGAAATGAAAAAAACAATAGAAGAAACGGAAAACTTACTTCTTCGTCAAGGAATGGTTGAACGTTTAATAGTAGAAGATGGTGTATGTAAGGGAGTTATCACAAATACAGGTGCTGAGTATGCAGCAAAAGCAGTTGTTATAACGACAGGGACCTACTTGAGAGGGAAGATTATTATTGGTGATTTATCCTACGAGAGTGGTCCTAATAACATGCAACCATCCGTACAGTTATCTTATCATTTAAAAGAACTAGGCTTTGATCTGGTTCGTTTCAAGACGGGAACACCACCTCGTGTAAACGGGAGTACAATAGATTATTCTCAAACTGAGATCCAACCAGGTGATGATACACCACGTGCTTTTTCGTATGAAACGACGAAGTATATAACCGATCAACTTCCTTGTTGGTTAACATATACGGGTGAAGAAACTCATCAAATCATTAATAATAACTTAAGCCGTTCTCCGATGTATTCAGGGATGATTGAAGGAACTGGGCCACGTTATTGTCCTTCAATTGAAGATAAGATTGTTCGTTTTAATGATAAGCCAAGGCACCAAATTTTCCTTGAACCAGAAGGTAGAAATACATCTGAAGTTTACGTGCAGGGCTTATCAACGAGTTTACCTGAAGATGTACAGTTGGAAATATTAAGATCGGTTCCTGGCTTGCAAAATGCTAGAATGATGCGTCCAGGTTATGCAATTGAGTATGATGCAATGGTTCCTACTCAACTTTGGCCAACTCTTGAAACGAAAAAAGTACCAGGCTTATTCACAGCAGGTCAAATTAATGGAACATCAGGATATGAAGAAGCTGCAGGGCAAGGAATTATGGCCGGAATTAATGCAGCTAGAAAAGCACAAGGGAAAGACGGAGTCATCCTTGATCGTTCAGAGGCTTATATTGGTGTCTTAATAGATGATCTTGTAACGAAAGGGACAAATGAACCGTATCGTCTTCTTACGTCACGTGCGGAATACCGCCTTCTTCTTCGTCATGATAATGCGGATCTGCGCTTGACAGAAACAGGTTTTAACATTGGTTTAATTAAACAAGATCGTTATGATCGTTTCTTGAAAAAGAAAGAGCAAATTGAGGTAGAGAAAGCAAGATTAGAAAAAATTAATATAAAACCTTCTGAAGAAGTGAAGAAGATTTTAGAAGAAGCTGGATCTTCCCCAATTCAAGATGGGATTAAAGCAACAATGCTATTAAAACGACCAGAACTTACTTATAATCACATTGCTAAAATAGTCGACCGACCTGATACGGAAATTTCTGAAGATGTAGCTGAACAAGTAGAAATTCAAGTGAAATATGAAGGATATATTGAAAAGCAACTTCAACAAGTAGAACGTTCAAAGAAAATGGAAAACAAGAAGATCCCTGAAGATCTTGATTACTTCGCCATTAACAGTTTAGCAACAGAGGCTAAACAAAAACTTGCGCAGGTTCGTCCGCTTTCTGTTGGGCAAGCTTCACGCGTTTCTGGCGTGAATCCTGCTGATATTTCAATATTGCTTGTTTATCTTGAGCAAGGTCGATTAGCTAAAATACAGTAATCAATATTAAGGTTTATGTGCAGCCCACTGCATCTGCTTGCAGTGGGTGCAATTATTGTTTGAAATTACATAAATAAAATGGAGAGTTGTTATGAGTAAAAAACAGTTCGCGACATTACTTCATGAACGAGGAATTACACTGTCAGCTAAGCAAGAAGAACAATTTCAACTTTATTTTAAGTTATTAGTTGAATGGAATGAAAAAATGAATTTAACTGCCATAACGGAAGAAGATGATGTGTACCTAAAGCACTTTTATGACTCGATTACAGCGAGTTTTTATTACCCTTTTAAAGCTGGACAGCGTTTATTAGATGTAGGTGCAGGTGCTGGTTTTCCGAGTATTCCCCTGAAAATAATTCATCCAGAGTTACATGTTAGTATTGTTGATTCACTTAATAAAAGAATTGGCTTTCTAACTCACTTAGCGAATGAGTTAAAGTTAGATGGGGTTGCTTTTTACCATGACCGTGCAGAAACGTTTGGCCAAAATAAAGATCACAGAGAACAATATGATATTGTAACAGCTCGTGCAGTAGCTAGACTCTCAGTGTTATCTGAACTTTGTCTTCCATTAGTTAAGATAAAGGGTGACTTTATTGCGATGAAAGCAGCTGGTACAGCAGATGAAGTAGTTGATGCTAATAAGGCAATTCAAATCTTAGGAGGAAAAGTCATCTCAGACGATTCATTCGTTTTACCTATTGAAGAAAGTGAACGTCATATTATAACCATTCAAAAAGAGAAAACGACTCCTAAGAAATACCCTCGGAAACCAGGTACCCCTAATAAAACACCATTGTAGGAAGTTCAAAGGTGATTTTAGTAGTTAATCACCTTTTGAACACGAAGATAAAATTATTTTTTTAATGTTCATTTTGAATGTAAAAGGGTGCAGTTATCTACTACATTCGCTCTCCTTTTAATTAGTGTTTAACTATCTTAAATTTGTCAAAAAGCCGAATAACATAGCTTTTTTTGAGTTTCTTAAAGTAAGTTTTGCTTGACGCTGTACGGCGTGCAGGATATAACTGAAGTAGGTAAAAAAGAAGGATTTATAAGAGCGGATGTAGAATCTAGAAAGACGGTTACTATCAGAAGGTGGTGTCAGGCGATGAAGCAACCGTTTTCACGCCTATTTGGCTTTGGTGATAAGCAACAGGCAGAGGTTGAAGTAAGTGGAAACGAAGAGTTAAGCAGCAACGAGGAAGTAAGAGAAATTAAAATATCAGATATAGTACCAAATCGTTTCCAGCCACGTACAGTATTTGATCAAGAAAGAATAGACGAATTAGCGCAGACAATTCGTACTCACGGAGTGATTCAACCTATCGTTGTTCGTGAACGTGAGGGGAAATTTGAAATTATTGCTGGAGAAAGAAGATGGCGAGCTGTCACGAAACTTGGTTGGGAAACAATACCAGCTTTAGTGAAGGACTTTAATGATTCACAAACTGCATCTATTGCTTTAATTGAAAATCTTCAAAGAGAAGGTTTAACAGCAATTGAAGAAGCCATTGCTTACGCTAAATTAATTGAGTTACATGGATTAACGCAAGAAAGTCTAGCTCAGCGACTAGGAAAAGGTCAATCTACGGTAGCAAACAAACTAAGATTATTAAACCTTCCTGAGGCTGTGCAAAACGCAATTTTAGACCGTCAAATTTCAGAACGGCATGCACGCGCATTACTCTCACTAAAAAACACGGAGTTACAAGTTAAGCTATTAGAAGAAATTACTGAAAAAAGTTTGAACGTAAAACAAACGGAAGAACGTGTGAAATTTCTTTTAGAAGGACAAGCACCTCCCAAAAAGAAACCAACTCGAAAAGCTTATTCAAAAGACATGAGAATTGCGATGAATACGATTCGTCAATCGGTCGATATGGTATTAAAAAGCGGCTTACATGTAGATACGGATGAAGAAGAACACGATGAGTTTTATCAGTTTACTATTCGAATACCGAAAAAATAATCTATCAAAGAGATAGGTTATTTTTTTGTAGAGTGAGAGTAGTAGGAAGGTGGTTAAGAAGAACTAAGCCCCCTGCCGGAGTTTGCTAGAGACCACTGTAAAAGGGTGGTTTTCGCCTATTTTAGTGGCCTCTTAAGCAATGAGCGTAACTGTTGCAATTTTTTAAAAGCTTGCTAGGAGTGGTTTTATTATAGATGGCGTGCAACGTGTGGAGCCATTACTGCATCCTTGAATCTGCTAAAAAGGATTTTTCGATGCCCTTAATTTGTCTTCTTTGATCTTGATAGAGTGGGAATATAGTTAGTGTTTTTTAAAATTAGTCTGGCAGGGAGCAAGTTCTTCTAATTATATGTTAATATATACTAGAGTTGGAGTTTTGAATGGAAAAGAGGTGACTGAGTGTGGCTAGGATCATTGCCGTAGCGAATCAGAAGGGTGGAGTTGGTAAAACGACTACCTCTGTAAATTTAAGTGCTTGTTTGGCTTATTTAGGTAAAAGAGTTTTACTTGTTGATATTGACCCTCAAGGAAATGCAACAAGTGGATTAGGCATTGAAAAGGGAGATGTTGATGAGTGTGTGTATGACATTCTTGTTGAAGATGTTGAGGCCTCACAAGTCATAAAGCCAACTTCAATGGAACGTTTAGATGTATTGCCTTCAACAATTCAATTGTCAGGTGCTGAAATTGAACTTGTTCCAACGATTTCGCGTGAAGTTCGTTTGAAAAGAGCTTTAAATAGTGTTTCTGCAAACTATGATTATATCTTTATAGATTGCCCTCCATCTTTAGGGCTTTTAACGATAAATGCTTTGACAGCATCAGATTCTGTGCTTATTCCTGTTCAGTGTGAATATTATGCCCTCGAAGGATTGAGTCAGTTATTAAATACGGTTCGTCTCGTTCAAAAACATCTTAATACTGATCTTGGAATTGAAGGTGTGTTATTAACGATGTTAGATGCGAGAACCAATTTAGGTATTCAAGTTATTGATGAAGTGAAAAAGTATTTCCGTGAGAAAGTGTTTGATACGATCATTCCTCGTAATGTACGTTTAGGGGAAGCACCAAGTCATGGCGAACCTATCATTACCTACGATGCTAAGTCAAGAGGAGCAGAAGTGTATTTAGATCTAGCAAAGGAAGTGGTTGCGAGTGGCGAAAGGGTTAGGTAAAGGACTGCAGGCACTGTTCCCTGAGGACAAAAATAATCAACAGAATGAAGTACTAGATGTAGCAATAACGGAGCTTCGTCCGAATCCTTATCAACCTCGAAAAACGTTTTCAGAAGAAGCGTTAATAGAACTCTCTGAATCTATAAAAACACATGGGATTTTGCAACCGATTATAGCTAGAAAAAGTATAAAAGGTTTTGAAATTATCGCTGGTGAGAGACGCTTACGTGCTGCCAAGCGTGCCAATTTAAAAACGGTCCCAGTTGTAGTTAAAGAGTTAGACGATCAAAAGATGATGGAGCTAGCTTTAATTGAGAATCTGCAACGTGAAGATTTAAACCCAATTGAAGAAGCGATTGCCTATGATAAACTTATGAAACATTTATCTGTAACTCAAGAGCAGTTGGCTGAACGAGTTGGCAAAAGTCGCCCTCATATTGCGAATCATTTACGATTACTTAATCTTCCTGAGATCGTTCAACAGTTTATTTCCGATGGCAAACTTTCTATGGGGCATGGACGAGCTCTATTAGGTTTAAAAGACAAACAAAAACTTACGGTTCTTGTAGAGAAAATATTAAAAGAAAAGTTGAGTGTTAGGGAGATTGAAGAGTTAATTAATCAACTAAATGATCGTGTTTCACGTGAAACAAAACGAAAAAAAGTGATTTTATCGCCATTCTTAAAAGAGAGACAAGATGTTTTGAGAACGAGATTAGGGACGTCTGTCGCAATTAAACCTGGAAAGAAAAAAGGGAAAATTGAAATTGAGTATTTTTCAGAGGATGATTTAGAAAGAATTGTTCAATTACTTGATTCAAACGACTAATAAAATTGATAAGAGGGTAGTTCAAACCTTAGCCTATCGAAATACATGTGGAATCTCACTAGTAAATGTATTATGGTATGGAGGTACGTTGTTTGAACAGCCTTCTTTTTTTATTTACATAATTATATATTTGAGGAAAGGAACGAATAAGATGATTTATTTTGATCATGCTGCTTCATCTTATCCTAAACCTGATAGTGTTGCTCATGCGATGCATGAAGCGGTTAGTAGTTATAGTGCAAATCCAGGTAGAGGGGGACACAAATTAGCAGAACGTGCACGAAGTGTAATAAATGAAGCAAGAAAGACAATAGCTTCTTTTTTTAATGCTCCAAGTAGTAAGCATGTTTGGTTTTATCAAAATGCGACGATGGCACTGAACCAAGCTTTACTTGGTTTTCCATTTGAAGAAGGCGATCATGTAGTTGCAACCAAGTTTGAACATAACTCCATTATTCGTCCACTTGAAAGGTTAGTAATCGAGAAAAAAATCACTGTCACTTACGTTGAGCCAAATGTTGATGGTGTAATTTCCGTTGATGCGATGAAAAAAGCAATAACAAATAAGACTAGAATGTTTGCTATTTCACATGCATCAAACGTTACAGGAGCAATTGTTCCACTAAGGGAAATTAGTTTATTAACAAAAGAAAAACAAATTATGCTCTTACTTGATGCATCACAAACAGCCGGTACAATATCAATTGATATAGATCGCGACGGTATTGATCTATTAGCGTTGGCTGGTCATAAATCATTGTTAGGACCGCAGGGGACTGGGGTTTTAGTAACTAAAGGTGATTTTGATTTGAGACCATTAATTGTTGGTGGTACTGGGGGGCATCTGAGTCACCTTTTCAGCCATTACAATGGCCTGAACGTTATGAAGCTGGAACAATGAATACACCTGGCATAGCCGGGTTGTTGGCTGGAATTAAGGAAGTTGAAGCATTGGGATTGAATCATATTTGGCAGCACGAACAAGCTTTGATGCGTTTGTTCATAAGCGAAGTACAAGAGATTGAGAACATAAAAATGTTTGGTCCGAGTGATTTAACAAATAGAGTAGCTGTTATTTCATTGTCGATGAATAACCTTGATAGCCATGAGCTTGCCGTCATTTTAGATGAACATTATGATATTGCTGTTAGAGCAGGTTTACATTGTGCGCCTAAAGCACATGAAACACTTGAAACAAGCGAAAAGGGACTTGTTCGTGTGAGTTTTGGTCCATATAATACCAAAAAAGAAGTTGAAAGATTAATAGAAGCTTTAAAAGAGATTAGTCTGGCATTTTGATATGGGATGAGGAGTAGAGGAAGATGGTTTTAACAGGGACGATTGTAAATGGTCTAGCAATAGTGCTAGCTTCACTTATAGGATTAATGGTCAGAAATATACCGGAACAAATGAAGACGACCATTATGCAAGGACTTGCTCTTGCAGTTGTTGTTCTAGGGATTGGCATGTCTTTAAAGAGTGAGCAATTTCTTATTGTCATTGGCAGTTTGGTTTTAGGCGGAATTATTGGTGAGAAACTTGACTTAGAAGGGAGTTTAAACCGATTAGGGGCTTGGATTGAGGCAAAGGTTGGTGCAAAAGAAAATGGATCTGTTGCAAAAGGATTTGTCACAGCTACCCTTATCTATGTAGTCGGGGCAATGGCGATCCTGGGTTCACTTGATAGTGGATTAAGAGGGGATCATTCTGTTCTTTATACAAAATCAATGTTGGATGGTTTTTCAGCTATTATTTTTACATCAACACTCGGAATAGGTGTTATGTTTTCAGCTATTCCTGTTGTTTTATACCAAGGTGGAATTGCTCTTTTAGCGACGCAAATAAATCAGTTTGTACCTGAGGTTTTAATGAGTACGTTTATTACAGAAATGACGGCAACTGGTGGAGTGATGATTATTGCGATTGGACTTAATATATTAGGAATTGTTCAAATAAGAGTAGCAAATTTACTGCCTAGCATTGTTGTAGTAGCCGGATTAGTTTTAGCATTATATATGAATTAAAGCGATTTTTGTAATAATAAAGGGTTTATCCAAAGGTCAATAAAAGCCATTTGATAAACCCTTTTTTTAATGTAGTCATGCCTACATCGATGTTTTATTTTTTGTTTGAAATTGTAATGGAGATTTAACTCGTAACGAACGTAACAGTGAAGCTGTTGGCGCTAAATCAGGAAGGCGTATATCTGCTGCTCGAATGGACGAGGCAATGACATCAGCCATTTGCATGACTGTGTGCAAGCGAGTGTTTTGTAGAACAAAATACTCCATCATTCCACCAACATTAACAATGCCAGTCATGTGAATGTCTCCAATAGCAGGTAAATTTTTTTGAACGGCAGCACCTGGTTGCACGGGGCCATCAGCTAATGAAATCTTCCCGACGCTAGTCATTCTTCCAAGACAAGCATCAATGGCTAGAATGAAAGGGCGATGATGATTCTTATATATAGCTGCGATTCTCTCTTCTAAATTAACAGCATGTACTGGATTTTCTAAAGTTCCATATACATGAAAACGTCGAAGGGATTCTTTTTCAAGTTTAGTTCCTACTAATGGTCCAAGTGAATCGCCAGTGGAACGATCAGTGCCAATACAGACAACAACTAATTCCCGCTTAACTTGTGCTTCTGTTAATTCAAGTAATTGCTCACTCAACTGTTCGATTGCACTCTCTTCTTCCATATGAACACGGATAGGAGGATTGTTTTTTCCGAACAGACGATGGTTTGTACTCATAACATCGCCTCCTTTGCCATAGTAGTAACAGTATACGGAACTTTTTTCCTTTCTATACATAAAACAAGTTGTTTAAAAGAGTTGTTTTTCTTTTTAGAATGACAATTTAAGAGAATTTATCTATAGGTAGGTGAAAGTCGTATGAAGCTTTTCCGACAGGCGGGCATAAAGTAAAGTAATCGTTCACCTGAACTTAGCAGATAAATAGAAAAGACTAGCGAGGAGAGGATGTTATGTGGGTCAATGGCTTGAAATGGATGTTTCTCATTATAGGGACAATGATAGGAGCTGGTTATGCATCTGGTAGAGAATTATGGGAGTTTTTTGGTGCGGAAAGTGGACTAGCAATTATTCTTTTTGCTGTATTATTTATCATTTGTTGTTCTGTTATCATGTCTATTAGTTATAAAAATGAGTCTGCTCATTATTTGCCAATCTTAAATAAATTAATGGGGAAAAAGTTAGCTAGAGTCTATGATGTGATGATTATCATTTATTTATTTTCCACGACTGTTATCATGCTTGCTGGTGGTGGAGCAACGCTTGAGGTAATACATGTACCATACTGGCTTGGAACGGTCATTATTGGTGGAATGGTAGTCATTCTCTTTCTGTGGGATACAAAGGGAATGACATCAATGAATGCATTTATTATTCCCATCTTAATAATATTTTTAATAGCAATTTTATTAATGTTCCAGTCTCTAAAAGGATTCCCAATAGAATTTAAAATCAATGCTCAACATAATTGGCCGTCAGCTCTCACCTTTACAGCGCTCAATATTCTCCCGCTAATAGCAGTCCTTGGTGCTATCGGAAATGAAATTAAACACAAAGGCGAAATCTGGATTGCGAGTTTAGGAAGTGGACTCATTCTTGGATCTATTTCATTTTTATACAATGAATCTCTTTTGCAAGTAGCTAGTGATATTATGCTGTATGAAATACCGCTATTTGCTATTTTAAAGCATTATCCTTATTACATGATGTTAATTATGTCAGCTTTGTTATGGCTGGCCATTTATACAACTGCAACAGCAGGAGTTTTTGGTCTTTTATCTAGAGCAAGAGCATGGTTGAAAGGACCAGCTTGGTTAATTGCTTTGTTTTTAATTGCCATTATGGCACCTTTAACTACATTTGGGTTCTCAAATTTAATTTCGGTTTTATATCCATTGTACGGAGTTTTAAATCTATTTGTACTTGCATCATTATTGCTTTATCCTATTATGAATCATCGGTCATTATAGAACTGTTTGGACAGTTTTTAGGTCAAAATAGATTGTTATCTCTAGGTTATTTCAGACTCCTTCTCGACTCGCTCATTTACTATCGTGTATAATACAAACCATATATTAATTGGTAGTGAGAAGGGGGCGCAAGGCATGAACAATAAAGAATTTACTCTCAATGATGTTGTCGAGATGAAAAAGCAGCATCCTTGTGGAGAAAACCGTTGGAAAATCATTCGAATGGGAATGGATATTCGGATTAAGTGCCTTGGTTGTCAGCATAGTGTCATGCTTTCGCGTAAGGATTTTGAGAAGAAAATTAAGAAGGTCCTCGAACAAAGTGAGGATCAATAAACAAGGTTTTGAAGGGGAGTCACTCTTCATTGCCTTGTTTTTTTTAATGCTAATCACTATAATTGGTATGTTATTATAGGAAATAATTCATGAATATTTGAAAATAGAAGAAGGACGTGAGAAAGAGTGGCTTTAACTACTGGAATTGTCGGCTTACCAAACGTAGGAAAATCGACTTTATTTAATGCAATTACACAGGCTGGAGCGGAGTCAGCCAATTACCCTTTCTGTACCATTGACCCTAATGTAGGGATTGTGGAAGTACCAGACTATCGCTTGCAAAAGTTAACTGAATTGGTTGAGCCTAAAAAAACAATCCCGACAGCTTTTGAATTTACAGATATTGCGGGGATCGTTGAAGGAGCAAGTAAAGGTGAAGGATTGGGAAATAAATTCCTTTCTCATATTCGTCAAGTTGATGCAATTTCACACGTTGTACGTTGTTTTGCCGATGACAATATTACTCACGTTGCTGGTGGTGTAAATCCGCTTCGTGATATTGAAGTGATAAATCTTGAGTTAATCTTAGCTGATTTTGAATCTATTGAAAAAAGAATTACTCGTGTGACAAAATTAGCAAAAACAAAAGATAAAGAAGCTGTTGCTGAGTTGGAAGTGCTTGAACTTCTTCAAGAGGCATTTGAAAATGAAAAGCCCGCTAGAAGTATTGAATTTACAGAAGAACAATCTAAAATTGTAAAAGGACTTCATTTATTAACAAGCAAGCCTGTCCTTTATGTTGCAAACGTTAGTGAAGAAGATCTACTATCTGAAGAAGACAATGATTATGTAAAACAAGTAAAAGAGTTTGCAACTGGCGAAGGAAGCCAAGTTATTCTTGTTTGTGCAAAGATTGAATCTGAAATAGCTGAGCTTGAAGGTGAAGAAAAGCAAATGTTCCTTGAAGAATTAGGTATTAAGGAATCAGGTCTTGACCAATTGATTCGTGCAGCTTACCATTTGCTAGGTTTGCAAACGTATTTTACTGCAGGGGTACAAGAGGTAAGAGCTTGGACTTTCCGAAAAGGAACTAAAGCACCTCAAGCAGCTGGAATCATTCATACTGACTTTGAACGTGGATTTATTCGTGCTGAAATTGTCTCTTACGAAGACCTAATTGAAGCTGGTTCAATGGCTATCGCCAAAGAAAAAGGAAAAGTGCGTTTAGAAGGAAAAGAGTATGTGGTTCAAGATGGAGATGTTATTCATTTCCGTTTCAACGTATAAAAATTGGACAAGAGGATGAGACTTAACTAAAGTGTTTTAAATGAGCATACGAACGATGCATAACCTTAGCGGAGGAAATATACGTAGACTCCTGCGGGATAAAGGCAAGGGTGAGACCCCGCAGTGCGTAAGCACGAGGAGGCTCACCAGCCGCCCGCGGAATGAGAAGTGTATTTCCGGAGCGATTGCTACGCTGTAACCATTTTTTTGTTCGGATTACTCGTTATTAAAAACACTTTTGTCTCAGCCTCTTACTTTTTATATAGACTGTTGAAAAAATTTTTGCGATAAAATAAGGTAGTTCATTCTATTTCGCATAAACAACAAACTATTCCAAAACAGTCTTTATATTCTTTGTTAATCTTTCTTACATAACGCTTTTAACTATAAGTTTTTTGAATTATTATAAAACTAAGCAAAGGTTAATAAATAGTTTAATTGAATTTCCCTTCAAAACACCCGCTTTTAGATTCATCTCTATCCTTTCTTGTTCAACCTCCTAAACCATTCTTTCTAAACACCTTATTCAAAGAGAAGTTATTTTGATTTATGTTTACTAAAGTTAGTAATAGTCTGACACTTTTTAAATGACTTGCAGCGCAAGTTCGGTTCTGTTATACTCTACTAATGCGAGTGCAAAGACTCAGTTATTGAGTTTTGCTCCTTGCTCCGATTAAGGAGCCGCTAGACCAAAAGGAGGTGGACCGGAATGCGTAAGTACGAAATCATGTACATCATCGCTCCAAACCTAGAAGAAGCAGCAACTAAAGAAGTTGTTGAACGTTTTAACAACGTTCTAACTACTAATGGTGCTGAAATCAACCAGGTAAAAGAGATGGGTAAGCGTCGTTTAGCATATGAAATCAACGATTTTCGTGAAGGTTTCTACGTGTTATTAAACGTACAAGCTAACTCAGAAGCGATTGCAGAATTTAACCGTCTTATTAAGATCAACGATAATGTTATTCGTGTTCTTATTACAAAAGACGAAGAATAATTAATTGATGTAGGAGGGGTACGTATGCTAAACAGAGTCGTGCTAGTTGGGCGCTTAACACGTGACCCAGAGTTACGCTATACACCAAATGGTGTAGCAGTTGCCAATTTCACACTAGCGGTAAACCGTACATTTTCTAACCAGCAAGGCGAACGTGATGCAGATTTCATTAACTGTGTTATTTGGCGTAAACCTGCAGAGAATGTGGCTAACTATTTGAAAAAAGGTAGTTTAGCTGGTGTAGACGGAAAAATCCAAACACGTAGCTATGATAATAATGAAGGCAAGCGTGTCTTTATTACTGAAGTTGTAGCTGATAGCGTTCAGTTTCTTGAGCCTCGTGGCGGAAACAATGCGAATCAAGGACAAGGGAATGACTATTTTGGAGGTAATCCTGGATACGGCGGCGGTGGAAACGACTTTGCTAAGCAACAGAACAACAATAATCAAAACCGTCCTTCTGGTGGGTTTAATGATGACCCATTTGCAAACGATGGTAAGCCGATAGATATATCGGATGATGATTTGCCGTTCTAAGCGACCTCTCTACTAAATGAGAATTTTATTAACTATTATAAAATCTATTTGAAAGGAGTGCTGTCTAATGGCTCGTCGTGGTCGTCCAAAGCGTCGTAAAGTTTGTTTCTTCACAGTAAACAAAATTACGAAAATCGATTACAAAGACACTGATCTTCTTAAGCGTTTCATTTCTGAGCGTGGAAAAATTCTTCCTCGCCGTGTAACTGGAACTTCTGCGAAGTATCAACGTCAATTAACTATCGCAATTAAGCGTGCTCGTCAAATCGCTCTATTGCCTTATGTTAATGAAGTAAATTAATGATTAAAGACACAGTGTGTAACACTGTGTCTTTTCTTTTTTTAGACACAATAAAAAAACTGTCTGTCAGCAAAACTTTAATTTTACGTGTAAGTACGCTAAAATAGACAAGGATAAGAAGGTTAAAAGAGGTGTCTATGTGAAAAATACGAGAACGCTAACAGAAGGTGCACTTCTTGCCGCTGTTTTTGCGATTATTTTACTTCTAACTACATATGTACCGTTTGTAGGAGTAATTACTGTTTGGGCGTTGCCATTACCGTTTGTTGTGTATACAGTTAGAAGAGGGTTGAAGCCAGGTATTATGCTTTGGGCCGTTTCGCTATTTTTAGCGTTTCTTATAGGTGGGCTTCCTACTGTGCCAACTGCTTTCATTTTTGGTAGCTCTGGTGTAGTAGTAGGGGAGTTATACAGAAGAAATCTTTCTGCTTTCTCTGTATTGATTGGTGCTGGATTGGTTTATACAGTAAATATGCTCCTTGTTTTTTTAGTTTTAGTATTAATTATCGGAGAAAATCCGATGAAGTTAGCAGCGGAGTTAACAAGAGAGCAATTAGAATTAGCTGAGACGACATTAGGTTCGTTTGGACAGGGCGGAGATCAACAAGCAGCAATGCTGGAGATGGTTGATAACCTGGTTTATCTAGCGCCGGTTATGATTGTTGGAGTAGGCGTTACGCTTGCCGTTATTACAAAGTTGATAAGTTATTTTACGTTACGACGTTTAGGACACACAGTTGAGGCTTTACCAGCTTTTCGAGATTGGCAATTTCCTAAATCATTTTTATGGTATTATTTGATTGTGCTTATCTTAGCATTAATTGGAGCTGAAGAAGGGACAACTTTATTTCTTATTATTTGGAACCTACTTCCTCTACTTGAAATTGTGATTGCTGTACAAGGATTTGCCGTGGTATTCTTTTATTTTCATAAAAAAAAGGTGGCAAAGGCAATACCAATCCTTATAGTGGCTGCGGCTGTATTAATCCCTCCTCTTTTATATGTGATTCGTATTATAGGGATTATAGATTTAGGCTTTGATTTACGTAAACGTATCACAAGCCAGAAGAAATAGGAGCTGACATTATGCCAAAGTTCTTAATGAAACGGTGGCACGGCTACCACATGATTGCCCTTGTTGTGATCGCTCTGTTATTTATAGGAATATTAACATGGTATCAATGGCAAATTGGTGTGATAGGCTTTTTCTTGTTAGGTGTAGTTTTAATCTATGGCATACAAGCAAGAATATCGTTTGAAAAAGATTTAGAGGAGTATATCTCGACTCTATCTTACCGTGTATCAAAAGCTGGCGAAGAAGCTGTTACGAAGCTACCAATTGGAATGATTCTTTATAATGAAGAAAAAGTGGTACAGTGGGGGAACCCATATGTAACATCATATATAGCTAGCGATGTGATCGGAAAACATTTAAACGATATTAGTGAAGAATTAATTTTAATGATAGAGAGTGATGAAAAAAATCAAACTCTTCAAATAGGTGAACTTTTCTTCTATGTGTCACATGAACTAGATGAAAGATTAATTTATTTTCAAGATATAACAGAAATCAAAGAAGCAACGGAGCGTTTTGAGGAAGCTCAGACGGTTGTGTCCCTCATTTTCTTAGATAATTATGATGAAGTGACTCAAGGAATGGAGGATCAACTTAGAAGTCGTTTAATGAGTCAAGTGACACTGGCTTTAAATAATTGGGCGAATGAGCATGAAATCTTCTTACGTAGAACAGCATCTGACCGGTTCATTGCAGTTATGAATATGAAGTCGCTTAAAGATTTAGAAAAAAATCGCTTCGATATACTAGATAAAATTCGTGAAATTACAGGAAAAGAGAAAGTTCCGATTACGTTAAGTCTTGGAGTGGGAAGGGTGAAGATTCACTCCGAGAACTAGGGATTTTAGCTCAATCAAGTTTAGATCTTGCTCTAGGTCGTGGTGGAGATCAGGTTGCTATTAAGAAAAAGAATGGTAAAGTAACTTTTTACGGAGGGAAGTCAAATGCTCTCGAGAAAAGAACGAGAGTAAGAGCCCGTGTCATTTCTCATGCGTTGCGAGACTTCGTTCTAGAAAGTGAAAAAGTTTTCATCATGGGGCATAAAAATCCTGATATGGATGCGATTGGAGCCGCTATTGGTGTTCAAAAAATCGCTGATGTAAATGAAAAAGAAGCTTCAATTATCATTGATCACACTGATATAAATCATGATGTTCAAAAATTGATGGAAGAAGTAGAAAATCACGATAATCTCTGGTCTAAGTTCATTACTCCGAATGAGGCGTTGGAAGAAGTGACCCCTGGTACACTATTGATTGTCGTTGATACACATAAACCTTCACTTGTTATTGAACCTAAACTCCTAGAAGAAGTGGAAAGGATTATTGTGCTTGATCATCACCGTCGTGGTGAGGAATTTATAAAAGATCCTGTCCTTGTTTATATGGAGCCTTATGCGTCATCTACTGCAGAGTTAGTCACAGAGTTACTTGAATATCAACCGAAGAAATTGAAGATGGATCGGCTTGAATCAACAGCTTTACTTGCAGGGATTATTGTTGATACGAAAAGTTTTGCTGTCCGTACTGGTGCGAGAACATTTGATGCAGCTTCCTTTCTACGCTCAAATGGAGCAGATACAACCCTTGTCCAAACGTTGTTAAAAGAGGACTTGGAGCATTATGTGAAGCGTGCTAAACTGATTGAGAGTGCTTATTTCTATCACAAAGGTATCGCCATTTCGATTGCTAATGATGATGAAGTATACAGTCAGATTATCATCGCTCAAGCGGCTGATACATTGCTGAATATGAAAGGGACTGTCGCGTCATTCGTCCTCTCAAAACGTAAAGACGGAGTCGTTAGTATCAGTGCTAGGTCACTTGGCGAAGTGAATGTACAATTGATTATGGAACGTTTAAACGGTGGCGGACATTTAACGAATGCTGCGACGCAACTTGAAGATGTGGATTTAGACGAAGCAAAAGGAAAACTTCAAGAAGCAATAGATTACTATTTAGAAGGGGGAAAATAAAGATGCAAGTAATTTTTTTAGCTGATGTAAAAGGAAAAGGTAAAAAAGGAGAAACAAAAAATGTCTCTGACGGTTACGCTAGAAACTATCTTTTACCAAACAAACTTGCTGTTGAAGCAACTAAGGGAACACTAGCAGACCTTAACGCAAAAACGAAAAGTGAACAGAAAAAAGTAGAAGAAGAGCTTGAAAAAGCAAAAGCTTATAAAGAAGAACTTGAAGCTTTAACTGTTCAAATCAAAGCTAAATCTGGTGAGGGTGGAAGACTTTTCGGCGCAATATCCACTAAACAAATTGCTGAAACATTAAATAAGATGAAGAAAAAAGTAGATAAACGAAAAATCTTATTAAACGAACCAATCCGCGCTCTTGGATTTACCAATGTACCCATTAAAATTCACCCTGAAGTGGTTGCTACTGTAAAAGTTCAAGTTATAGAAGAATAGAGATTACAAACAGATGGTTGATGGTGAATCAGCCATTTTGTTTGTGTTTAGAAATGCTAATTGGTATGAATGAAGCAAAAAAGGTAAAATTTAAACCTTTAGATGAATCTAGTAAGCTGTTAAAGTGTTAACAGAAAGAGTGATGAGAGGAGAGATAGCATGAGTGACTTGTTTGCAGATCGCACGCCGCCTCAGAATATAGAAGCAGAGCAGGCAGTCTTGGGAGCTATCTTCTTAGCGGATGAAGCACTTGTTACAGCATCGGAACGCCTTTTGCCTGATGATTTTTATCGCGCCGCCCATCAACGTGTCTATCAAGTAATGCTCGATTTAGCAGAAAAAGGAGAACCAGTTGATCTTGTAACGGTAACTTCGGAACTTCAAAATAAGAAATGGCTTGATGAAATTGGTGGCGTTGCTTATTTAAGTGACTTAGCCAATGCTGTACCTACAGCTGCCAATGTCGATTATTATAGTCGAATTGTTGAGGAAAAATCTGTTCTTAGAAGATTAATTAAAGTAGCGACAAACATTGCAGCAGATGGCTATGCAAGCGAAGAAGAAGTCGATACGATCCTTGTTGAAGCAGAGAAAACAATTTTAGACGTATCACAACGGAAAAATACGAGTGCTTTTATTTCGATAAAAGACGTTCTTATAGAGACTTACGATAAAATTGAAGAACTTCAAAATCAAACAGGTGAGATCACGGGGATTCCAACCGGCTTCGTAGAATTAGACCGAATGACAGCTGGTTTCCAACGAAACGATCTTATTATTGTGGCCGCACGTCCATCAGTTGGTAAAACGGCATTTGCATTAAATATCTCGCAAAACGTAGCAACAAGAGCTGGGGAAAATGTAGCGATTTTTAGTTTGGAGATGGGAGCTAGTCAGCTAGTTCAACGTATGCTATGTGCGGAAGGCAATATTGATGCGCAACGAATGAGAACGGGTGCTCTAAATTCAGAGGATTGGCAGAAGCTAACAATGGCAATGGGAAGTCTTGCGAAAGCAGGAATTTATATAGATGATACTCCGGGCGTTAAAGTTAATGATATTCGAGCTAAATGCCGTCGCTTAAAGCAAGAACATGGCTTAGGTATGATTATGATTGACTACTTACAGCTTATTCAAGGTAACGGAAAAAGTGGCGAGAACAGACAACAAGAGGTATCAGAAATATCGCGAACACTAAAGCAAATTGCTCGTGAACTTGAAGTACCTGTTATTGCCTTATCGCAGTTATCCCGTGGAGTTGAGTCACGTCAAGACAAGCGTCCAATGATGTCAGATATTCGTGAATCAGGAAGTATTGAGCAGGATGCTGATATCGTAGCCTTCTTATATCGTGACGATTACTACGATAAAGAAACAGAAAATCAAAATATCATTGAAATTATTATTGCAAAGCAACGTAACGGTCCAGTTGGTACTGTAGAACTTGCTTTCGTAAAAGAATACAATAAATTCGTCAATTTAGAACGACGACATGATGAAAGAGATATGCCACCAGGAGCATAACTAAGATAACTCATAGAAAAGAAGGAATAGGTTAAAATAAATTTAACTTTATTAGCCATTCTTTCTCAGGGGTTATCTTTTTTTTATTTGACTGTTTTCACAATGGGTTTTTGATTTGTATTATGTTTTTTCCTCATAGTGAAATGGAACGGAAGTCACTCGCCACCTCCCCGCGGAAAGCGAGTGACTGCAGTGTAATGGAACGAACATGTCAGGATCGTTTAACTCAGTCTCTGAAAATAGACCTTAATTTTTACCTGCTGTGCATTAAACGAACAAACCTATAAAGTTATCTTACAATTGTTCGTGTTTACATTGACGGCTGTTTTCGTAGTTGGTATACTTATCAATGGCTTAGAAAAAACATAAAATTTAGTTATAGATAGTTTATGGAGGTGCATTTCATGTCATCAGTTGTTGTAGTAGGTACACAATGGGGCGATGAAGGAAAGGGAAAGATCACAGATTATCTTTCTGAAAAAGCAGAAGTGGTTGCGCGTTACCAAGGTGGAAATAATGCAGGACATACAATAGTTTTTAATGGAAAAAAATATAAGCTTCATTTGATTCCATCAGGTATTTTTTATAAAGATAAAAGTTGCGTAATCGGAAATGGAATGGTTATTGATCCGAAAGCCCTGGTTGAAGAGTTAGCGTACCTCCATGAGCGTGATGTAGATACAAGTAATCTTCGTATTAGTAATCGTGCACATGTTATTCTTCCTTATCATCTTAAACTGGATGCAGTTGAAGAAGAGCGTAAAGGTGCTAATAAAATTGGGACAACGAAAAAAGGTATTGGACCAGCTTATATGGATAAAGCTGCTCGAGTAGGCATTCGAATGGCAGATCTACTTGATAGAGAAGTATTTGAAGAGAAACTTGAGCGTAATCTAGCAGAGAAAAATCGCATGTTTGAAAAATACTATGAAGTAGAAGGATTTACAAAAGAAGAAATCCTTGATGAGTACTTTGAGTATGGTCAACAAGTGGCTAAGTATGTAGTAGATACATCTGTTGTGTTAAACGATGCATTAGATGAAGGGCGTCGTGTCCTATTTGAAGGTGCTCAAGGTGTAATGCTTGATATTGACCAAGGTACTTATCCATTCGTTACTTCTTCTAACCCAATTGCTGGTGGAGTGACAATTGGTTCAGGTGTAGGTCCTTCAAAGATTAACCATGTTGTTGGAGTTTCGAAAGCTTACACAACTCGTGTTGGTGATGGTCCGTTCCCAACTGAGTTGCATGATGAGATTGGAGACTTAATCCGTGAAGTTGGTAATGAATATGGTACTACAACTGGTCGTCCACGTCGTGTAGGTTGGTTTGATAGTGTCGTTGTACGCCATGCTCGTCGTGTAAGTGGTATTACAGATCTTTCTTTAAACTCTATTGATGTTTTAACAGGTATTAAAACGTTAAAAATTTGTACTGCTTACAAATATCGTGGGGAAGTCATTGAAGAGTTTCCAGCAAGCCTTAAGATGTTAGCAGAATGTGAACCAGTTTTTGAAGAACTTCCGGGTTGGGAAGAAGATATTACTGGGGTAAAATCTTTAAGTGAGCTACCAGTAAATGCACGCCATTATATTGAGCGTATTTCTCAATTAACAGGTATTCCATTAACGATTTTCTCTGTTGGACCAGATCGTAATCAAACGAATCTAGTTCGTGGAGTATTCGCTTAATGGTCGTGATGAAGAGTGCAAAAGTTGTACTCTTCATTTTTTTAGGCTGTTTCAGTAAAAATTGTTGTATAAAGGTTATTTTTTCTTTAGTGAAATAGTGTGTAGGAGCGTAATGCAACAAACATTGTGAAGGATTGGTAACCTATAAAAACACCAACAGAGTATGCAGAAATAGATTTATTTGAAAAATATTATTATTATGCTTGCATTAAAATAAAAGACATGATATTATAAATCTTGTCGCTAAGAGATAAACAAGCTCTTAGAGAGAAAATAACAAAAGCTTCAGATGAATATCAGATAAGCTAATTGAAATTTTCAAAAGTAAGAGCCATTAGCTCAGTTGGTAGAGCATCTGACTTTTAATCAGAGGGTCGAAGGTTCGAGTCCTTCATGGCTCACCATTTCCCAAAGTGGCCCGTTGGTCAAGCGGTTAAGACACCGCCCTTTCACGGCGGTAACACGGGTTCGAATCCCGTACGGGTCACCAATTTAATTTTTTTATCATGGTCCGGTAGTTCAGTTGGTTAGAATGCCTGCCTGTCACGCAGGAGGTCGCGGGTTCGAGTCCCGTCCGGACCGCCAATTTAATATTTAGTAGTGGCTCAGTAGCTCAGTCGGTAGAGCAATGGACTGAAAATCCATGTGTCGGCGGTTCGATTCCGTCCTGAGCCACCATTTTTTTTATTTGCCGGCCTAGCTCAATTGGTAGAGCAACTGACTTGTAATCAGTAGGTTGGGGGTTCAAGTCCTCTGGCCGGCACTCAAATCCGTGTGGAATTCCATGCGGATTTTTTATTTTTTAAAACTACAAAATTCCCTAAAATAACCAGTTATATGACAGCAATATTACAATCTATTTTCAGTTTGATATATTAGCCCCACAACTAGAAGATTATGTTAGAATAAAAAAGGTTTAATAGCTTTGTAAAATGTCGTCGAAACATAAGGTATTTTATAAAGTTATTAAATAACGTGTGACGTTTCTAGGTCCATAAGTCGGATTTTAGAATTATCTTTTTTATTTTTTATAAAAATTGTTACATTCGTCTTTCTTGTAGTGAAATGAAGCGGAAGCCACTCGACTCCTGCGGGACCTAGAAGCTTGACACCTCCCCGCGGAACGAATATGTGGAGAACGTGTAATCCCATATTTTATTCTATGGTTATTATACAAACAAGCTTACTAAAAACTATTACTTTATACATAGAGCAAGGTTTAATAGGAGGAAAAAAATGAATAAACAACTTTCATTACTTTATGTTCCACAAACTAGAGTATTTCAAACATTTATAATAGCATTAATGACAATCATGGTTTTTAGTGGGTTTGCAAACGGAGTTTCTGCTGAAAGACCTAATGTAAAAACTATTTATCACATTTATATTGATAATGAACATATTGGTACATTACTTGATGATCAGCCTGTCTATCAATATATGACTGAACTATTAGATTCAACTAAGGGCCAATATTCGGATGTTTCATTGCAAGTAGCTGAGGAAGTCCGAGTACTGCCAGAGTTCGTGTTTACTGAAATTGAAGAAGATCAGAGTGTATTGGATTCTTTAGAAGAACAATTAACCGTTCAAGCAGAAGTAACGGCTTTAATGCTTGGTGAAGAAGCGATCATCCACCTCGCATCTAAAAAAGAAGCAAAGCAAGTGATTCAAGATCTAATAACACAATATGTAGATGAAGAAACCTATTCGCAGTTTATAGAAGAGGAAAAGAATGTTGATGCCTTGGAAATAGGAGAAACAATTTTTACGGATATTTCTTTGACAGAAGAATTAGTGGAGAAGGAAGTATTAGCATCTCCTCAAGATATTTTAACAGTAGAAGAAGCTGTTAATAAGTTGACTAAAGGAGTTCTTGAAGAACAAACCTATACGGTTAAAGAAGGCGATGTATTAGGAACAATTGCCGATAACCATAATCTATCAACTTCTAACTATTAGAAATTAATAATACGTTAAATAAAGATAGTGTCATTCGAGTTGGACAAGAGCTTAAAGTAACAGCTTATCAGCCACTTGTTGAAGTTGAGTCAACTCAACGATCAAAAGTAGAAGAAGAAATTGCTTTTGAAACAGAAGTGAGAGAAGATGACTCGATGTGGAAGGGTGACAATAAAGTTACTCAAGAAGGACAAGCTGGTACACAAGTGATAGAATATGAAACTACTTATAAAAATGGTAACCTTATTAAACGTGAAGTGATATCTGAACAAGTGACGAAGGAACCTGTAACTAAAATTGTAACAAGGGGTACAAAGGAAATGCCTTCACGCGGTTCAGGACAATTAGGTTGGCCTGCCGTTGGTGGTTATATTTCTAGTTATCAAGGAAATCGTTGGGGAAGATTTCATAGAGGAATAGATATAGCAAGACCGAGTAACTATAATATTTTAGCAGCTGACAATGGTACGATTACACAAGCTACCTTCTCAGGTGGTTATGGTAATCTAGTTCGTATTAACCATAATAACGGCATGGAAACACTTTATGCTCATTTAGCATCTATTGATGTGAAAGTTGGTCAAACTGTAACAAAAGGCCAAAAAATTGGTGTGATGGGGTCTACAGGTAATTCTACTGGAATTCATCTTCACTTTGAAGTTTATGAAAACGGACAATTAAAAAATCCAATGCATTACTTAAGATAGTCAATCGAGGTTGACTCACAAAAAGGTACGATCTCTCCTAGACAGGGTTTCTGTGGGCTAGGTGGAAAGAGTTTCTTGTGAGTTTACCTCGATTTTTCATGTTTTCCAACGTACAGGGTATCGGTTACATGTGTTAAAATGTAAGGTAAGACTAAAAGAGAACGGGAGAGATCTGCACATGGAAAAACGGATTTTAGTTGTAGACGATGAGAGACCGATCGCAGATATTTTAAAGTTCAACTTAGAAAAAGAAGGTTATGAAGTTGTTTGTGCGTATGATGGGTTAGAAGCAATTGAATTAGTAAAAAAAGAGGAACCAGATTTAATTTTACTTGATATTATGCTTCCTTATAAAGATGGAATGGAAGTCTGCCGGGAAGTTCGTAAACAATATGACATTCCTATTATTATGTTAACAGCAAAAGATTCTGAAATAGATAAAGTACTTGGACTCGAATTAGGTGCTGATGATTATGTTACCAAGCCTTTTAGTACTAGAGAGCTTTTAGCTCGTGTTAAAGCTAATCTAAGGCGTCATAAAACAAGTGGAGAAGACTCAGGGGTAAGCTCTAAAGAAATTGTCGTGGGCGATTTAATTATTTATCCTGAAGCTTACCAGGTGAAGCGACGTGGTGAGGCGATTGATCTGACACACCGGGAGTTTGAATTGATTCATTATTTAGCAAAACATTTAGACCAGGTGATGACTAGAGAGCATTTGTTACAAGCTGTTTGGGGTTATGACTATTTTGGAGATGTGAGAACGGTCGATGTTACAGTTCGTAGACTAAGGGAGAAAGTAGAAGACAACCCAAGTTACCCTTCTTGGATTATTACTCGTAGAGGAGTCGGTTACTATTTATCTTCACCTGACCTACAGGAGCAGACTTAATGGAAAATAAAGTTGGCTTTTTTAAGTCGATTCAATTCAAATTAATCATTATTTATGTACTTCTCATATTCATTGCAATGCAAATCATTGGGGTTTATTTTACAAAACAGCTTGAGCATCAACTAGTGAGTAATTACTTTGAAATGCTCGATGACCGAGCCAATCTACTAGCTTATAATCTTGCTGAAGAAATGATTAATAATAAAGATGACCGAAGTGCGATTAATGCAAAATTTAACGCGATGTTAAGAGATATTTTTTCAATTGATCACTCCGAAGTACAAGTGATTGATCAGAATCGAGTTGTTATTAGCACGTCTAATTTATCGAATAGACATATTGTGGGTCAACAAAGTACAGAAGTACGAGTGAAGCGTGCTTTACTCGGTTCTGCTGACGATGACGTTTTAAGAGATCCTACAACGGGCCACCGAGTTCGTGTGATGGCAGTACCAATCAAATCCGATGATGGACCTGTTGGAGCATTATATATTGAGGCTTCAATGGAAGGTATCTACGGACAGATGAGGCAAATTAATAGTATTTTATTAAGTGGTACGTTTATTGCTTTAATTATCTCTGTTGTGTTAGTTATCTTACTTGCAAGAACGATTACCGGACCGATTTTTGATATGCGTAGACAAGCGTTACGAATGGGCCGGGGTGACTTTTCAAAGCAAGTAAAAGTGTATAGTGCAGATGAAATTAGTCAGCTGGCTACGTCGTTTAATGAGTTAACGTTGAAGTTACAAGATGCTACGCTGACTCGAGACCGTGAGCAGAAGCGTTTGAAATCCGTTTTAACACATATGACAGATGGGGTAATTGCCAGTGATAAGAACGGCCGTATCATTTTACTAAATAAACGGGCAGAAGAGTTACTCAAGCTCTCCAATCAGTCGGTTTTAGGAGAGATGCTGACAAACGTTTTGCGTTTACCAGAAGCCGTTAGTTTAGAAGATTTAGAGGAGCTTCCCGATTCATTATTACTAGATTTTAGTAGTGACGACGAAGAATACTTGCTTGAAGCGAAGTTCTCTATTATTCAAGAAGAAAATGGACCGATTAATGGTTTTATTACCGTGGTCCATGATGTTACGGAACAAGAGAAAATTGAGCAAGAGCGAAGAGAATTCGTAGCAAATGTTTCACATGAATTACGAACGCCGCTGACAACGATGAAAAGCTATCTTGAAGCATTGGAAGACGGGGCAATGAATGATAAAGAGCTTGGCCCTCGGTTTTTAGGTGTAACTCAAAATGAAACAGAACGAATGATTCGCCTTGTTAATGATTTATTACAACTATCTAAGATTGATAGTCACGATTATAAATTTTCATTTCAACTCATTAATATGGGATCTCTTTTGAATGATATTATTGATCGTTTTGAAATGATAGCCTTAGATAAAAAAATTCGTTTCAATCGAAAAATTGCTAATACACCTGTTTATGTTAGGGTAGCCCCTGATAAATTAACGCAAGTACTAGATAATATTATCTCAAATGCAATGAAGTACTCTCCTGAGGGTGGAGACATTAAAATTCAAATGTTGCAAAAAAACGAACACCTTCAAATTAGCATTTCTGACCAGGGTATGGGTATCCCAAGAGAAAGTCAAACGAAAATATTTGACCGCTTTTACAGAGTAGATAAAGCAAGAGCCAGAAGTGTCGGTGGAACAGGACTTGGACTGGCTATTGCGAAAGAGTTAATTCATGTTCATAACGGTGAAATTTGGGCAGAGAGTGAGTACGGCGCAGGAACAACGATTTATATTACATTGCCTTATTCCAATGATCAGGAGGGAGAGCATGAACTATGAGCATATCAAATCTACGGTCCTGATTGTTTTAATTGGACTCAGTATTGTATTAACATGGCAGCTCTATACGTTTCAACCAGAGATTGCTCTTCTAGACGATACAAAAAGGTATGTTCCGAGCGAGTCTCTTAATACAGAACGTGAAGAAAAAAAACTAAAAGAAGTCATCTTACCCGAGCAAATGATTGTTCACTTTGAAAACAAGTTTGCAATGATCCCAAAGCACGATAAACGGTTTCAGCAAGTTTATGATAAGTTGTTACGATCAAATTTGGATGTTGTTAACACACTTGCAACAGGGCCATTTCCAAAGAGGTTGGAACAAGGAGGAGTAGAAATCATTTTCCCTGCTGCTATTCCAACAGATCTCTTTTTTAGCCTTTTTGAATTAGGCGAAGAAGAAATGACGGTTCCATTAACAGAGCTAGATCGGTTATTTTTATTTGTGGATCAGAGTGAAGAGGTTTATATGCAAATTTTATCGGTGGAAGAAGAAAGAGTGATTGAGCTCTCAACAGATTTATCAATAACAGACTTCACCACTTATGTTGAAGCGATAAATGACTTCAAACAAGTTGAACCAATTGTTGAGTTACCACCTGCCTATTCACCTAAATTAACAACATCTGTGTATGTTCCAGTAGAACCAGTAAAAGCTTCCAGGTTGTCCTTTCAAACAAACTCATTATCTATTAAATATTATCAACAGACTCTTTTTACCGATCCTAGTTTGGTAAAGTATTATCAGCAAACTGACGGAGAAGATTCATATACGGATGGAAATCGGATCATTACTTTGCAAAATAATAGTTTATTTATGGAGTATATCAACCCGATTTTTATTGAAACGCAAGAGCGAAACAGTAAGCATATTATTTTAAATGGTTATGAGTTCATCAATGGTCACGGAGGATGGTCAGATGATTATGTGTTGGCTGATTGGCGTCAGACAGAATTACGAGATGAAGCTTCATTTATGCTTCATGTAAATGGATATCCAGTGATTAATTTTGAAGGACAAGGATCCATGTCACTTGATATTAGTCGCTCAGGTAATCAAATTGTCTCGTATACTAGACCACTATTTGAACTCGATAGCACTCCTATTGATGTGAATGAACGCATTGAGTTGCCTTCAGGTCAAGAAGTAATCGAACGTTTAAATGAGCAAGAGTTTTTCCAGCCAGAAAGGCTATCCAAAGTGGTGATTGGCTATGAAATGGTGATGAGAAATACCTCTTTTGTCACCATTGAACCTCATTGGTTTGTGCTTTACGGCAATAGATGGCAAAAAGTAACGTTTGAAGGAGGAGGTTCTAATGGATTGGAGTAGAACGAAGACAATTTTCATTATTACCTTCTTGTTCATTAATGTGTTTTTAACTTGGCAATTAATCGAGACTCACAATGTAAATCAGATTAATATGATTACAGAAGCAACTATTCAAGAGCGTTTACGAGAAAATAATGTAACCATTGAAATGGAATTGCCGGAAGAAGACGTTTCTGGACTTTTAATTATTGGCAAGTTAGCAGATTTAACAGTTGATAACATTCCAGCGATTGATGAACAAGACATTCAATTAGTTGATGAACATACAATTGTTTCGGTACTCGATGAGCCATTTGAACTTGCTGATGAACAGCAATCGGAAGCACTCAATCTATTTTTAAATACGTATATTTTTGAAGGAGATCGTTATCGCTTAGGTGGTTATGAGCATGAAAGAAACAGGGTGTACTTATATCAAGTACACAAAGATAAAACCGCTTATACATTGGATGATCAGCCTTTAATTTTACAACTAGATGATCAACAAAGAATAATTAGTTATCAGCAAAGGTACTTTCAGTTTGAAGAGCAAGAAGGGGAAGATCGTGAAATCATCTCTAGTTTAAAAGCAGTTGAAATCTTATTAAATGACCAACTAGTGCGTATGAATCAAACGATCACAAATGTTCAATTTGGTTATTATAGCTTCATCAGCCCAACAGGAGACATTCAAGTTTTTGCACCGATGTGGCGAGTCACTGTTGATGGTGAGATTTATCTTGTTCACGCTACTGGAGGTACAGTACAGCAATTAACATAGAGCAGTTACTTCCTGCCTATTTTTATGAAAACTAAGGGTGGCTGTCATTTCTGACAGTACTACTTAGTAGAGAGGATGAATTTATATGACTTTACGCTTTAGTGTACTTGCAAGTGGGAGTACCGGCAACGCTGTTTATGTAGAAACAGATAGCCAGCGATTATTAATAGATGCAGGTTTAAGTGGAAAGAAAATGGACGAGTTATTTCAATCCATTAATCGAAATCCTAAAGATCTCAACGGCATTTTAGTTAGTCACGAACACTCAGATCATATCAAGGGAGTCGGTATTTTTGCTAGAAAACATAAGCTTCCGATTTATGCGAACGAGAAAACGTGGCAAGCGATGGACAGTCATCTTGGCAACATTGCGACAGAGCAGAAATTTGTCTTTAAAACCGGAGAAGTGAAAACATTTGGAAACCTTGATGTTGAATCCTTTGGTGTTTCGCATGATGCTGCCGAACCAATGTTTTTCTCGTTTTTGCATGAAGGAAAAAAGCTTGTTTTAGCTACCGATATGGGTTATGTGAGTGAACGCATTAAAGGGACAATAAAGGGTGCAGATATGTTCATTTTCGAATCAAATCATGATATTAACATGCTACGAATGGGCAAATATCCATGGAGCATAAAGCGTCGTATCTTAAGCGATGTTGGACATGTATCTAATGAGGATGCAGCCCTAGCTCTTTCTGAGTGCATTGGTGATAACACGAGCCGTATTTATTTAGCTCATTTAAGCCTAGATAACAATTTAAAGGACTTAGCAAGGCTTTCGGTTGAACAAGTGCTAAAAGAGCAAGGAATGGCCGTAGGAGAGCAATTTGAACTATATGATACCGATCCTCATCAACCAACAGCATTAGCTGTTGTTTCATAGAAATGTAAACCTCTACTGAGAAAGAAAGTAGAGGTTTTTTGAGTAGAACTTTGTTGTTGTTATGGGTTAGCCGTTCTCACATGTTCGTTCCATTCCACTCCATTTCACTAAGAGGAAAAACATCTTTAAAGCAACAATCTGATAAACCATTTAAAAAAAATAATAGTAACCCTTCTTTACACGGTTACGCGTCAATGTTGTTGGTAATTATATAAAAAGTATCAAAAATAAAGGGAAAGTGACCATAGTACTAGTATTTCGCTGTAAAATTATTATAATAAAATCAAAATCACTTTCTTTAGTAAAGTAAATCTCAATAATAAAAAGGATGGTGTCAATTGTGGGTTACTATGATGATCATGTTACAGAAACAGTGAGTCGGCGTCGTGGTCCCAACCGTGGTGGATCAGGTCTGTCAGCTTTAATTGGTGCAGTTGTAGGTGGGTTTATTGTTCTATTTTCAATTCCTGTTCTCTCGAATATTGGACTATTACCTTATGAAATAAATGATAGAGAAGTATCAGGTATTCCAGAACAAGAAACTCCGCAAGAAGGGTTAGCTCAAACGATAAGTTACAATGTTAACTCTGATGTGACTCAAGCCGTAAATAAAGTATCTGATGCCGTAGTTGGTGTTATTAACATGCAACAAACAAATTTCTTCACACAAGAAGGAAACGAAGGAACTGGTTCAGGTGTTATCTATAAGAAATCTGGAGACAAAGCATATGTCGTAACAAATCACCATGTTATCGAACGAGCAAATGAAATAGAAGTTAGTTTAGCAGATGGAACACGTATTCCAGCTAAACTACTAGGAAGTGACGTTATAACCGACTTAGCTGTTCTAGAAATCGATGGCAGTGATGTCGATGTTATAGCTGAATTCGGTAGTTCTGAAATGCTCCAGGTAGGAGAACCAGCATTAGCAATCGGAAATCCACTTGGACTCAGGTTCTCAAGTACCGTTACCCAAGGAATTATAAGTGCGACAGAACGAAGTATTCCCGTTGACTTAACAGGAAATGGTCAAATAGATTGGTATGCAGAAGTTCTGCAAACAGATGCCGCTATTAACCCGGGTAACAGTGGAGGAGCTCTCATTAATATCGAAGGGCAAGTAATTGGTATTAACTCAATGAAAATTGCTCAAAGTTCGGTTGAAGGAATTGGATTTGCGATTCCAACAGAAATTGCAATCCCCGTAATTGAAGACCTAGAAAGCATTGGAGAAGTTCGTAGACCACAAATGGGTGTTGGCATTAGATCATTAAACGAAATTCCAAGTACGTACTGGCAAGAAACATTAAGGCTTCCTGAGGACATTAAAGGTGGAGTCGTTGTTACAAGTATCTCTCCTAACTCACCAGCTGATCGTGCAGGATTACAAGAATATGATGTGATTGTTGAAATTGAAGGAGAGGTCATTAACGATGGGCATGATCTTCGTAAATTCTTGTACACAGAAAAGAAAATCGGTGATGAGATTGACGTAGATATTTACCGGAATGGAACGCGTGAAACGGTGAAGGTAGTATTGGCGGAACAGCAAAGTTTTTAACTAGCTATATAAAAGAAGTAGAACCTGATTTGGTGCTACTTCTTTT
Organism: Halalkalibacter akibai JCM 9157; assembly: GCF_000513135.1. GTDB lineage: Bacteria > Bacillota > Bacilli > Bacillales > Bacillaceae_D > Halalkalibacter > Halalkalibacter akibai. Next base: position 44,942 of record NZ_BAUV01000008.1, read on the forward strand.
TTGTATGAAGAAGGTTTAATTTGGAATTATCCACAGTCGAATAAGTGGTTATGATATAATAGATAAGCTAAAAACGAAAGGGAGTATAAAGCGATGTATTTTGCATGTGACGAACATATTAGTTTAGCAATTGATATGACGGTGGACGAGCAAGAGCAAGCACCGGTTGTAGATAAAATAGAAGAAGAGGATAAATCGTTATCCACAGCATGTAGTTTCTGTGAAAACGGAGCCATCTACAGTGTAAACCCATAAAGAAATCCACAGTGTGGATATGTGGATAACTACTGTGGATAAAATTTTAGGGGGTTATACACACTGTGAATATCTCAATCGTGACCGTAGGAAAGTTAAAAGAGAAGTATTTAAAACAAGGAATAGATGAATACACAAAACGTTTAAGTGCTTACGCTAAAATAGAGTTAATCGAAGTTGCTGACGAAAAAGCTCCAGAACAAGCAAGTGAAGCAGAACAGCAACAAATCAAAGAAAAAGAGGGGGAGAGAATTTTGGCCAAGCTCCACCCTGATACTTATGTTATTGCTTTAGCTATACAAGGAAAGATGCTAACATCTGAACAACTAGCTGATAATCTAGATAAGCTAGCTACATACGGTAAAAGTAAAATTGCTTTTGTGATTGGCGGATCGCTGGGGTTGAGTGATGATGTGATGAAGAGAGCAAATGAAAGTTTGTCTTTTTCGAAGATGACGTTTCCGCATCAGTTGATGAAGTTGGTGTTGGTGGAGCAGGTTTATCGGGCGTTTCGGATTATGAGGGGTGAACCTTATCATAAGTGATTTTTGGTTTGTATATTTTAGAGTAATTTTAAAAAAGGAATCGCCTTAAGGCGACTCCTCCATGAATTTATCTTAAGCTAATAACAACTTCTTGAGTTGTACCATCATTTAGTGAAATAGTAAGTTTATACGTGCCGGAAGATAACCCTTTAGTATTTAGATTAAAAATATATTGGTTGTCTTTTGCATCATATCTAAAAAGATTTCCGGTAGTTGCTGCACTTGTAGATACAGCTTCTTCTACATTACCCCACACATTGTTACTTTGCTTAGAATGACCAATTTTTGCGACTGCATCTGTAATAAATGCACCATTATTATCTTTTAATTGGAACTTCACTGGTACTGTACTACCTGCTTTAAACACGCTAGAGCCATTCTGATTAATAGGTTGGAGAATACCACCGAAGTCATATACTACTTGATAGTTTACTGTTTCTACAGTTTCATTTCCTGCAATATCTCTAGCAGTAATTGTAATAGTATGACTACCCACTTTGCTAGTGTCGATAAATCCACTTGCTTCTGTTGCAAGACCAGACAACCTATCAGAAGCGGTCCAAGTTACAACTTCACCAAGTGTAAATATACGAGCTTCTGTAAGAGTTATTTCTGGCGCAGTGCAATGGCTGGTGGTGGGGTCAGCCAAGTCGTTTATGCAAAACAGCTAGCACATACCGTTCAAATGGTAACAATGTTAATTCCACTTACTGCTGTAGAAGCAGAGTTCCCAGCAAGATCGGTAGCTGTACCATTTGCAAACTGGTCTCTACCTTCTTCAGAAAGAGTTACAGGTTGAGTAAATGATTCTACACCAGAAAGAGTGTCAGCAGCATTAAATGTAACCGTAACATTATCTTTATACCAACCAGTTGAGTTTGGAGAACGATCTGCACTTCCTCTAATAGTTGGAGCTGTTTTATCAAGCTTAATAGTAATAGGTTCAGAAGTTCCTAAGTTCCCTGCAAGGTCAGTAGCTGTACCAAAAATAGTATGAATTCCATCTTCAGCTACTAAAACATCTTTACTAATAGATTCTTTATTAACACCTGTTCCACTATCAGTTGCATTAAAAGATACAGTTACATCCTCTTTATACCAACTATTTCCATTTGTGTTTCTATTGGGAGAAGAAGTTACTTCAGGTGCAATAGAGTCGTATGTGTAAGTAAAAGGAACTACTGAACTTACATTTTTAGCAGCATCTACTGCTTGTAAAGTTACTGTGTTAACCCCTTCAGTTGGTGTAGGCAAAAGTAAAGAATGTGTTCCTGATTCAAATTCTCCTTGAGACTGACCGTTAACAAACAATTCACTAGCTTCGTCTAAAGAAATTTTAAACTCAGTTGGGAGTGTAGTTGCATTGAATATACCACTTATAGGATTAATAAAAACAACGACTGGTGCTGTTGTATCAGCTGGAACTAATGGAGCAGGGTTTACAACTTGTATGGTAACATTATCTGGCTTCTCATTTCGTACCTGATTACTACCAGTTTTTATGTTCGAGCTCATTTCAACTTTAAGGTTTAAGTTGCCAACAGTAGCGTCTGCTGAGATTGTGTATTCTAAATTAACGGTTTTCTTTGTATTAAATTCATTAGCTGCAAAAGTAAGAGTTTTATCATGCTGTGTTTGACCACCTAAATTAACAGTTACTGTTGCTGCATCTGTTTTGTTCCCCCCACCATCTGGGATTAACCAAACTTGAACTGGTACTGTAACTGTTTCTCCTGGCAAGCCAGACACTCTAGTATTTTCCTGGGCAGCTACCTCAGCAGCCACTAACTCTCCATGAGCTAAAGCAACACTCGTAGGCACAACGCCTGAAATTGCAATTGCAGTTGCGACAAGTAAAGCCTTTTTACTTAATACATTAATAATACTTTTTTTCTTCATCATTCTTGCTCCTCTTAAATAAATTTGTAGGTAAATTAAATAAGAGGGTCGGTTACACTACTAGCTCCACATAGCCCAAGTGTCCAAATAAAGGCTATCTTTCATAGCACCCCTAAAGTTAGAGGTCCGGTTACACTATTAGCTCCATATAATCCAAGTGTCCAAATAAAGATTATATTTCTTAGCCTACCTAAAGTCCTAGTATACATGGATAAATTTCGTGGCCACGGTAGTTACCTATGTATAATTCCCTATAAACATATTATAGGTCCAGATGAAAAAAAAGGAAATTTAATTTAATCGACAAATAGTTACAAAATTTTTAGGTTTTACGGGTGGAATTTGAGATCTTCAGTAGTATAAAAGTAACAGGAATCATCATACAGAAAAATCACAGTGAACCTTACCATAAGTAAATGAGGTTTTTCGCTAAGCCAAACTGATAACGATGATTTCCATGAAAAAGCATGTTACCATCATGAACAAATAGGCTATAATCTTAATACAAACAATATTATAGGGTTCTAAGTAGTCAAAGAAGTGAGGAATTTGATGGTGAAAAAATTTAAGAAATTTTACTTAGAGATTACAAGTGTGTGTAATCTTGCATGTAGCTTTTGTCCGCCAACAGAACGACAGAAGCAATTTATTTCTGTGGAAGATTTTTCTAAGCGATTAGACCAAATTAAACCACATACAGACTACATTTATTTACATGTAAAAGGTGAACCGTTACTCCATCCTAAAATTGGCCAGTTGTTAGATATAAGTCATGAAAAAGGATTTAAAGTTAATATCACAACAAATGGAACATTAATTAATAAAAAAAGAGAGAAGTTATTTAATAAACCTGCGTTAAGACAGATGAACTTCTCACTTCATAGTTTCGATGGCCATATTGGTTCTAAAGATAAAGAAGGTTATGTGAAGAGTATTCTTTCTTTTATTAAAGAAGCAACAAGTCAATCAGAAATGATCGTTTCCTTGAGATTATGGAACCTTACCCAAGATAATGCGACGAATAGTGAAAGACAACGAAATCGAGAATTATTGGAGATTATTGAGAGGGAATTTAATCTAGACTTTAAAATTGAGGAGAAGGTCGTGCCAGGAAGCGGCGTGAAAATTGCAGACCGTATCTTCATCAATCAAGATTACGAGTTTCAATGGCCTGCGTTACATGAGGAAGAAGACGATGGGAAGGGCTTCTGCTATGGCATGCGAAATCAAGCGGGTATTTTAGCAAACGGAACGGTTATACCTTGTTGTCTAGATGGTGAGGGCGTTATCAACCTAGGAAATATTAACGAGGATTCATTTTCTGATATTATCGAAATGGATAGAGCAAAAAATCTTGTAGATGGCTTTTCACGAAGAGTGGCAGTCGAGGAATTATGTAGGAAATGTGGATATCGCAAAAGGTTTGGGAAATAGATAGGCAGATGGTAAGAATTTAGTAAGTAGACATTACCTCATTTAGATACAATACGGTGACTGTATTATAAATAGAAGCATAAGTAAGGAGTATCATTTGATTCAGAGGAGAGTCCTTGTGGTAAATGCAGAGATTCTAACAGCTGTGGCCATCTTCAAAATAAAAAGGTCTAGCAAGGTGCCAAACCAATGTAGAATGTATGGAATTTACTAGTTTCGTACAGTTTGTGGAGCAAGGTAATCGCTATTATAAAGTCAACGTGGAAAAGTCTTTCAATCGGAGATATCCACGTTTTTTCGGTTAATTCGGTTTCTTTCTCAAAATGAAACGGACATTAAGACAGTTCTTGGTCATTTATGAGTTTCGTCTCGGGCTGTTTTGAACACTTCGTCCTGCCACAGTTGATACAGATAGATGATAAGCGCAAAACCGATCATCATAGCAACAATAGCTATTGTAGGCAAAGTCGATTCACTCGAGGCAAGCCCCATCCGTTGCCATATTGGGTAAACGAGGTACATAAATAATCCGTCCAAAAGTATATTGACAGTCAAGTAAATCCAAAATTTCCCGTAGGTAAAATGGAATACCCAGATAACTATAACTAAATATGCTCCATATACCCAAGGAACCGGGACGACTTTATCCCACCCAAAAAGACTGGAACCTGTCTCTTTCCACCATCCGTAATGGTAAGCCGCTTGATATGCCAAGGTATGAATAACGGTCATAAAAAGAGCGACCGGCATGTACCTGCGCACAGTATTCATGTTCAAAAAAAACAAGGACGCCCAAGGCAATATTAAGAGTGACCAGAGAATAATCTGTTTCATGTCATTAAACCCCCAATAGTTTTATGTGTAGTGTTACTCTCGGTTCTTATATTTATTCCGATAAAGTAACTGAAACAACGACTTGGTTAAGTAAAATTACATTTGAATGGGGATTAATGGGGACTATTACCAATGCAATGGTGAAAAATGTCTTTCATCACGTAGACCCAATGTAGCTGCTTATATGGAGAATGAAAAAAACTATCGTTTAATCACAGAAAACATGACAGATATGGTTGCTGTCAACAAAAAGCTTCTCTGGATCGAAACTGTTCAAGCTATCAACTCCAATCAAATCAGTTATCAGGTTTGCCTGTTTATGTTTAAGGATTGTTAAAAATCTCAGATGTACTAGTTTTCTACATGAAAGACTGAATACTTTATTTCTATTAATCTTTATGAATTTTATAACTATCTTAATTTCCGTTCTGAAGCAAGCTCTAAAACAGTTTACTCTTTAAAATGTAAGCGTATTTATTTTCTAGGGTATAATCTATAGTTTTTTAGATTTAAGTTTTTATCTCAACAAGCAATAATGGAATAAAGTAGCAAGGAAAGGAGGTTCTTATTGATTTTTGTAAGCGTTTTAAAAAGCCTCAAAAAAAAATAGTTGATGGGGGAATGCAGCAAATGAGTAGAAAATTGAAAAAAGTAATATCACTACTAATTGTAGCTATTTTGGTGAGTCAGCCATTTATGGTTGCAGCAGCTACAGACACAACTAGTAGTAATGCAGAAAAGGAAACGGTTTTTCATGAAACTTTTGAAAATGGCAATGGTGTTGTAAAAGCAGCAGGCGGAGCAAACTTAGAAGTGGTTTCTAAAGCTTTTGATGGCAATGAAAATGGAAAAGCTGTATATATAAGTAATAGAGCAAACAACTGGGATGGAGCTGATATTGACTTCAGCGACGCCGGTATGGAAGATGGCAAAACCTATACGATTACAGTGAAGGGTTATGTTGATCAAGGTGTAACCGTTCCAGAAAATGGTCAAGCCTTTCTTCAAATCCCATCTGGAAGCTATCCTTTATTAGCAAACGTAAATTTTGTTGCTGGAAAGGAGTTTACTCTAACAGGTGAGTATAAAGTAAATAAAAGTACTGATTCTGCAGTACGTATTCAATCTAGCAATGAAGGAGCAACGGTTCCTTTCTTTGTAGGAGATATCCTCATCACAACTGAAGAAACAGTTGAAACCGTAACAGATCAACTTGTCTACCACGAAACCTTTGAAAATGGAAAAGGTGTTGCAAAAGAAGCAGGTGGAGCTAAATTGGAAGCGGTTTCTAATGAGTTTGCTGGTAATGAGAACGGAAAAGCTGTATATGTAAGCAATAGAGTAAACAATTGGGATGGTGCTGATATTAACTTCAGCGACGTCGGCATGGAAGCTGGAAACACCTATACGATCACAGTGAAGGGTTATGTTGATGGAGGTGTAACTGTACCAGCAAATGGTCAAGTCTATCTTCAAATCCCATCTGGAAGCTATCCATTATTAGCAAACGTAGATTTTGTTGCTGGAGAAGCATTTACGTTAACAGGTGAGTATAAAGTAAATGCAAGTACCGATACGGCAGTACGTATTCAATCTAATGATGATGGAGCAAAGGTTCCATTTTATATCGGTGATATTCTTATCACTAAGCAAGTAACTTCTGGTGGCAGTGAGCCAGAACCAGAAGATGAAAGAGCTCCTGCAAAAGAATTCACAAAAATTGACTTTGAAGATCAAACAACTGGTGGATTTGAACAGAGAGGAACGACTGAGGTCCTAACGGTAACAGACGAAGCTAACCATACTGATGGTGGTTCTTATGCATTAAAAGTTGAAAACAGAACGCAAAATTGGAATGGTCCATCGTTACGTGTGGAAGAGTACATTGATTTAGGTCATGAGTATCATGTTTCAGCGATGGTTAAGTTAATTTCACCATCGTCTTCCCAACTTCAACTATCAACACAAGTTGGAAACGGGAATAATGCTAGTTACAATAACATTCAAGGAAAAACAATTAGCACTGATGACGGCTGGGTGAAGCTTGAAGGAACCTTCCGTTACAGCAGTGTCGGTGGCGAGTATGTAACGATTTATGTAGAAAGTTCCAATAATGCTACGGCATCTTTTTATATTGATGACGTAACGTTTACACCAACAGGTACAGGGACAGTTGACATTCAGAAAGATTTAAAACCAATTAAAGATGTATATGCTGATTACTTCATGATTGGAAATGCAGTTTCTTATTCTGAATTTGAAGGTCTTAGATATGACCTGTTAAAAATGCACCACAATCTTGTTACAGCAGAAAATGCTATGAAACCTGGTTATGCTTATAACGATAATAGAGAGTTTGATTTCAGTGCACAGGATGGACTTGTGAAAGCCGCTAGAGATTCAGGGCTTGATGTTCATGGTCACGTTCTAGTGTGGCACCAGCAATCGCCAGAGTGGCTTTACCAAAATGCAGATGGAACTCCTTTAAGTCGTGAAGCAGCAATTGAAAATATGAATAACCATATTGAAGCTACGATTCTTAATTTTGGAGACGATATCATTTCATGGGATGTTGTCAATGAAGCAATCGTTGTTAATGGCAGCAATTACGAAAATTGGAGACAGCATTTACGTCAATCTGGTTGGTTACGAGCAATCGGAGATGACTATGTAGAATTAGCTTTCCGAAAAGCAAAAGAAGTAGTCAATAAACACAACCTTGATATCAAGCTTTATTACAATGATTATAACGATCACTTTGAAAATAAGTCTTCAATCATGTACTACATGATTAAAGAAATAAATGAAAAATATGCAAAAGAAAATGATGGAGAGCTTCTGATTGACGGTGTTGGAATGCAAGCTCACTATCATTTACATGAAAGAAACACAGCTGAGAGAGTGGAACAATCGTTAAAGAGATTTATTGAACTTGGTGTAGAAGTTGGTGTTACTGAACTTGATATTACTGCAGGTGCAGATGGCGTCCTAACTGAAGCTGAAGAGAAAGCACAAGCTTATCTTTATGCTCAATTATTCAAGATTTACAAAGAGCATGCTGAGCATATCTCCCGTGTAACATTCTGGGGATTGAATGACGCGACGAGCTGGAGAGCGGATCGTAACCCGTTAGTGTTCGATCGAAATCTTCAAGCAAAAGAAGCTTACTACGCGATTATTGATCCAGAGGGATATATTGCAAAATATGAAGCACCACCTGAGGATGAAAATCCATCGAGACAAGGAAAAGCTGTTTTTGGAACTCCTGTAATTGATGGTACGATTGATGATGTTTGGAATAACGCTCCAAGATTACCTATTAACCGTTATCAAGCGGCTTGGGAAGGGGCAACGGGTGAAGGTAGAGTTCTTTGGGATCATGAAAACTTGTATGTACTGATTCAAGTGAGTGACTCAGAGCTTGATAAATCGTCTACTGCTGCTCATGAACAAGATTCAATTGAGGTATTTATAGACCAGCTTAATACGAAAGCTACTTCATATGGAGTTGGCCATGGCCAATATCGAGTAAATTTCGCAAATGAGACTAGCTTTAATCCAGGTGAAATTGGAGCCGGTTTTGAATCTGCAACTCAAGTACATCCATCAGGAAATGGTTACACAGTTGAGTTGAAAATTCCATTGACTGAAGTAACTCCAGAAAACGACATGATCATCGGATTTGATTTACAAATCAATGATGCTAGAAATGGAGCTCGCCAAAGTGTTGCAACATGGAATGATACATCAGGTGCTGGTTGGAATGACCCATCTGTATTCGGTTTACTGACACTTGCTGGTGATGTAACAGAAGAACCAGTAGATGATGAAGACCAGGCACCAGTACCAGGTGATAAAGAATTGAAAAAAGAAGAGAAACAAGCTGAAAAAGAAGAAAGAAAAGCTTTAAAAGAAGAGGAAAAAGCGACTAAGCAAGCTGAAAAAGAAGAAAAGAAAGCTTCAAAAGAAGATAAGAAGTCTGATAAAGAAGGAAAAAAGTGACCAAAACTAGTGTGGAAAATGGATATCTAATCGGATTGACATTTTTCATTGTTTGATAAATCAATGAACACATTAGGAAGAGCAGCTTAATAGTTAGAGAGAAGAGCTATTAGCATAAAGCTAATAGCTCTTTTTCTATTTACAGACAGTGCACGACAATAATTTGCAAGGAAGGGTTAAAGCCCAGATTTTGTATTAGAAAAGTTAGTCATATACCCTGAAGGAAGGAAGTCTAAAGTGTTTTGATGAGCATATGAAACGATGAAAAACCTTAGCGTAGGAAATATACGTAGACTCCTGCGGGATCAAAAGGCAAGGGTGAAACCCCGCAGTGCGTAACCACGAGGAGGCTCACCAGCCGCCCGCGGAAAGCGAAGTGTATTTCCGGAGCGACTGCTACGCTGCAACAACCTTTTCGTTCGGATTCTCGTTATTAAAAATTCTTTTGTCCCATCCTCTTTATGAATACATTTTCAATTGATTATGATATCGTCCAATTGGAACAACAGAAGGAGAACCTGAAACAGGATCTTTGACTACGGTACAATGAAGACCAAAAATATCTTCAATTAATTTACTTGTAATAACCTTTGATGGTGTACCCTCTGCAACTAGCTTACCTTTATGAAGAGCAAAAATATGTCTGCATAACGAGCTGACAAGTTAATATCATGCAAAACCATGACAATCGTTGTTCCATGTTTTCGATTAAGATCTGTTAAAAGGTCAAGAATCTCAACTTGATAAGTGATATCTAGGAAGGTTGTTGGTTCATCAAGAAACAAGATATCGGTTTGCTGCGCTAGAGCCATTGCAATCCACACACGTTGTCTCTGCCCACCTGAAAGTTCATCAATATTTCGATCGGCAAACTCAGTGATTTTCATCATTTCCATTGCCTCAGCAACAGCTTCATAATCCTTTTTTGTCCACCCTTTTAAAAACGTTTGGTGCGGAAATCTTCCTCGCCCGACTAAATCAGCAACTGTTATTCCCTCTGGAACGATAGGTGATTGAGGCAGAAGTCCTAACACACGAGCTAGCTGTCTTGGTGGAATTTTGTGAATAGATTTCCCATCCAAGGTCACTTGACCAGAAATGGGTTTAATAAGTCTAGCCATTGTTTTAAGGAGAGTGGATTTCCCACAACCATTGGCTCCGATAATGATGCTTATTTGATTACTTGGAATGGAAATACTTACATCATGAAGGATGGCTTTATGATCATATCCAGCAGTGATTTTTTCTGCTTGAAAAATATGTGTTGGTTTCATTATAAATCTCCTTTTCGGTTCATTCTAATTAGCAAGTAGATCAAGTAAGGTGCACCAAGAATGCCAGTTATTACACCTGCAGGGTATCTAGCAGTGAATGCGAACTGTCCAATAAGATCTGCTGCTAAAACTAAAATGATTCCAACTAGACCTGCTGGGATAATATTTGAAAACCCAACACCAACCAGTCTTTTTGCAATAGGTCCAGCAAGAAATGCAACAAATGCGATAGGACCTGTTGTAGCGGTAGCTAGTGCGATAATAAGGACAGAGCTCACAACAAGTAAAAGTCTTGTTTTATCTGTATCAACACCAAGTGAAGTAGCTGCCTGCTCTCCAAGTTCCAACATATCTAATCTTTTTCCAAGTACTAAAATGATAGGTGCGAAGATAAGAACCGTCAAAATAAGAGGATAAAGGCTCTCCATTTTTGCTCCATTTAAACTACCGCTTAGCCACCTCATTGCAGTAGGAAGGTCATGTTGTTGACCAATGAGTAGTAAATAGGAAATAACGGAGTTTAACATTGCTTGAATTCCAATTCCTATTAATATTAATCTACCTATTGAAAAAGAGTTTCCTTTTGCTAAAAGGAAAATTAGTAACGCTGTAGCAAGACCACCAAAAATAGAAGCAATTGAGACAACAGTGTTGCTTGCTTGAAGAACAATGATACAAAATACAGCGGCTGCACTGGAACCAGCAGTTATTCCAATGACATTTGGGTTTGCTAAAGGATTTCGCAACATCGTTTGAAATACAGTGCCTGCCACTCCGAAAGCAAATCCAGCAAAAACTCCTGCTAGCATTCTTGGAAAACGAATGGTCCCAACTGCAAATGATGCTCCTTGTACTTCCTCACCTAATAAAACACGGATAACATCTTGAACCGGATACATTGTATTTCCTAACATGAGCATGGCACAGGATAATGCCAAAGCAGTGAAAGCAAGGAAGGAAGTTACGAATAAATAATGACGACGTCTTTTAGTTCTATTCACTATAATTTGATTTACTGTTTCATTTATCATAATGATCGCATTTTCGCTTTCATAGTTAGTAAGATTAAGATGGGAGCGCCAATAAATGCTGTGACAACACCAACTTCAAGCTCACCAGGGCTTCCCAAAAGCCTTCCGCTTATATCTGATATCGTTAAAATAATGGCCCCTGATAGAGCAGACATAGGTATAACATAACGTAAATCAGGACCGATCATAAGTCGAATCAAGTGAGTTGCTAATAAACCAATGAAGCCAATTGGACCTGCTAGGGCTGTTGTTGCGCCGCATAATAGAACACCACCAAAAGCAGCTATAAGCCTTAGCGTACCAGTGCGTACTCCTAAACCTGTAGCAACCTCATCACCTAACGCTAATGCATTTAGTGCTGGAGCTGTAAATAGTGCTATTAATACCCCTACAATAAGAAAAGGAAGAAAGGTAGAAATGGTACTCCAGTTACCTGATCCGACACTACCTACTTGCCAAAACCTAAATTGATCCATAACATTCGAGCGAGGAATCATAATTGCCATTACTAATGATGATAATGCGGCACTTGTAGCAGCTCCGGCTAAAACGAGTTTAAGGGGCGTGGCACCGCCACTCCCCATAGATCCAATTCCGAAAACAAAGATGGCAGTTATGATAGCTCCCGCTAATGCAAGCCAAATATATTGGCCAGCAGTACTAATATTTAAAAAGGAAATCCCACAAACAACGAACAATGCTGCCCCTGTGTTAACTCCTAAAATACTAGGATCTGCAATAGGATTGCGCGTGACAGATTGCATAAGAGCCCCAGAAATTCCTAATGCAGCACCACACAAAAGACTAAATACAGTTCTAGCAATTCTTTGGCGTACAACATTTGCTTCATGCTCTGTACATCTGGTTGGAACAGCCCAGTCATTAGTTCATTCCATCCAATTGTACGAGAGCCAAAGGCAAGAGAAGCCAATATACATATACCGAGTAAAATAATAAGAAGGATAAGAACTCTTATGAAATACTTCGGAATAAGTAACTGCTTATTCTCGGAAACGGATGTAGTAATCATTTAATTTAACTTACTAACAGCTTCTGAGATTAATTGTAAATATTCATCAATAGAATATTGAATCGATAGTGGGCTTGGAGTACCTGCTGCTGCAAGTGGAGTATTATCTCCAATAATGACTACAGACCCTTGTTCAATTGCTGGAACTTTTCCAAGAATCGGATCAGCTTGTAATGCACTAAGTGTATTCTCATCTCCGTAAGTTACTAATACTTCAACACCGTTAAGTGCATCTGCATTTTCAGCACTTAATTCAATATAAAAACTATTTGGATCAGCAATTTGGTCAATAACACTTTCAGGGTATTCCATTCCTAACTCACCAAGGAACTCTCCACGAGGATCAGCAGGTGTATAAACGTAAAACTTTGATAAGTCAGTAGCATTGATCATAGCAAATGCTGCTTTCTTACCTTTAATTTCAGAGTGCTCATTTACTTTATCTTGAATTAGTTTTTCTGTATCAGCAATAAGTTGCTTACCTTCTTCTTCCATTCCCATACCGATAGAATTGAAAGTAACTTGATCACGCCATGAAGTGACCCATGGACCAGTCACATATGCTACTACTGGAGCAATTTGACTTAATGTATCATATTCTTCTTGAGTAATTCCCGAATACGAAGCTAGAATAACATCTGGATTAGCATCTGAGATGGCCTCAAAATCTAAACCATCGGTATCTTGGAAGATATTTGGTTGTTCAACACCAAGTTCTTTTAATTTCTCAGCAGTCCAAGGTAACATACCGCTTTCATCTTGAACTCCGTAATTTGCTGCTGAAAAACCTACAGGTACAACACCAAGAGAAAGAGCTACATCATGGTTTGCCCAAGAAATTGTAACTACACGTTCTGGTTTCTCATCAATTACAGTTTCTCCTAAGGCATGTTCAATTACGATTGGATATTCAGCTGTAACTTCAGTATTAGCTATTTCTGTATTTGTTTCTTCTTTAGAGGTTGGTTCAGCTTGTGAACTTGATGACTCGCCCGAACACCCAACTAGAGTAATCAAAAGCATAGTAAGTAGTAATGCCGTTAGTGAAGTTTTTTGTTTTGCAGTCATTTGTAACCCATCCTTAATACGAGTTTATTTGATAATGATTATCATTATTGTTAATATATATCCACTTTATGGGGTTGTCAATAACTATTTTATAAGGTGAAGATCTAGATCTATTCAATCTATCAGCTTTACAGTTACACCACTGCTTTTTTAGTTGAGGAGAAGGGAAAGAAGGAGGTTAAACTTAACATTCTACTTAAATAAAAAAACAGAAAATCATTAATGATTTCCTGTTTTTTATTTAATAAATGACAACTGGATCGTAAACATTTAGATAATGATAAACCTTTTTCATTACATCAGGAGGAACATTGACACAGCCATTTGACCCAGCATTGTGGTAAGCATTACCTGACCAGTTGGTTCGCCAGCTTGCATCATGGAAGCCTTGCCCGCTGTTAGTAAACGGAGCCCAATAATCTACCTCAGTTGAGTAATCATCACCTGTAAGGGTGTAAGGAGTCCGTTTATAGAGAATATACCATACCCCTTTTAAGGTATCTTGTTGTGTACTTCGATTACCAGTAACCACATTGGTTGTTAAAACTAATTGGCCTTCTTTGTAAATCCACATTCTTTGTGCTGCGATTGAAACTTCAGCATACGTAGACCCGATGCCAAAGTTTGAGAGTGTTTCATAACCGTAACCTTCACCACTCCAGCCATTGCCGTATATATTAGAAGCTGAAATGGTCTTTTCTCCATTTTGGAAAGCTTCTTTAATCATGCTTGCCTCGTTCTCGGCATTAAGTGCCCAGCCATAGCCTTGTCCTTTAACTGTAATAACTGAACCTGAGTGAGTATTAAAAGTGAAATCTTTGCCAAGAGTTGATTGAGAGTCATTAATCTCAGCTATTTTCTCCACAATTAAATCTGAGTGGATTAATACGTTCAGGTTTTCTGATAAAGAGGCATCAACAATAAGTTGATTAGCTTCTAATGAATAGACTTGATCTTGAATCTGATATTCAATGGTATGCTCGAGAAAGTCTTGAAGTCTTTTCACTTGATCTTGTACAACCTGACTGTCATCTTTGATAGGGTGCAAGTAAACTGGTTTTAAAAAAACGTCACTAATATATTCTTGTTTATCAAAGTCCTCCAATAGGCTATCAACATCGAAATGTTCACCGTCAACGCTTTCAGAAATAACGACTTCACCATTTTCTATATGTGCTCTAGCATCTATAGGGGCCTGCAAACTTTGGTTTAAGGAGAAGAGTTCTAATTCTAGTTCGTTCCGCAATACTTCGCTGCGGTATAGATCTTTATCGCTTGGTAGTAAGTAATACGTTTTTTCTTCAGATGAAGGAAAAAAAGTCCATTGATCTCTTAATGTATTTTTAATCTCAGTCAGATCCTTCTCTGTAAAATTCATTTTCGTTTCATTACCTACTAAAATAAGATGATCTCCGACATAGATATTATTGCTCAAAAGAGATGTTTGTAATTTTTCTAGAGTTTGACCCGCTGTCAATCCACTTACTTCAATACCATTAATGGTGATATTTGAATTGAAGTGAGTTCTTTGATAAATACTCATTGTTAATAGAATTAGCCCAATAAAAATAATGATTATTGCTAAAATAATCTTCCAATTTTTAAACCAATGAGATGATTTTTTTTCTGGAGGGTTATGCTCTTCAATTGGTTTTTCTACGGGATAGCCCATACAATATTCCCCCATATCTAGACATTCTTAGACTTTAAATTATAATGATTAATTCTAATTTTACTAGACAGAAAGAGTGAAATTTGTCACAATTTGTATGTTTGAGAAGTTTATTATGATATTTAGTTGTTGGTCGAGGCTTTATACTGAGATATTGGTTTGAGGGAAGATAAAATATAGGAGGTTTATGGAACATTACTTACAAAAGAGCACTCAATAAAATACTATAAAGTGCTCTTTAAAAACTAAAACAATATTATTCTACTTTCATCCTTTTACGAGCGGAGTTCTTTTCGAAAGTAACCGGAATATGGTTCAGCGCCTTACCTAAACCATAGAAAGGCATATTGGAATAAATAGATTCATAATTTCCTTTTTTCACTTGGAATGTCTCGTGATATATGCCAACAGCATTATTATTGCCTAATTTTTCGTTGAACTTTTTCCAAGCCGTCAAATGCTTCTCATTTTTTGCATATGAGAGTAGATCTTCCATCGACCGCCAATATTGAATCATGGTTGTCGTTCTAAGTCCGTAATAGCTTTCCATTGATAGAAATCCCAAATCTTCTTTATTCATGTAAAGTTCCTTAAGCATTCCTGGCATAGCGCTGAAAACGGGGAACCATTTGTGGATGGCTAGTCGATTATTAAACCGCATTCCGATAATAAAGACAACGAGATCCTCTGTATTTTCTACTGTGTGACGTCCAGGGAAAATTTGTTGTTTCATTTATTATTCCTCCTCTATGACCAGTTTTTAAGGGTATGATCACACCATTTAATTGCCGCTTCGGTTACTCTTTTTCCATAATCCAACGTCATTAACCAGTACATTGCATCCTTTTCATCTTTGTTGTGCTGATGAATTCCCTTTTCAATCGTTTCATACATCTCGTAACGAATTTCTAGCCTGTTTTTATAATCTTGAAGAATTGCAATGGTTTTTTCAGGTGATTGATAGGATCCAAAAAATAATTTAAGTAATACTTCATTTCGTTCTACTGGAGCTTGTTGAAGAGGTTGTTCTAGCCAATTTTTTAATGTGTCCATTCCTTTTGATGTGAGATGGTACTCGTTTCTATCGCTTCTCCCTGATGTAGTTGAGACATTAACCTCAGCCAAACCCTCTTGGACAATTAGTTTAAGAGTCGGATATATTTGTCCATAACTAATTTTCCAAAAATGACTTAAGCTCCGATCAATGAACTGTTTAATGGCGTAACCTGACTTACAATCAGTTGTTAAGATCCCTAATATGGCGTACGTTGTATCGTTATATGCTTTCATTCTTTCACACACCTATCTAAAAGATATATCATTTAGATATATAATAATGGATATAAATTGAAAAAGCAAGTGGGTTTTCCAAATTTATGGGTTGAATACGGTTGCTTACCGTGAAACCAACTAGCAAGTATTGTTTCTTCTAATCATATAAATTAAAGGGATGTAACATGGCTTCATGGTGATTCCAAGAGAAATTTGCAATAAATAAATAAGCATCTGATTGAATCAAATGAAGGGGGAATGACATGATACAAGTAGCTGGAAGACCAGTTTCACCAGATAGTGTAATGGATTTTGGAAGGATAGAAAGACTAATCATTCAACAAATGCATGATTCTGCTGAATGGTTTTCTTATTTTTCTATAAATGAATTAAGATTTGAAGTGAACATGCGGAAAACTATTATGGAAAGCGCAAACGAGATGAATACGAGTCAAGTAACGTTTACGATCTTTGAAGAGGCTCGATGTAATCCCGCATATTGGACTTTGACAAATACTGGGGGATTTTTGTTAAGACCAGATGTTGAACCATCTGATGCTATTTTAGACATTTATGGTAACAGCTCTTTGTACGCATTTGAATGTGCAACTGCGATTATTATTATCTATTACCAGGCTATCTTAAAGAGTATCGGGCAATCTCAATTTAATGCATTTTTTCAAAATATTTATTTATACAGTTGGCATACAGATCCTGATTTAGAATTACAAATTCTCTATTCGGATCAGTTTTTACCTGGGGATGTTGTGTATTTTAATAATCCTGACTTTCACCCAGATACGCCATGGTATCGTGGGGAAAATGCTGTTGTATTGAGCGATGGAACATTTTTTGGACATGGATTTGGTATCATGACTGCCGAGGAGATGATCGAGTTTTTGAACTCACAAAGGTTTCCAGGTAGTGTGCAACCCGCATATTTAGATACTTTAATCACAAGAATATCGCCGACAACACTTCAGAAGCTTCTATCTTTACAAAGTGGTCGAAACGTTTATAAACAACTAAAAGGAGTCATCCACCATAATCTTTGTTCGATCTCCAGTATTCAGTATCAGTTTTACCTTAATATTTATTAAAAACTATGACATTCACCCATTTAATGGGTTGACAGGTTCATATTTCGGCTAGGTGAGTATTATGTAGTGTAGTATATTAACCCAAAAGGAAGTGCTGAATATGTACCCTAACTTAAATGTACCACCTAACATGATGGCAGGAGCAAATGTACCACCAAACATACCGTCTAATATGATGGCAGGGGCAAATGTACCACCAAATATCCCTCCTACTATGGTGCTGGTGCAATGGATGAACCTATGCCAACTTATATGGCTCCTGCTTATGGATATGGATATGGTTATGCTGCTCCTCCTAGACACGGACACGGTTTCACATTAATTGTTGTATTGTTTATTTTATTGGTTATTGTAGGTAGTTGTTTCCCTAAATTCTAATAAAAGAGGCGCTCTATCTATGAGGGTTTAAAAGGAAGGTCAGTTGTTTATGTGATTTAAAATAAACGACTGGCTTTTTATTATGTGGCCAGTAATTTAAGTTTGAATTTACTTTATTAGACAGAAAATGTATAGTGTTTGTGTTTACATTGGTTAATTGAGGTGAGGAGAAAATGAAGATCTTACTTGTAGAAGACGATAGAACTATCGCTTCAGGTTTGGAATATTCGTTACAACAGGATCAGTTTGAAACGATTCTTTGTCATGATACGACTTCAGCAAATAAAGTGATTAGTGAGCAATTACATACAATTGATTTATGTTTATTTGACTTATCATTGCCTGATGGCAGTGGGTATGATTTATGCAAGCAAGTGAAAGAAGCTCGTGACCTACCAGTGATTTTTTTAACGGCAATTGATGACGAAGTGAATGTTGTCATGGGGCTTGATATGGGTGCCGATGATTATATTACGAAGCCATTTCGGATTAGAGAATTACTATCCAGGATTCGAACAGTTTTGCGAAGATACCATAAACAACCGCATACGAAAGCAATTATCGACTTGCATCAGATTCAAATAAATACGCTAGAAGGCAAAGTGTATAAGCATGGAGAGGAAATACTGGTCACAGCACTTGAATATAGGCTATTGCTAATTTTTGCTAACCATATCGGACAAGTTCTTACAAGAACTCAATTACTAGAACGAATCTGGGATGTAGCAGGAGATTTTGTTAACGATAACACACTGACAGTTTACATTAAAAGGCTACGTGAGAAATTAGAAGACAATCCCCAAAAACCAACGATTATTAAAACAGTACGTGGTTTAGGTTACAAGGTAGGTGAGTAGAAGTGTTTCGTAATCGTGAGGTGAAAGTACTTGTTCTGGCGATGAGTGTTCCGAGTATCCTAGCTCTTTGTTTCGTTTCTGTCTTTCCTCAACAAGCCTTTTTTGTAGTCTTATTTCTTTCCATTCTTTTGATTACAATTACTTTGCTTTTTACTCATTGGAGATATGGGGAAATTCAAAAGCTCTCAGGCTATTTAAGAAGAATTAGTGGAGGGGACTTCTCTTTAGACGTCCGAGATAATAGAGAAGGGGAACTTAGTATTTTAAAAAATGATATATATAAAGTGACTCTCATGTTGTCAGAGCAAAGCTCAGGGTTAAAGAAAGAGAAAAGCATGCTAACAGAAGCAATTTCAGATATTTCACATCAACTCAAAACGCCTGTTACTTCGATGATTATTATGGCTGATTTGCTAAGTGAGTCTGAAATATCAGAAGGGAAAAGAAAAGAGTTTACAAGAAATATTAGCGTACAATTGGAGAGAATTGAGTGGTTAGTTTCGTCGTTGCTAAAGCTCTCCAAAATTGATGCGGGGTCGATTCAATTTAAGCGTAATCCGATTTTAATTAAAGAGCTTATCACTAAATCATTAGAACCCCTTCTGATCCCGATGGACATTAGACAACAGTCTCTTGTTATTAATGGAAAAGAGAACGTTCGTTATCTTGGAGATTTGAATTGGACGTCTGAAGCTCTTATAAATATTTTGAAAAACTGTGTCGAGCATACTCCTGATGGTGGAGAAATAACGATTACATATTCAGAAAATGCCCTGTTTTCAGAAATTCTCATAAGAGACAACGGGAAAGGAATCCCTAAAGAAGATCTTCCTTATATTTTCAAGCGTTTTTATAAAGGCAAAAATGCTGGAGAAGATAGTGTAGGGATTGGACTTGCTTTAGCACAGAAAATTATTACAAGCCAAAAAGGAACAATTGAAGTTAGAAGTGAAGTAGGTAAAGGGACGGAATTCAAGATAAAGTTTTATAAACAAGTCATATAAACGGCAATCAAATTGTAAAAAGACCTAATGTGACTAAACTGTCATTTTAAAGTCACTGGACAGTCATTTTAGACAGATATGATAAAACTATCAAGAAACACATGGAGGGTATTCATATGGAAATATTAAAAATAGAAAATCTGTCTAAAGTTTACGGAAAAGGTGACACAGCAGTAAAGGCACTAGATAATGTTTCATTTAGTGTGAAAAAAGGAGAATTTGTAGCGATCATCGGACCGTCTGGTTCAGGGAAATCAACATTGCTTCATTTATTGGGAGGTGTCGATCAGCCTACAAATGGAAAGGTATTTGTCGACAATACAGATATTTATGCATTGAACGAAACACAGTTAGCAATCTTCCGCAGAAGACAAATCGGATTAATATATCAATTTTATAACCTTATTCCAATTCTTACAGTGGAGGAGAACATTACGCTACCTCTGCTTTTGGATGAGCATCAAGTCGACCAGAAACAATTAAGCGATATTGTGGAGATCCTCAATTTGACTAATCGTTTAACACACCTACCTAATCAACTTTCAGGAGGGCAACAGCAACGTGTATCAATTGGACGTGCGTTAATTAGTAACCCTGCGATTATTTTAGCTGATGAACCTACGGGTAACCTTGATAGTAAAAATAGTAGTGAGATCATGGATTTGTTAAAGATGTTTAATAAGACATTTAACCAAACGTTAATTGTGATCACCCATGATGAGCAAATTGCGCTTCAGGCAGACCGTGTGATTGCAATAGAAGACGGTAAGCTAGCTCGGGACGAGGTGATTCGTCCATGAACATTATGCAGAAGCTCACTTTAAGGCACCTTAAAGAAAATAAAAGAAGAACTCTTGTAACAGTTATAGGTACAATTATTTCGGTTGCGATGATTACAGCAGTTGCAACACTAGCAATCTCCTTTTTAGATTTGATACAGCGACAAGAGATAGCTGACCGAGGAGAATGGCATGTTCAGTATCACAATGTAAGTGAAGCTCAGGCTGAAGCAATTAAGAATGATGTATCGACAAAAGGGTATATCCTTTCGGGAAACCGAGGTTATTCATATTTGGAAGGTAGCCAGAATGAATATAAGCCATATATTTTTGTTAAGGAATATAATGAAGGTGGGTTTGAGAATTTTCCTATTGCGTTGAGTGAAGGAAGGCTACCTGAAACACCTGATGAAATCGTCTTGTCAGTAGAAATTATGGCGAATGCCAAAGTTGAGTATGAAATTGGAGATGAACTTTCACTAGAGATTGGTGAACGTGTTTTTCTTCATGAAGAAAAGCAAGAAGATCCGATTACACAGCAATATTCTCTTAAAGTGGTAGACGGTGAGATTCAAGAAATAATTGAAAATACGGTAACCAAAACATATAAGGTTGTAGGAATTATTGATCGGCCGACGTGGGAACCAGCTTGGTCTCCTGGTTATACAGCGATTACTTATACAGATGAGACGTTCATTTCGAGCGAGTCTCCAGTTAGTGCCCTGGTTATTTTAAATAAAGTCGACCGGTCGATCTATAATTATGCGGAACAATTAGCGAGTAAAATTAACTTAGACACAAAATTTATTAGTTATAATAATGATTTGCTTCGTTACTATGGCGTCACCAATAACGATAATTTGAATAGTACGATGTTTTCGTTGGTTGCTGTTATTATGTCAGTGATTATAATCGGTTCTGTTGCTTTAATTTACAATGCCTTTGCGATCTCCGTTTCAGAACGTGCTAGACATTTAGGAATGCTATCGAGTGTTGGTGCAACAAAAAGGCAAAAGAGAAACTCAGTCTTTTTTGAAGGGGCTGTAATAGGTGTTATCAGTATTCCACTAGGCGTCGTCTTTGGATTATTAGGGATCGGTGTGACGTTCTGGTTTATTAATAGATTACTTCACGATGCGTTAAATGTATCCGTGAAATTAACAGTCGTTGTTACACCTATGTCAATTCTTATTGCGGCTCTCGTATCTATGTTAACGATTTTTATTTCTACGTATCTACCTGCGAGAAAAGCATCGAGAATATCTGCTATTGACGCGATAAGACAAACAACAGATATTAAACTCACAGGTAAAGCGGTTAAAACATCTAAACTTGTTCGCAGGTTATTTGGTATGGAAGCCGAAATTGGTCTGAAGAACTTAAAGAGAAATAAAAGAAAATACCAAATCACGGTGTTCTCTTTGGTAGTTAGTATTGTCTTATTCCTAACGGTATCATTTTTTACGGAATCATTAGAAAAGTCTATAGATCTTTCTCAAGCAAATCTGAACTATGATATTCAATTAACATTTAGTCAAGATCGCCTTGATGAGCAGTTTGTCCAATCGATTACAAGCTTAGAGGAGGTAACGGACTTCTCTATTATTAAACAAGCCACCTTTCAAGCGATGGTTGATGAATCAAACATCTCAGCTCCATTAAAAGACTTAGTGAAAGAAGAACCAGACTTATTAGAGCAAGGAAAATATCCTTATTATGTAGATCTTTATTCCGTGGATGATGAGACGTTAGTTCGTTATGCTGAGAAAGTAGGAATGAACACTTCAGTTTTATTCGATAAAGCAATGTTACCTGCGATCGTTATTGAGAAAACAAAATATGAGGATTCAAAACAAGGAAAGTTTGTTGAGATAGAAACCATTCAAACATCAGTAGGCGGGAAAATAGACCTGTATTATCAAGACTGGGAAAACGAGCAGAGCGAGTTTGTAGATGCTATTACGATTGGAGCACTTACAGATGAGTTACCTATGGGAGTGACGTATGGCGGTGGAGTAGGTGGGCTTACGATGTT
The DNA here is from genome assembly GCF_000513135.1 of Halalkalibacter akibai JCM 9157. GTDB lineage: Bacteria > Bacillota > Bacilli > Bacillales > Bacillaceae_D > Halalkalibacter > Halalkalibacter akibai. The sequence goes on from NZ_BAUV01000008.1 coordinate 67,411, forward strand.
TGTTTCAGAAGAGATTTTTAATGAATTATTAACTTTAGATTTAGAAAAAAGGGTAGAGTCAAATATATCTATTTATTTAGAGAGCTCAGATCCTTTAAAAACACAAGAAGAAATTGAAGAACTAAACAACGGCAATACTTATATTTACAACGTTTATAAATCACGTCAACAAAATCAACAAATGATTTTACTGATGTCTGTTTTTATTTATGGTTTCATCACTTTAATTACTGTCATTTCCATAGCTAACATTTTTAACACGATCTCAACGAGTATATCTCTTAGGAAAAGAGAGTTTGCTATGTTGAAGTCTGTTGGGATGACACCAAAATCATTTAATAAAATGATCAATTATGAAAGTATTTTTTATGGAGTGAAAGCATTACTCTACGGTGTTCCTGTAAGTATAGGGATTATGTATCTTTTACACAGATCAATGATGAATACATTTGAGTATCGTTTTGAATTGCCATGGATGAGTATTCTATCTGTCGTGATAGCTGTGTTTATCATCGTAGGTACTGCGATGCTTTACTCGATTTCGAAAGTTAGGAGAGAGAACATTATTGAAACGTTGAAACAGGAAAATATTTGATTAGGTAAAAATAAAAAACAAACATTAGAGATTTCTTAATGTTTGTTTTTTTAGGAAAAAGCAAAGGTCAAAAGTTGCTTTTTCCTATGTTTTTATTCAATCCATTGCACAATATCTTCTATTGGTTTTCTCGTTTTGGGCCTTGGTTCATTCTTGCGATAACCAAATGCTACCATGACTGAAACCGCCAAGTGTCCATCCTCTAGCAACCCTTCGTCTGCAAGAAGTGCTTGTACCTTATCATAGTCAAACCCTTCAATAGGGCAAGAATCAATGCCTATTTGAGCAGCAGCTGTCATCATATTAGCTAAAGCAATATACGTTTGCTTGCTTGCCCAGTCGAACATAGAGCGATCACTTTCCAACAAATTAAGATCGTGTTCTTGAAAGCTTTTGTAACGAACTTTTATCTGTTCAAAAAGATCCTCAGGAATTTGTTTCACGTGTAACATTTGGTTCGCTACGTAGTCACTATCATATTTCGTATCCTTAATAGTCCTAGCTAGTATGATGACAAAATGGCTTGCGGTAGGGAGCTGCCCTTGTCCACCCCATGTAATCCCACGTAGTTTTTCTCGTAATTGTTGATTTTGAACGACGACAAACTTCCAAGGCTCATACCCAACAGAGCTTGGTGATAACCTTCCAGTTTCTAATATAAATTCGAAATTCTCATCAGAGATTTTCTTTGTTGGGTCAAATTCTTTAGTGGCATGTCTAAAATGAAAAGCATCAAGAATTTCCTGTTTTTTAGTTTCTTGATTCAACTGTGAATCCTCCTTGTTTTGTATAAGTTCCATATTCTGATATTCCTTCGAATGAGTGTCTATGGTTTTCTAGATTAACAATCATATCAGAATTAAATAATTGTTTCACGAGATAGGTTTCCTAATTAGTATAAACTTTTAAATGACTACGATTCAATAAAGCTAAAGAGTGTTTATCGTCACGATAAAATTCACAAAAGAAACCGAATAACAAGTTCAGTTTTTTTGTGAAAAAAATTAGTTATTCTCAGGTGTTTTTAAAGACGAAAATACCAGAACGTATTCGATTACTCTGTTACTAAAGTTAAATTTTGCAGAATAGGTGTTATGTCGTTTACATTTTAAATTGATAGCGACTTAAGTTGGCTCCTTTTTCTTCTCGTTTTTCTTATCCAAATCTCAATCACTATAAGATTACCTATCAGACCTAACCAAATAGCACTCACATATCCAATTGCAAAATGATCAAGTGAATACCCAATAGCAGCTGACCATATCCGAAAGGTCACAGCGACGAAAGTAATGGCATAACTTCGATACATCCATTCTTTATGTAGGTTGAAGTTTCTCTTTCTAATAAAGGAATAAGCTAGGTAAGTAGAAAATAACCATGAAATAGAGAGTGATAGAAACCCAAGTTTAGATAGAAAACCACCAAAGGCAAACCATGATAAGTAAATACCAGCGAATCCACTAATAATGATGGAGAGAACGTAGCCCTTTCCCAGAAAACGATGTGTTTTTAGTTGGCGAGGCTTTTTTTGAGATAGAAATTGAAAGGGACCAATTACTAAAGCAAGAGATGCTGTTAAAATATGTAGATATAAGACATAGTTCCAAGGCTTATATTCCATTCTAAACATCTCAAGCCCTTGTTCTATTATGATTTGATTTCCTATAACAGGGTCAAAAATAAAATACCTACTAATAGAAGCTATACCGAGTAGTAATGCGAATAAAATAATGAAGCCTGTCGTTATTTTAAGAGACCATTTCATTTACGTGCTCCTTTAATATAGTTGTTAGGGTACTAGTCGGCTTTATTCAGCCCATGGCTGACGGGATGTTGTTACCTTTTCCGAAGAGAGAATGGCTTGTTTTATCATAAGACCTAGGTATTGATCTTGTGAAGCTTCAGGAAGGCTATAAAAACTTGGACCACCTCCAACGTATTCCGCCATCTTTATTAAGCAAGAAGCAATTGCAATTTCATCATCATAAAGTCTGGCAGGCTTGAAAGGATTTTTATAAACCCAACTTTCTCCTACTAGAATCCCATCTAGATAATATCCTTCTTGGTTCTCTTCTTCACCTTTATTAATACGCTTTAAATCTAAGTGAATAGGAGTGGAGTAGTCTTCGAGTAGCGTTAAACGGGTATCAAATAGTTCGCCACGATCTCCACGTACTGATAAATGGTTTGAGCGAATCCATGAACGATGCTGGTCCTTTGTAAAATCATAAATTCCTAGCTTTCCTCCAAATTCGAGCCAAGCAATATCACGTTCAGCCATAATCATTTTTTCTTCTTTTGGTGGTCCACTTCGGTCCGGACCTGCTATTACAGGCGCTTTAAACTGCATTCCTCTAATGGTTGCATTTTCAAAACCAATTCCGAGCACCTTTCTTATTAAACTTATTCCGTGGTAAAAATGAGAAATGGAAACAGTAGCTTGAGTGACGTTTCCTAACTTATTTGAGTTAATGATGGATTGTCTTGCTTGATGTAGAGGGTGCAAGTGGTATTGTTCTGCAACTTGTAGTTTGGCTCCTTTACAAGTTAGTTGTTCATGTAAAGTTATTAATTCTTCTATTGTTGGAGCGGGAGGGGTTTCGGCTAATGCTGGAATACCAAGTTGCCCTAGTTGTTGTAAATATTCTGGACATGCCCAACCACTAACTGAAACGACAACAAAATTAGGGTTTTCATTTTGCAACAAGGCAGTTAAATCTCGGTAAGTAGTAACATTCCATTTTTCTTCTAGATCGCGTCCTTTTTTTTCATCTCTCACAACCATCCCACAAATACGGAATTGCTCGGGGAGAGCTTTGGCAATTCTTAAATAATATTGTGCTCTAAAACTAGCGCCTCCTATGATGCTAAATGAGATCATGGGTTAGTTCCTCCAATAGTTTGTTTGGGTATTTACTTTTATTTACTCATAGCTGTGTATCAAGTATTTTATTTAACAAACGAATGGAAAATCCCTTTATAATAATATAAAAATGAACCTTTTATCATTAATTAATAAAAGGTTCATCAGTAATTATGTGATAAAGGTTATACCTAAACTACTTATTCGTACTATGCTGCTTACTAGGCAACTTACGATTAGCGTGTGCCTTACCTTGACGCTTTTCATTTTGCTTTGCCTTCTCTTGTCTTTCATGTAATTTCTCTACAAACTCGTGTGTATCATCCATTATGAAAACCTCCTTTATAGAATTCCTAGTTAATTTCTCCTCACTAAAGAAATTCATACACCTTCAAACTAGAAAGAAAAAAGACTAAGCATAATAATGCTTAGCCCATTCATATAAAATTACCACTCTTTCGGTTCATAATTGAGCTCTCTGAACAATTGAGTGCGTTCTTTTTTGGATAGGTCTCGCCATTGCCCAGGAGGGAGATTGCCTAAATGGATATTCATAATTCTTGTTCTTTGAAGTCTGAAGACGTTGTAACCTAATGCTTCGCACATACGGCGAATTTGACGGTTAAGGCCTTGTGTTAAGATGATTTGGAAGTCGAACTTGGATAGCTGGTGGACTTCACATGGTAGCGTTTTTGTACCTAAGATGTTTACACCCTCTGACATATTTTTTAGGAATTCAGGGGTGATCGGCTTGTCCACAGAGACAATATATTCTTTTTCGTGTCTATTTTCAGCACGTAAAATTTCGTTAACGATATCGCCGTCATTCGTCAGAAGGATAAGGCCATCTGAATCTTTATCTAATCTTCCGATGTTAAAAATTCGTAATGGATGATTGACTAGGTCAATAATATTTCCTTTTACTTTTTTTTCTGTTGTGCTAGTAATACCTACTGGTTTATTTAAAGCAATATATACATTATCTCTTGCGACACGTATCGGTGCTCCGTTAACTAGAACTTCATCTCCAGGTTCAACCTGGCTTCCGATCTCAGCGCGTTTCCCATTGATTGTAACTCGGCCTTCATTGATTAATTTATCAGCACCTCGTCTTGATGCTTTTCCAGCTTCACTAATAAATTTATTAATACGCATGTTACCACATCCTTTAGTGCAGGTTCATTTTCTTGGAATACTTTACTATAACTTATTTAAAAAGCTGAATCAAAGTCTAGTTGGAGATCTCCCTAAGAGGTGATTTAGCTTTCATCTTATAAACTTGATATAACAATAATGCTAGCACCGACAATACAATCCCTAATATGTAAGGTAACCCGATTGTAATAGTGAAGAGCCATCCGCCAAGTGGGGGACCTACGACTCGTCCGAGCGAATCAAATGATGATAAAAGACCTGTTGTACGACCATAGCCGGTCGGTGTTTTTTTCGTTATTAAAGAGGAAACGCTAGGGCGAATTAAGCCATTACCGACACCAAAAATCGTTAAGAAGAGAGCTGCAGTGAAGAAGCTATCAATAAATAAAATAAGAGAAAAACCGATTGCTGAGATGACAATTCCAATTTGAATAACTAAGCCTTCTCCGTACTTCTTCGTTAGTTTTCCGACTAACCCACCTTGTACAAGTGCTCCAGCAAGACCCATGATCATGAAAATATAACCAAGTTCCACAGCGCCTAAATTAGCTTTCTCATAAGCAAAATAAGCAAAAGTTGCTTCTAAGCCAGCTAAAGAGACAGACACGAACCATTGAAGGATAAAAAGAATCGAAACAGGACCTTGCAATGCACTAAACAAGGATTTTTTTTCTGTTAATTGTTTGTTGCGTTGTTCAGCAGTTAATGATTCTTTTAGAACAAGAAAAACGAATAAAAATGTGATAATGGATAGAGTACCAGCAATGTAAAAAGGAACACTTAAGTTAGATTGAGAAAAAATACCTCCTATAGCTGGTCCAAAAATAAATCCTAAACCGACAGAAGCTCCGATTATTCCCATTCCTTTACCACGGTCTTCGTCTGAGGTAATGTCAGCTACATAAGCCATAACAGTCGGCATATTAGCAGAAGAGAAAAATCCACCTATCACCCTTGCAGCAAAAAGCATCCACAGTGTAGAGGAGACGGCTAATAAGAAAAAAGATAGAGCAAGACCGAAAATTCCAATCATGATAACTGGCTTACGTCCAACTCGATCAGAAATACGCCCCCACATCGGTGCAAATATGAGCTGCATAACGGAGTAAACAGCCATTAATAAACCTAATTGTGTTGGTGTAGCCCCTATTTCTTCAACGTAAAAGGGCATTACAGGAATAATGATTCCAAATCCAACCATGACAAGAAACATGACAGCAAATAAGACAGGTAACGCTTTTTTTGATTCCAATATTGTATTCACTCCAGATACTGAACTGTTATATTTTTTAATTGTACTTATTTTACCATATGTAGAGCAAAAACTAGCTATCCGTGACGGCTTATTCTCTAAATCAGTTAAAAAACTTGAAATGGTAAAGATGTAAACTCAAAATAAAGTTAATAGTTATCATGAAATTGAAAATAAGGAGGAGTAAGTAGTGGAAATTGGAGTTAGTACCTTTGTAGAAGTAACCCCAGATGTGAATACGGGAAAGGTAATTAGTCATGCCGAGAGGTTACGTGAGGTTGTAGAAGAAATTGTTTTAGCTGATCAGGTTGGATTGGATGTGTTTGGAGTTGGCGAGCATCATCGCAAAGATTTTGCTGCCTCTTCGCCTGCCGTTGTACTTGCCGCAGCTGCGTCACAAACTAAACGAATAAGGTTAACAAGTGCGGTTACTGTGCTTTCCTCAGCCGACCCAGTTCGTGTCTTTCAAGATTTCGCGACGCTAGATGGAATTTCAAATGGTCGTGCAGAAATTATGGCAGGACGTGGTTCTTTCATTGAGTCATTTCCACTATTTGGCTATGATCTAAACGACTATAATGAGTTGTTTGAAGAAAAACTTGATTTGCTGCTAAAGCTACGTGATTCAGAAAAAGTAAGCTGGAGAGGTGGTCATAGACCAGCCTTTACAAACCAAGGTATTTACCCTCGTCCTGTGCAAGACCCAATACCTGTTTGGATTGGGAGCGGTGGAAATTCAGAATCTGTTATTCGGGCTGGTTTACTTGGCCTTCCGCTAGTGTTGGCTATTATCGGAGGTCGACCGTTACAATTTGCCCCTTTAGTTGAACTTTATAAACGAGCTGCAGCTAAGGCGGGTCATGACGTTTCTACTTTACCCATTGCATCGCATTCACACGGCTTTATTGCTAAGGATACAAATACGGCAGCCGATAAGTTCTTTGCGCCTACTCAACATGTAATGAACGTTATTGGGAAAGAACGTGGTTGGGGTCATTATGACCGTGCAAGCTACGATGCTGCGAGAAGTTTTGAAGGAGCCCTTTATGTAGGTGATCCAGTAACAGTAGCTGAAAAGATTATTCATTTAAGAAAAAATGTTGGAATTACCCGTTTCATGCTTCACGTACCAGTTGGCTCTATGCCTCATAATGATGTGATGAGTGCGATTGAATTACTAGGAAAAGAAGTAGCTCCACGCGTCCGAGAAGAAATAGCGAAGTGGGAAGCTAAGTAATCATCAAAGGTATTAAGAAGGCTGCAGAAAAACATAAATTTGCAGCCTTTTTTTATAAAATAGAAAGATAATCTAGGAATAAAAAGGAATATTTAGTTAAAATGTGACATCTTTCGACTTTGTTCAACAATATCTATTAAAACCTGTAAGATTGTATTATAATAGGTCTAAAGTTGAGTGATCTTAATTGTTAATTACATAATTTGGCAAACTGTGTGAAAGCATAGGACGCAAAGCCACGGGTCTTCGCATAGCATGATAGCCGGGTTGCAAAGGGAACTGCTATGGAGCAGTTTTTTATTTTTTTATAGGGGGTGAATAGGTATATGGAACTAAATAGAGCGAAAATTATAATGTTTGTAATCTTATTTTCGTTAGCTTTTTTTACAAGAATAAATGTAATTGAGTTACCTTTAGGAATTACAATTACATTTGTAAGTATATTTCTTCTTTTAATTTTGCGCCTTTATAATTTGAGAACAGCTCTTTTATCTGCATTGCTTATTCACCTCATCTCTGTTTTTAATTTTCAATTTATTTTGTGGGATATTGGAATGTTCTTAGAACTTGTTTTTATATCTCTAGTTTTTCGTTATAAACCAAAATCAAATATTGTTATATGGGGAGCTCTATTTTGGGTCTTTATAGGAGTAATTAGTTCAGCGTGGGTTTATTATTTCGCATTTGATTTAAAGTATGAGAGCGTTTTAATATTTTCTGCAGCAAAGGATATTTTGAATGGAGTCTTTAATATTTTGGTGTTTGATATACTTCTAACTTATCTTCCTTTTCACAAATGGATGAGACAAAGATCACCGAAAACGATAGATATAAAACAACTTTTATTCCATTTATCTTGTGCGTCCATGATTTTGCCATTTTTATTGTATGCCACGTTTAATTTATGGAATTCAATTGAAACCGTGGAGAAAAATTTAATTCAAAGTGCGGAACAAAATGTGAAGCAAGTAGAGCAAGAATTGAAATCTTGGAATACGGAAGACATTCTAAGTTTAAAGTTGTTCGGTGTTATCCAAATTGGCTATCTTGAACAGTTTCTAGCGACTACAACTCTCCAAGAAGAGTTGATAGTGACTACTACTGATGGAATTATCATTGCCACAAATAACGATATGTACCAACCTAAAGACTACTTTGATTGGATGATAGAAAATAAGGTTCAACAAGTAAATCCTCATTTTTATCAGGTTATTCCAGATGACGATACAATCCCGGTTCACAAGTGGGCGAATGGATATTATCTTTATGAAACATTTATAGACTCTCCTGAATTAAAGCTGTTAGTAAAACAACCGATAAAGCCCCATCAGGAGAAAATTTTTAGTGAGTTTGTTGACCAATTTATGTTTCTGACTATTTTTGTGTTGTTTGCCTTGGTCTTTTCAATCTCGTTACATCGCCTTTTAGCTAAAACACTTAATCGGTTGGCAAAAACAACTAATGGTTTAGCAAGGAAGTTGAAAACCTTTGAGCCAGTCCAATGGCCAGCTTCTCGTATTACAGAGATTGCCTCATTAATAGAAAATTTCAAGGCAATGTCAGTAGGTTTACAAAACATGTTAAAAGAAAGTAATAAGTTAAATGAAAAGCTAAGAGAGCAAGCAGAGGAACTAAAGAGGTCGGAGAATATGTTACATAAACTAGCGTTCTATGATAGTTTAACATCTTTGCCTAACCGACAATATTTCCAACAGTATTTACCTACGACCATTCAAGAAGCGAAATATAAGAAATTCAATGTAGCGGTTTTATTTATGGACTTGAATCAATTTAAGCAAATTAATGATACGTTAGGTCATTCAGCCGGAGACGAACTATTGAAATTTATAGCCAATAAACTAGTTGAGCTTGAAACTAGTAAAGTTCAAGCTTTTCGTTTAAGTGGGGATGAGTTCGTCATAATCGTAAAGGAAGTAGCAAATAAACATGAAGTGTTAAAAATAGCAAAAGCAATAGAAGAAATTTTTGAAAAACAAATCCTTATTCAAGAGCAGTTGTTGCATGTATCAGGTAGTGTTGGAATTAGTATGTATCCAGCGGATGGAGAAGATGAACACACTTTAGTCCAAAACGCCGATATTGCGATGTATAGCAGCAAGGCAAAACCAGGAACGACTGTTGAATTTTATAATGAAGAGATGAGAGTAGACTTCACAGATAAAATTAAGATAACAAATGAATTAAAAAAGGCAATAAAGAGGGGCGAATTTCAACTTCATTATCAACCAAAAGTAAGTAAATCTAAACAGCTTAAAAGTGTAGAAGCTTTAATTAGATGGAAAAACAAAGATATGGGTGATGTTAGTCCAGCTTTATTCATTCCTTTAGCTGAAGAATGTGGATTAATTCATAAAATAGATCAGTGGGTTTTATATCATGCGTGTAAACAAAATAAAGAGTGGCAGAATGCTGGTTATCCAAAGATTAAAGTCTCTGTGAACGTCTCTGTTAAAAATTTTCATCAATCTCAATTAGTAGAAAAATTAAAAGAAACATTAGTCGAAACAAAATTAGAGGCAAAATATTTACAAATTGAGTTAACTGAAAGTGTATTCATTGAAAATAGTGAAACTGTCATTGAAATGATTCACCAAATAAGACAGTTAGGTGTCTCGGTATCAATTGATGATTTTGGGAAGGGCTTTTCATCATTAAGTCACTTAATGAATCTACCAATTAGTGAAATTAAACTAGACCGACAATTTATAACCAATGTAAATGCTGATCATAAAAAAGCGCTTATTGCTAGTCATATTGTTGAGATGGCTCACCAATTAAACTTTAATGTGGTAGCTGAAGGCGTAGAAACAAGTGAAGAGTTAGAGTTTCTAAAGCAGATTGAATGTGACGAATTACAAGGTTTTCTTTTTAGTAAACCTGTTCCTAAGGAGATATTCGAACAATTCCTAAAAGCGCCTCAATTTTAAGAGAGAAAGAGGTGTATGATGAAGTACATCATTTTAATTATGAGTTTTTTATTAGTTGTTGGTTGTCAAAAAAAGGTTGAAGAGATAGATCAAAGTACTATGGATACTCAATCTAATAAAAGCGAGTCAACTGTTGAATTAGAGCTCTGGTCATATTATGGGGAAGGTTGGGATACAGTTATAGATGCATTTAAGGAAATTCATCCAAATATAAAGGTTAAAGTAAGTACATTACCTTATGACACTTATGTAAATTACTATTTACGTGCTTTAGCGAATAAGGAAGTTCCAGATCTCATGGTTATAGATAGTTCACACTTCGGGCTTTTTAAAGCAATTGACGGACTAGATAATCTACTAGAGCCTCCTTACCAGTTAACTAAGTATAAGGAGAATTTCTCCATACCTCTATGGAACATGGGCCTTTCACATGATGAGTCAAGAATGGTTGGCCTTCCATATGAAACATCACCTCTTGTGACGTATTATCGAGCTGACCTTATGGAGAAGTATGGATTTCCCTCAGATCCGGAAACCCTTGGAAATTTCTTGGAGGATCCAAATAACTGGCTAGAGATAGGGAAAGCATTGAAACAAGATCACATTTCGATTACCCAATGGTTAATGGATCCAATTCATATTTATGAATCAACGAGGGGTAATTTTAATAAAGAGCTAGAATTCATAAAAAATGATCAAACTTTTGAACAAGCAATAGAAATTGCTATAACATCTCGTGATCTGGGGTTAGTATCCTATCTTGATATATGGTCATCAAATGGTTTACAGGCATTAAAAAAAGACCAGATTGCCATGCTCTATTTAGGAAGTTGGGGCGCAGAACAATTGAAAAATTGGGTACCGGAGCAAGAAGGAAAGTGGAGAGTAACTCGACTTCCATTTAATCAATATGGAGCAAGCAATAGTACAATTATGGCGATTCCAGCAGATAGTATTCAGAAAGAAGCAGCATGGAAATTCATGGAGTTTTATACGATTAAAATTAAAGAATATGGCACTACGGGTACCGTAACAGGTTATCTTCCAGGCAGAAATAATGTAGATAGGATGAATTATGAAAATGAGTTTTTTGGTGGACAAAAAGACCAGCAATTGTACGAGAAACTTATAAAACATGTGGATGAACCATATATAACGCCACTTGATCAAAAGGCGAAAACGATCTGGGAAGCTACTATTAATACAGGGGTTGAGCGGCAGTTTCAAAGTCATGAGATTGTTGGGATGGTTAATGAAGCTATTGAGGAACAACTAGGGAAGGATATCGAGATATTGAGGGGAGTAGGGAGTAAGAAAGATATTCAGAGAAAATGAATTATGATGACTATATATTGATGAACCATTTTTTATATTTTGAAAAAATGGTTAGTGTGCAACACTAAAAGAATTGGTGTAATTAATAGGAAGACGATTAAAACTAGAACATTTAATAAAAGTAGTTCAAGACCAGCAAGAAGTAACAATCTTTCTAGTAAACCTACCAATGTAAAACGTATTTAGTAGTGTTTACCTATTTAAAATAATTTAAAAGTATTTGTACAAAAGAGGAAAAGTGAAAGTGATATTATAAAATGGAGATGAAAAAAGCAGTAGTTAATTAACTACTGCTTTTGGTATCCTTAAAGTTTTACATAATTAATATGTTTTAAAAAATAGGGTAACGCTTATTAAGTTTTTATCACATCTCAACCTTACTTCCCTCAGACCACTCCCCAAAAAACTCAATCTCATTATAGCTAAAGTAGTCTTCAAGAACCTCTTCACGATTATCTAAGAAAAGTTGATCGGCGACTGCAGTTGCGAGCTTTGGAATACTAAAGCGTAGACCTGAAAGAGCAGAAGCAGAAACACCACAACTAATTAAGGCAGAATAATTAAATGCGAACAATCCATGTAAGTTGTTATCTCTCTTTTTATCGCGACTTATAAAAGCAAAGCCAGGACTAAGATAAGGGTGTGCATCTAGAATAGGGTTTGATAGATGTTTTGGTGCGCTGAACCGATCGCTCCAACGGGTAATCTCTTTTTCAACGAGCTTTAACTCTGGTCGGAGGGCAGGATCTGTGAGTAACCCAGTACTGATAATTAAAAAATCAAAAGTGAATGTTTCATGAGGAGTTGTTACCACTGCACATTCATCTTCCGCTTTTACATGTTGCCATGGTGAATCTAGGTGCAGGTGAAATCCGGGCCAAGCTTTTGCTCGTTCAAATGTATCATTTGTCGGTGGTTGGTTATGTTTGAAAAATGAGTCATGACGGCATATTTTTCATGATCATCTAAAGCATGATAGCGTTCAATCATACCTGAAACTTCCATTTGTCTGATAGGGTTGATACGTGGCATTTCTTTGCGACGAATAAATACGTGTGCCTCGGCTACTCCCTCTGATAAGGCGAAGTTGGCGTTGTCAAAGGCAGAAGCACCTCCACCTAATATAGCAATTTTCTTTCCTTTTAGTACATCAAAATTAATTGATTTTGATGTGTGTGCATAAAGGTGGCTTGGTAAAGTATCTTTAACGAGTGGAGGAACATGCCATTCGCCGCCACCTTGAATGCCAGTAGCAAGAATCACTTTTCGTGCTAAAATTTCATTTGACGATGTATTTGAGCCACTCAAGTGAAGTCGAAATAATCCTTTTTCTACAGGCTCTACAAGATTTAATTTCACTTCATTTATAACCGGTAAACTTAGAATTTTTCGGTACCAACGTAGATAATTCATCCATTCGCCACGAGGAATCTTATCCAACTGTTCCCAGCCTTCCTCATCATGCTGCGCTTCCCACCAAGATCTGAAAGTAAGTGATGGTACACCTAAATCAATAGAAGTTAAGTGCTTCGGTGTTCTTAATGTTACCATACGAGCATAAGTTTCCCACGGACCTTCTAAACCTTCCTGATTTTCATCAATTACTAGTATGTTAGAGACGCGTTCACGTAAAAGTCCAAAAGCAGCTCCTAAACCGCTTTGCCCGCCTCCGATAATGACTACATCATAAACATGTCCCTCTGAATGAATGAAAGGGCGCACCCAATTTGAACGACCATAAGCTAGATAAGAGAGTTCCGTCTTGACACGTTTGTTTAAAGCATCTAAGCTCATACATTTCATTCCCTTCAACTTATGTAACTTCCACGACTCTAAGATTTTTTTTAATCGTAGCATGGTTATCTAGAAGGTTGGATGTATGCTTTAACTAAACTAATGAATATAAATTATTCATTATAACTAAAGCTTTAGTTAATTGGTAAAAAGATCTTAATAATCAGTTGTTTCAATTAAGTGTTAGATGATCGAACATAGAAATAAGCTGAGCCAATCATCGGCTCAGCTTCAAAGTCTATTTTATTAGTTTTATTGCAATCTCTGCCAGCTTTTGTTGTCCTGCAACGGTTGGATGGATATCCCCTGCAATGACGTACAATTGTTGATTGTCGCCGAAAGCATGATAAGCATCTGCTAGTAAAATATTAGAGTGTTGAGTATTTAGCATGCCAACAAACCCTAAAAGATGCTGATTAATACTAGGTAATACACTCTCCGAATTAGCTACATAGTGAAGAGGGTCTGTTTTTTGAAATGGATTATATACATTATAAACAACCACTGGAGCGGATGTTAATGAGCGAATCTCTGTAATAATGGTTCCCAAATTAGTAAAAAGGTCACTTTCCTCTAGTTGTTGTTGTAAATAAAACAGAAAAAGGTCTTGACTCCCACCACTGCGAGCCTGTGCTGTACGCAATGCAGCTAATAAATCATTATTTCCGATAGTAAGAGTAATCGTATCTGCATGTCGAACAGCTTGACGATATTTTTGATCGTTTTGTAATGCGTTTAGCATTTGATCTGTACGCCAACCTGGAATGGCTAGGTTACGTACGCGCATATCTGTTGCCTCTCCGATTAGATAAGGAAAAGCTTCTTTTGATGTTGTGGCATTATCATTGTTAGTTAAATTATAGCCGTATGGAATAGAGTCACCTAAAGAAACGAGGGAGAGCTTGGCTTGATCACTTTTGGCGAATGCACTAGTTGAGAAAAAGAGTGAGGCTAGGATGAGTAATATCAATGTTTTCGACAACGCTTTCATTTTATTCCTCCTTAGATATATTCACTTTAAGTATAAAACAAGAATATAGAAGAAGTTGTCGAAACTAGGGTAGGGAATAAAAAATACTAACTAAAATTAATTAGCTAGTATCTCGGTTTACTGATAGATAGGAAGTTTTATTGTAAAACAAGTTCCTTCATTAGGACTACTTGAAACGGAAATCGTTCCATTGTGTAATTCAATGATCTTCTTTGAGAGCGAAAGACCTAATCCTGTCCCGGTTTCTTTAGTAGAATAAAAAGGTTCAAAGATATAATGTAGGCTTTCTTGCGGAATACCAACACCATTGTCTTTAAATAAAATAACTAGGTCATCTCCCGATCTATCACACTCTACTGTAATTGTAAGGTGAGTCTTTTGCTTTGAATCAACCGAATTATTAAACAAATTGACGAAAACTTGGATAAGTTCATTGTGGTCAATTAGCAGTAGTGTATTAAACACATTAGGATGATACGTTATTTGGAAATCTACATCTTGAATCATGGCTTCACTGAACATCAAGTCTTTGAAATGAGAAAAGAATTCTACCACTTTTTTTGGTTTTTTTTCAATAGGATTGTGTTTGGAAACCGTTAGAAATTCACTGATTATTTTATTGGCACGATCAAGCTCAGGAATAAGAAGATCTTTGAATAAGTCTGTTGTTTTTGATTGCTCTTCTTTTGAGAGTAGTTGCAGGTAACCACGCACAGTCGTTAAAGGATTTCTAATTTCATGAGCGATACTTGCTGATATTTGCCCAATCATTCTCATTTTTTCTGCTTCTTTTGATTCGTTTAAAAAGTGGAATACACCAATGACTCGAATGACATGGCCAGAGCGATCCCGTATTAAACGTGTATTTATAATTCCGTAGTTGGAATCTAATATTTCTTCATTAATAAGTTCTTTTTCTGTTCTTAATGTTTCGAGTAATTTGATCTCGTTATTTTCTAGATTTAGAAGTTGTTTAATTGGTTGATCTAGTACTTCTTTTAAGGAAGTCTTAAAGTCAATTAACACCTGTTTGTTACATAGCGTCACATTTCCAGCTTTATTGATAATCACAATATGATGTGGAACAAGATCAAAGAGAGGTTGCAGGAAAAGTTCTAGTTGTGCAAATTCCTCTTCATCTGAAAAAAAACGTAGGTCAATTAGTTCCTTTAGATGCTTATCTACCTTTTTTATTTTACTATCCTGTTCATTGGCTTTTTTTACGAATGATTTATTTAAGATAGAATCCGTGTAGTTAATATCTATAGGTAGTTCGCTGATCAGACGTTTATAAAAATCTAATTCCTCTTGTAAAGACGTAAATGTAGGAGGATTGGGCATGGGATCTCACTCCAATTCTTACTAAAAGCTTAAGATATAATTTATAGTTAATCTAAAATAAAAGTAGTTCTCATGTTAGTTATGATACTTGATCTATCAGGCTGTGTAAATAGAACTAGTTTGGTAGACAGAACAGTTTGAGGTTAACCATAAATGTAGCCAAGCTTATCAGAAGATGCAAGAAACTCCGCTACATAGGTAGAAGCTATCTTAAGCGCTTCTTCTAAATCAACTTCAACATGTGCAACACTGTCTTACGGTAGACGTCATATCTAATGAAGAACCAGCTGAACGTCCGTTTTCTGTTGTATATTTACTAAGTTGAAAAAGTAAGCTATTTATTTTGCTATTAAACAAAAATTTGAATTAAATGGTTTTTTTGATAGACTATAACAAACCGTATCGTTCTAAAGGAGTAAGTATGAGGGAATTTTATAATATAGTTAATAAGAAAATCTATTACCTGTCTTGTGTCTTCATGATTATTATTATGAGTATGGGCTTGTTTGTCTTAAATCCTCGAATGGAAGCTTTTGATTTTGGATATGTCCTACATTTAACTTTGGTTACCTTATTTTCTATATGCATTTTGATTTATCCAAAATATGAAACATATATGTTGAGGTTCATAACTATTACAATAGCATCTTTATATTTTTATGCTTTGTTCTTCTTATACCCAGACACTTGGTCAACGTTTATCTTTCTCTGCTTAATTCCAGCTTTTTCAATTTTATATTTTGACTCAAAAATTTTCTATTTCTCTTTAGTTTTGAATTTTATCTTTATATCGGTTACTTTACTGTATATTATTTTGGTTGATCAGGGTAAATTATTTTCCCACATAGAACAGGATTTAGTTGGGAACACATTGAATTTTGTAGGAAGTCAAATCGTTATCTTTTTAATTTATTTCTTAAGTGATGTTCGTAATAAAAAGCAGCAATTATACTATGAGCAAATTCAGCAAACCGAACGCTTAAAAACAACAGGCCAATTAGCAGCAGCTGTTGCGCATGAGATTAGAAACCCTTTAACGGTTGTGAAAGGATTTCTTCAGTTATATGAGAAAGAACCAACGTTTGATGATAAGAAAAAAAGCATTTTAAATTAATGATTGATGAACTAAATATTGCCGAACATGTTATTACACAATTTTTATCACTTGCTAAACCTAATGCCCAAATGCAATTACAAGCTGTTAATGTAAGTGATTCTCTAGAAAGTGTTACCGATTTATTGTCTTCTTATGGTTTGTTCCATGATATTAGTATTGTATTAGAGATTGAAGAGGATTGTGTCATTTCTATAAATGAAATGGAATTTAAACAAGTCATGATCAACTTAATAAAAAATGCAATAGAAGCATCGAGCACTGGCAAAGATGTGCATGTCAAAGCTAAGCGAGATAACAATTATGTTTTCATTGAAGTTCAGGACCAAGGGCAAGGAATGTCGGAGAAAGCCATTCAATCGTTGGGTACACCTTTTTATTCATTGAAAACGAAGGGAACTGGACTTGGGTTAATGATCTGTTTTCAAATAATTGAAAAATACAGAGGGACCATTCACTTTCAAAGTGAATTAGATAGGGGTACAAGAGTTGTTATAAGACTTTTAAGTACAAGTTCCGCGATTAAATAAATATAAAGATAAGGTCTACTAAGAAGGCATTTTTAGTAGGCCTTTTTATATTGGGATAGTAGACACTAACATATATATTTAAATTGTAGGACAAAAATGTCGAAGACCGTCTAAAAATCATTATTAAACAATTAGGTTCAATTTTACTTTTTAGATATAATATTTCAGCTTGGATTTGAAAAATAATGTTATTTATCTAAGTCTATTATAGGTCTTATTTGGTTTTATTTATTAACAAACTGAAGTATGGCCTGTGATATAATGCCTATATAATAAAATATATAAATCTTTTTTAGAAATATATATAAATATATTTAGCTTTAAAGGGATTTTTCTTGAAATTGTCGAAAAAGGAAGAAAAGGCTGAGCATGAGTGGAATCGAAGCAAGACTTATTTAGAACAAGGGAAGTGTAAACATTGGATCAAAGGTATACGCAACTTGCTAATATCACAAAATTGATTAATACAAAACTCGAGTTGAGAGACGTACTCCAGCATGTAGTAACCGCTATATCAGAAGAAATAGTCCAATGTGATTCAGTTGGTATTTATTTACCCCAAGATGATGGAGCATTTAGAGGATATGTAGGAAAGCCTGAAGTTATCAATGGCATGACTTTAGATATGCAAGTAATTGACACTGATATGGATCTCTTAGCAAAAGAAGTAATTGAAACACAAAAAACCATCTATATTCCTGATACGTCAAAGGATAATCGTCCAGATCCTAGAGCTGTTGAGGGTTTTAAAATAAAGTCGCTACTTGCTCTACCAATTTCTTATGAAAATGAATTGTTTGGGCTTGTTTTTCTGTTTGATTATGGCATTCCGATGAATTTGACAGAAGCAGAGATTCAAACGGTTGAAGCGTATGTAAATATGGCGGGTGTAGCGATTCAAAATGCCACCAATTTATCCCGGAAGGAAAATCTCATAAAAGAAAAGCAACTTCTCTTAGATGTTACAAGAGATTTATCATTGTGTTCAACGATGCAAGAAAGTTTAGACAGATGTTTTTATTATGTAGGTGAAGTACTTGATAACGCCAATGTAGGTGTTCATTTACTGGAAATCATCGCCAAAAGGGAAATTAAACCAGCTAAGTTAAGTAAAGACAGTGATTGGACTGAGGAGGATTGGGTTAAATCTCATAATGATATCTCTTTTGAAGATGATGATCTTTTCAAAGAAGTTATTAAAACGAAAAGAGCCATTTTTGTTCCAGATGTTTTTAACGATCCGAGACCGAACCATGTGGCTTGTTCAAATTTTGGTATCAAAAGCTTATTTATAATGCCAATCGTTACAATGGGGGAGGTACTTGGCCTAATAGCTGTCCCGAATTTTGAAGGAGAAAAAATTAAAATTTACTCTGAAGCGGAGATGCAGCTTGCGCAATCTATTGTTGATGCAACAGCATCCACCTTATCGAATCTTCTTTATATGGAGAAACAAGAAACCATTATAGAGGAAAGAACTTCAGAAATTAGTGTGAAAAATCAAGAGTTGGAACAAGCAATTGCCGACCTGCAAAGGCTGAGTCGTGAAAAAGAGTTGATTCTAAATTCAGCAGGTGAAGGAATTTTTGGGTTGGATTTAAATGGAAACATTACGTTTTGTAACCCTGCGAGTGCTTCGATGCTAGGATATGCTTCGGCTGAATTAATAGGGAAATCGTATAGTTATATTTTTCATAAAGACAAAACTGCAAAAGTTACTAAAAAAGTTATTTCTGCAAGTGATAGTCATACTGATGCATACTTTTACCGCAAAGATGAAACCGGTTTACCAGTTGAATATGTTATTTCTCATATCAAAGAGGGCGGTAATGTGGTTGGGTATGTGGTTACATTTAAAGATATTACTCAGAGGAAGCAAATGGAAGAGAGAATTAGATATCATGCTTACTATGATAGTCTAACGGATTTACCAAATCGTGTGCTCTTAAAGGAGCGCTTAGATCAAGCTATAGAGTATGCGCAAAAACATGGTGAACAAATGGCAGTTTTCTTCCTTGATTTAGACCGGTTCAAGTTAATTAACGATACACTCGGACATAGTTATGGTGACCTTCTATTACGTGATGTAGCAGAACGTCTAAGTGCAAGTGTACCAACTTGTGCGACAGTTTCTAGACAAGGAGGGGATGAATTTACGATTATCATTCCGAGTATAGAAAACAAAGCAGAAGTAATTGAGATCGTTAATAACGTAAACGGTTCATTTTTCCACTCTTTTAATTTAAAAGGTCATGAAGTTTATGTGAAAAGTAGCATCGGAATTAGTATGTTCCCGGAAGATGGCATGACAAGCGAAGAACTCATTAAAAACGCAGACACAGCCATGTATAAATCAAAAGAACTACCAGGGAATAATTTTCACTTCTTCGAATCAGGTATGGATAATAGATCATTTGAAAGCATTAAGCTTGAAAATGATTTATATAAAGCGCTTGAGAAAGAAGAACTAGTCATTTATTATCAACCTCAAATTGATTATAAAACAAAAACGATAACAGGAGTTGAAGCTCTGTTAAGATGGGTGCATCCGACTGAGGGAATGGTTTCTCCAGACATCTTCATCCCAATTGCAGAGGAAACGGGTTTAATCGTTCCAATTGGAGAATGGGTTCTAAGAAACGCTTGTAAACAGATTAAGGAATGGCATGAACAAGGCTATAAAGACATTAGTGTTGCTGTGAACTTATCTGTAAGGCAGTTTGAGCAAAACAACTTATTTTCAGTAGTCAAAAGTATTTTAGATGATGTTAAACTCTCACCTCAATATTTACATTTAGAGTTAACTGAAAATGAGATTATAAAAAATAAAGACGTTACATTAAAAACGATGGAACAGTTAAAAGGGCTAGGAATTAACATTGCCATTGATGACTTTGGGACAGGCTACTCATCACTTGGTTATTTGAAGAATTTTCCGATTCACACATTAAAAATTGACAAGTCTTTCGTTCAAGATTTAATGACCGATAGTGATAATGCGGCAATAACCGATACGATTATTATATTGGCTCAAAACTTAAAGCTAGACGTTATTGCTGAAGGTGTGGAAACACAAGAAGAAGCTGAATTTCTGGCAGAGAGAAATTGCTACATGATGCAAGGCTATTATTTTAGTCGTCCTGTCAGTGCAAATGAATTAGTAGAAAAGTTTTTAGGTAATTATTTAAATATATAGGAAGATTACAAGGAGGCTAAGGAATGAAAGCAGTACGTTCCGTATTAGAGTATTTAAAAGGCAATGGAGTAGAATATGTGTTTGGAATACCAGCAGGATCAGTAAATGCTTTTTTTGACGAATTATATGATATGCCTGAAATCACACCTGTTATCACAAAGCATGAGGGAGCAGCTTCATATATGGCTGCTACGTACGCTAAGTTCTCGAAGAAAATGAGTGTGTGCATTGCTTGCAGTGGGCCAGGGGGCACCAATTTAGCCACAGGAGCCGCAAATGCAATGAGAGAGCATTTACCTGTCTTATTCTTAACAGGAGCCGTACCGGTTAATACCGTCGGTTTAAATGCATCTCAAGAGTTGAATGCAGAGCCTATATTTGAACCTATTACGAAATACAGTGTTACAGTGACTGATGCAAAGGATTTACTACCTGAAATTGTAAAAGCAACTGAAATTGCTATTTCGGGAGTGCCAGGCCCTGTCCATATTGCGATGCCAATTGATGTTCAGCTTGAAACGGTTGCTCCTGTTGACATTCCTTCAGCTCCTGTTAGAAAGCCGATTGTACCTAGTGCAGAAACGATTGCTAGAGTTGCTAGAGAACTAGTTGAGAGACAAACGGGTTATATTTTCGTCGGACAAGGTATTAGAAATTCAGTTGACCAATTGCTTGAATTGGCGGAACTACTTAACTGGCCAATTATTACATCTCCTCAAGCAAAAGGCTTTATTCCGAACCATCCCTTAGTCGCTGGTGTTTTCGGATTCGCCGGACACGAGAAAGCGTCTGAGCTAATTAATGAGGGCGATGTAAACTCACTTTTAGTGATTGGATCAAGTTTAGGAGAAACAGCAACGAATAACTGGAATCAAAACTTGACACGAAATCGGTTTATGATTCAATTAGATTTTGATCAAACGGTTTTCAACCGAAAGTATAAAGCTGATATTCCGGTTTTAGGTGATATTAATCTTAGTCTGCTATTTTTAATAGAAGAATTGAAGACTCTCGGTTTAACAAGTAAAAACAGAAATGAAGAACCAGTAACTGTTAAAAATGATGAAAAAGATTTAAGTGAATACAATTCAAAAAATGTATTTCTTAAGTTGCAAGAGCTTCTTCCGAAGTCTACTCGCTACTCGGTAGACATTGGTGAATTTATGTCTTATGTAATCCATCATATGGACGTAGTTGATTATGATAGTTTTGATATTAATGTTCATTTTGGTGCAATGGGAAGTGGAATTGGATCAGCAATTGGATCGAAGTTAGCTGAGCCAGAGCGTCCGGTTGTTTGTATTACTGGTGATGGCTGCTTCTTCATGCATGGTATGGAAATTCTAACAGCGAAGGAATATAATCTGCCAATCTTATTTGTTATTATGAATAATGCTCGTCTTGGAATGGTTTATCATGGTCATTCTTTACAGTATAAACGCGCGCATGAGCGTTTCGGACAAGAGCCTATTAACATCTCAAAAATGGCTGAAGCGATGGGAATTCCAAGCTACCGAGTTGAACATATGGAAGATATAAATCAAGAAGCAATGGCTAAATTAACTGACTTACAAGGTCCAGCTGTTTTAGAAGTAGCTTTGGTTGATAATAGCATTCCTCCAATGGGAGATCGAGTTAAATTTCTTTCTTCGTTTGGTAAGTAAATACTAGTTTTGAAGTTAAAGACCGGATTGCACCTTAGGGGTGATTCGGTCTTTTTTTGGGAGTGTAGTTAATTAGAGTGGAGAAATTAGTAGGTCTACTGAAAAAAGTGGTTTTTTCCTTTTTAGTGGTCTTGATAGGGGACATGAGAGACCTTATTTATTATGAAATTAGTTTTTAACAAGGTGAGAGGACAGAGGGGTTTTTATTACCTGAAAATCACTAGAATTTAACGTTTGATTAGCTAGATAAGGGCTCTACAGTCCTCTAAAGTCGTAAAATGGCTCTACTTGCCTTAAATAAGTGCTCTGGTGTCCGCCTCTGGTCTCAAATAAACCTAGGTTTTAAAGCAATTTATATCATGTGTGCGTATGACTTATTAATAACAGCCATAATTTTTTTCATCGTTTCTACTTTAAAATCATCTGCAACAGAGTCGCCTGTAGAACTAACTAAATAGCAATCTCCATTTTCCGTACGATATGTAAAGCCGTGGGAGATTAACGAGTCTTTTAACTCATTAGGTAAACTACCAAGACCAGTTAGTTCGGTGAAACGATCAGTAATGCAGACTTTTACATCTATATCCATCAAACCTGTATGAACCGCAAATAAATCATAATCATACCTGGAAATCCATTGTCCTTTTGAGAAAAGTGATATACCTGATTTTTCAAGAGACGAAATTCCATTTAAATTAATGCCGAAAATAAAATTGATTATGGTTCGTATGTCCATCCCTGTAAGTGGTTTTCCATGCTGCGTTAAATGTGCATCGATAACCTTCTTACTTACTTCTTCTGGAGTAAGGGAGGATATATCAATTAGATTTTGAGCTCTTTTATATATAGGAACGTGATCTAGTACGATGCCATACACCTCTGTGATCACTTCACATACTTCAGTGCTTGTGATGTCACTTGAGATGGTAGAGAGTTCTAAGTCCATTAATTCCACTTTTGACTGTTTTATTTCTAACATTTCTTGCTTTGTTACGTTTAACTGAGTCATGGTTTTTAACTCCTATCAAAGTAATATTCTTATAAAGCTGTTTTCGTTACATTATTGTTTTTGATAAGTGCCTTCCTCTATTTCTGCAGGAGCCGATTGACTTTTGCTCCATTTCACTTAGAGGATTAATTACGAAAATAATCTTATATAAAAAGGGGTAAGGCGAAAGAGTATTTATTAATAAAAAAATGAAGCGTATACTAGTTGAAGCGTAGCGGTCGCTTAGGATAAATACGACGCTAAGGATAAGTTAATAATTTTTCATTTAGATCTATAATTATAAAACATTTGTCATCATTTTTATCTGTTTCGGGTAATTCTTTGTTGATCAAACTGATTAGTTTCTTTTTCATCTCTATTAACGAAGTTTGTTTTTCAGCTTTTATAATGGAGAGAAGTGTGTTTGATTCTATTATGTCTGAAACCCCGTCTGTATAAAGAAATAAGCGACCAGGGCTAGTATAGGTAAAGATACTAGTTTCAAATTGAATACCTTTTATTAAACCAATTGGTGGGATTGTAGATGAAAGTTCAACCTGTTCCCCATTTAAAGGTTGCCAGACTGCCCCAGGGTGTCCAGCATTAATGTAGCTAATTTCTTGTTTTTTCGTATCTATTAACATATAGATGGCCGTACTATGGTGTCTAGCTTCCTCGTTATGTTGAAATAAAGTATGAAGGTGTTGATCTAATTCTTTCATTACAATATCAGCTTTAGAGCCTGCAGAAATTAATTTCTGGAATAAAGAGTGTAGAGACATCGTAATTAAAGATGAGGAAATGCCATGCCCCATCACATCGACAATCATGATTCCATACGTATGTTCGTTCACTTGGTAGAACCCATACATATCTCCAGATAATTGATTAGAAGGTTGATAGTAGGCCTCTGTTTGCAAATGTTCAGTATGCAATGGCTTAGTTAAAGATGTTTTTTGAACTAATTTTGCTAACTGGAGTTCTTTTTCTGTTTCTAACTTATACTGTTGATTTTGTTTATATAAGATCAGGAGTTCCTCTTGTTTTTTTTCAAGTGTTAAGAGTGCTTGTTGTAAATCAGCATTTGCTTGCGCTTTCTCTTCTAGAGCTGTCTCCGCCACTTTTTTAGCTTCAAGTAGTTCATTTTCAAATTCATTTCGCTTCTGCATCTTGATGAGGACACAGTCAATAAAAACCTTTCCGTCCTTTTTTCTTTGCTTTGCATTCACTAGTACGGGAACTTCCTCTTTATGAATAGATTCTAAAGAAAGATACATTTCCTCAACTTGCTTAACCTTTACAAGTGGGACAAAATACAATTGATAAAAGATTTGAGAAGGTAAGGTTAAAATTTTATTAATGTTTTCGCTGATTAATGAATCATGGGAATACCCTAGTAGAGATTGTAGTGTATCGTTTATATAAACGATATTACCTTCTTCAGTTAAAGTAAGAAATCCACATGGTGCAAAATCTAATTGTTCATTGTTCATTAATTCCCACCTATTTCTATAGTTCGGACTTAGTTGTTTACTAGATAATCTTTTATGAGGTTAATGGTTTCTTCTGGGTGACTTAAATGTGGGCAATGACCAGTCGCTCCCATATATTTTAATGTGCTGTTAGAAAGATGCTGGTGCATGTATTGACCAACTTCTTCAGACGCAATAATATCGTCGCTACACTGTAAAATAAGAGAAGGCGTTTGTACCTTTTTCAAGTCATCGCGGTTATCCGAAAAGAAAGTAGCTTCTGCGAATTGCCGGGCAATGATAGGGTCGGTAGAGCAAAAACGATCTTTAAGATCGTCTGTTATCTCAGGGAAATTAGTATTGTTTGTTACGGTTTGAGCAAACATAGTTGCCCAGCCAATGTAATTTTTCTCCATCATATCTAGTAAGCCAATTAATTGCTCTTTTTCAAAACCACCAATATATTTTGGTGGATGATTTAAGTAACAAGGGGAAGGTCCAATCATGATAAGTTTAGAGAATAATTCAGGCCTTTTTATTGAAGCTAGCATTCCAATAATACTGCTAACGGAATGGCCTACAAATATAGCATTATTAAGCTCTAATACGGAGCCGATATCTATAATATCTTGGGCATACCCTGTTAATTCACTGTATTTTCCTGAATCGTAGGCACTCAAGTCTGAATTACCAGAGCCAACATAGTCGAATAAAACTACTTGGTAATCTTCTTCAAATGCTTTAGCAACGGTTTTCCAAACAGTCTGATCACAACCAAAACCAGGAGCGAATACCATTGGCTGACGACCTTTTCCGTTAATTTTAACATTGTTTCGACTAAGAATATATTGATCCATAGGTAGACTCCTCCCTGACATGATAATCTTAACTTTATTATATGAGGTTTTCTATGTAATTGTATAGGAAACTTATTTAAAGATGTGAGTTTTCATGGTGAGAATAATTGGTAAGAGAGTTAGTAGCTTTACCTTGTTTAAATTAAAAAAATTTGGGACAATACTATAGAATTGATAGTTCAGATTACTTGAAGTAGAATGAAAAGACATTTTCATGGTTGAAAAGAGGGTAACACAATGAATAAACCATCCATTTACGGATTAACGAATGAACAGTTAACAGCGTGGTTATTAGAGCGTGGACATAAAAAAGGCAGAGCGGCACAAGTTTGGGATTGGTTATATCAAAAAAGAGTAACAAGTTTCTTTGAAATGAAAGATGTTAATCAAGATTGCCTTAAGGTGTTAGATGAACATTTTTCTATTCAAACATTGTCTGAGCATTTAAAACAAGAAGCTTCTGATGGAACGGTTAAGTTCTTATTTAAACTTCACGATGGTAATTTAATCGAAACGGTTTTAATGAAACATAAGTACGGCTTATCTGTCTGTGTTACAACTCAAGTTGGTTGTAATATTGGCTGTAGTTTCTGTGCGAGTGGACTTTTAAAGAAAGATCGTGACCTTTCAAGTGGTGAAATTGTCGAACAGATTATGAAAGTACAACTTTACCTTGATCAAAAAGGTGAAAATGAGCGAGTAAGTCATATTGTTGTAATGGGAATAGGGGAGCCTTTTGATAACTTCACGAATATGGTTGATTTCTTGAAAATTGTTATTGATCAAAAAGGATTGGAAATTGGTCCAAGACATATAACGGTTTCGACGAGTGGACTTGCTGATAAGATTTACGAGTTTACGGAGTTAGATTTACGTGTTAATTTAGCGATTTCATTACACGCACCTAACAACGAGTTGCGGACAAAGATTATGAAAATTAACCGTGCAATCCCATTAGAAAAACTAATGCCAGCCATTGATTTTTATATTGAAAAAACAAATAAACGAATCACACTAGAATACATCTTATTAAAAGATGTTAATGATCAAGTTGAGCATGCGCAGGAATTAGCCGATTTGATTGGGGATATGCGTGCATATGTAAACTTGATCCCTTATAATCCGGTTGACGAACACAGTCAATACCAAAGAAGTGATGATAAAGCCGTTCTTGCCTTTTACGATGTGTTAAAGAAGAACAAAATCAATTGCGGTATCCGTGTGGAGCACGGTACAGATATTGACGCTGCGTGTGGGCAGTTAAGAAGCAAGCAAATGAAGAAGCAACCTCAAAAATAACAAAAAGAAACCAAATCAACGTGATTTGGTTTCTTTTTGTTATAAGATCCAAGTGGTAACGCCTAACAAGTTATCAACATGTTAATAACTAGGGAAATTATTCTATTTTTACTGACACTCGATCAGTAGCATTATAACCATATCCTTTTCTGTTCCAAAATGGAGATTCAGGTTGTACGCGTCCATGCGAATCTGTAGCTTTCGATAAGAGAGTATACTCTCCTGTCTGCCAGACAACCCACTCAAAAGACCAGGATACCCAACCATAACTTTCTTTCTTTTTTAATAGAGCGTTTGACCAAGTTATTCCACCGTCTGTGCTAATTTCAACTTTTGAAATATACCCCTTTCCAGTCCAAGCTATTCCAGTTATCTGTATTTTTCCTGTCGATAAAATTTGTAGATCAGTTGGCTGTTGAATAGAAGAATTTACATTTTGAACTGTAACAGGAAAACTATCATTATCGTTATTCACATGTGGATAAAAAACATAATCTTTTGTTTGAAAATGTCCACCGAACTCTTTATCAGCTAATTTAATATGTTTAAGCCATTTAATTGAAGCCATGCCGTACCAATTAGGTACAATCAGTCTTAAAGGGAAACCGTGTTTATAAGGAATCGGTTCGTTGTTATATTCATAAGCTAAGATCGTATCTGGATGAATGGCTTTATTAAGTGGCAAGCTTCGAGAGTAGGGGAGGGGCTGGTCAGTACTAGGTTGTGTTCCCATGTCATGGCTTTCAAAGATTACCTCCTTAACTTCTTTTTTTATTCCAGTCATTTGCAACAACGTTAACAGAGAAACTCCTTTCCAATAACCATGACTCATTCCTCCTTTTTCCCATTGTTCCCCAAACACTTTAGGTTGAAATAAACTTCGCTTGTTGCCTGCGCATTCTAGAACAACCTTTATCTTCTTTGATGGGAGTTTTCTTATATCTTGCATAGAAAAAAGCATAGGAATATCAACTAAACCACTAATTGAAAGCCAATGATTTTGATAAGTAAAAGAGGGATAAGAGAAATGATTCCTTAAATAAAAGAACTTAGCTGAAGTGACATCTGTTTGAACAAATGAGATCGGTGTTTCTTTATTTTCTGGAGTTAAACTATGTGTTTTTCTTGTTGGGTTACTCTTGATGGAGTCAGACATGAAAACCTACCTCCTTTAGGTAAAGTGTGGTTAGTGATAACTATGCTAGGAGTGTATGTCTTCATGTATGTATTTCTATTTGGGGTTTTAATGGTGGGGGAGGGGAGAAGATAGAGTGATATGTAAGGTAGTTAAAAAGGAGTAGATTAGGGAATATTTAACTATTTTAAGTGTGGAATTCTAATGTATACATAAAAGTATACAAGTTTACAAATATGTAAACATTATGTTTACATTAATGTATACAAGTTTACAAACAAGTATGCATGTTGTTGTAGCAACGTGTGTACAAATTGTTATTGTTGTATACGTTTTTGTATACATGTATTCAAAATTGAATACAACTTAAGGCTGATTGACGAATCTACTACTCTATTATAATCTGTAGTAGGTGGGATAAAGTTGAACCCCTCTAATTTAATAAAAGGTGTGGTTATATGAGTAAAAGTAGAATTGCTGCAATTGACGTAGGTAACGATTCAATTAAAGCGTTATTTGGACAAGCTGATTTTGAATTAAGTATTCCGAATGTAATTGCTAGAGATACAGAAGATAGACCTGTAATTGGAATAGAAGAATTAAATGACAAAGATCCTTTAGAGGGAATACATATTAGAGTTCACTCCCCTGCCCTGAAAGAAAACAATGTCATTTATCGTGTTGGAAACCTGGCTACTAAAAGTGACAACCCATCAGAGTTAGATCCAGGAAGCAGTAAATCAGAAGAAGATCAAACTTTAGTCATGTTGTTTGCTTCATTAGCATTAGATGCTGTTAGAGAAGAAAATAAGGATATTTTCAAAAAGAATAATAACGTAGTAGATGCAAACTACACTCTTGGAACAGGACTTCCACTTCGTGAAGTAAAGGAAGGTAAAGATGTAGGCTATAGATCACGCTTATTAAGCTCTGTTCACCAAGTTGAATTTTTAGTAACACCAAAATACCAAGGCTTAAAAGTAAATATTCGTTTCGATCAATTAAAAGTGTATCCAGAAGGTTTTGCTGCTTATATTAACTTGGTAATGGATAAGAATTTAAACATTATTAATAGAGATTTAGTAGATAAGCGCATCATCATTCAAGATATCGGTGGTCTTTCAACAGATATCGCGGTTATTAAAAACCGTAATGTAGATGATGATAAAGCTCAAGGTTTCAATTTAGGTGTGTCTGAATCACTTGAAGCGATTCGTGAAGAAATTAGAACAAAACACGGTGTGGAACTCGACAGCCGTAGAGATGTTGTTGAAATTTTAACGAAAAAACAAGATCGTAACCATATTATGGTTAAAGGAAGTCGTACGAGTGTTCATGATATAACGGACCGAATTCTTGTTGAGTTAGCGAAAAAGCAATACCGTCATCTTCGCAATGTTTGGCAGAAGAACTCGCAAACAGAAATTGCTTATTTTGTCGGTGGCGGAGCGATGGTGTTAAAAGATTACTTAATTACGTTAAATAACAACTTAGATGGATATAATATTGGGTTTTTTGAAGATGAGAAAGAAAGTATTTGGATGATGGCAAATGCTTATTATAAGTTGATTGCTGCTTTTGATAGAAAGAATGTAAAAGATTCCGAGAAAAAGGCCGTGAAAAACTAGTAGGGTGATTTGATGACAAAAAAGGGGACGACGGGAATACAGAGAGGGCAGGCGATAACATTCCGTCTCCCTTCTGATACACCTGATCACATCATAAAACAATTACAAAAATTAAAAGAAACAGAAAGAAGAAACTTCTCTAGTAAAATCGCTGAATTCACGATTGAAGGGGTAAGTAATACTTTAACTAAAGAAAGAGAAACGGTCACAATTCCGCTTCCGAGGCAACTTAGTAAAGAACAAAGAAGTTGGCTTAAACACTCTCACTCTGAATCGTTATTAGGAAGTATTATCTATCAACTATTATGCGATCCAGTCCGAGCAACATCGGTACTAGCTGCTTTAAACAGTAATTCATTTAACATTGATGAAGCTCTTTATCTTCAAGAAAATCAAGATCTTGAAACAGAAGAAGTAGAATCGGATTATACTGAAGATGTTGAGGATATTTTTGAAGAAGAAATCATCTCAAAACCTAAAGTATCTGACGATGATTTAATGAATTTTGATTGGGGCAAAGTTAAAGATGAGGTTGCTTCCACTCGAGAAGAGGAAGAAGCGGATTCGGAAGAAGACGGAGAAGATTTATTGGGTGACTTCTTAGCACAAATGAATAAATAGGAATCTCTTTTAACCAGCGTAATCGGTGATACCGAAGACGTTGGTTTTTTGTTTAGCTAATTTCGAATGATTATTGCAGATAGATTTCTTCTATTCCTATTCATTAAACGGTTTTGTATATACCATTAAGTAAAAATAGTTCTTTTGTATTAGGATAAAAGCTAAAGCTTTTGTCGATCTTTGCCGATAAGTAAGTATATACAAAATTTTCAGAATGGGGGAGAGGTATATGAAAGCGCTTCAAATAAAAGGGTTAACTAAAAAAGTTCTAATGTTAAATGTTCTCATTTTAATTGTTGTTTCATTATTATTTGGTGTTACCAGTTATAAATTTGCTGAAAAACAATTAATTGATGCAGGAGTTCTTGATTTACAACATTCTATTAATGGGAGTTTAGCTATTTTAGATAGTTTAAACAACCGCGTTGTAGCTGGGGAATTAACCTTAGCTGAAGCCCAGGAAATGGCTGGAGTCTATTTAGCTGGTCCGTATATGAATGTTGAGGAAAAGACTAGAGATTATAAAAAAGCCGCTTTTTTATATAAAGAGCAAGGCTATATGTTTGCTTTTACTAATGATCATGTTGCGGCAATTCATCCAATGGGACTTGAGGGAAGAGATTTAACAGATTTACAAGATGCGAATGATAATTATTTAATTCGTGAACTTGTAGCTGCTTCAAAAATAGAGAATCCTAAAGACCGTGTCCATGTTTATGATTGGATAAATTCAGGAGAAACGGTAGCAAGAGAGAAGTTAGCTTACACTGGTTTCTATGAGCCTTGGAACTGGATGGTTGGAATTGGGGCTTACACAGAAGAGTTCTATGAAAATACTGGTATTTTAAAGATAATGTCTTTACTAGTCAGTGTGTTAACGTTACTTGCAGGGTCAGTTATTTATTATCTATTTATAAGAAGCTATTTGAAGAAAATTCAACTTTTGAATCAAAGTGCTAAGGAAATAGCAGCAGGAAACTTAGCTGTTGAAATACCTGAAATACAGTCTAATGATGAAATAGGTGAGCTTGCTAACTCATTTAAAGAAATGACCTACACGATTAAAGGCTTGTTAAATGAAGTTAATCACTCAAGTGATCAACTTGCAGCGGCTTCGGAGCAGTTAACAGCTAGTGCAGAACAAACGAAATTTGTTACAAATGAAGTTACAGTGGCGATGCAATCCATTGCAGCATCAAATGAAACGCAAGTTCGTAGTATTGAAGAAGGGACGACTTCTTTAAATGAAATGTCTGATTCAATTAATAAGGTAACTGGACTTGTAGTAAATGCGGCAGAGCAATCTAATAAGACAGCAAAAGAAGCAGAAAAAGGCAACAAAATGATTGGTCAAATCATTAATCAAATGAGTTCAATTACACAATCTGTTCATGATTCATCAACGGTGGTAAAGAAGTTAGATGACCGCTCTTCAGAAATTGGTCAAATTATCCAAGTGATTACAGGCATCTCAGATCAAACCAATCTACTAGCTTTAAATGCAGCAATAGAAGCGGCCCGAGCAGGAGAACATGGAAAAGGTTTTGCTGTAGTTGCTGATGAAGTTAGGAAATTAGCAGAAGAATCCAAGCAATCAGCGAATCTTATTTCAGAACTAATCAAGGAGATTCAAGCTGATTCATCCGCTGCAATGGAAGTGATGTCAAGAGGAACAGGTGATGTTAAAGATGGTGTGACTCTTGTAAACGAAGCGGGTGACTTATTCGGACTCATTTTACAATCAGTTAAACAAGTGACAGAAGAAATCCAGCGTGTTTCTGGTTCTGCTCTTCTGATTGATCAAAATACAACGAAAGTAAAAGAAACCATTGAATTGTTGGAGGATATTGCAAGACAAACGGCAGCTAACTCACAAAACGTTGCTTCTTCTTCTGAAGAACAGCTAGCTTCAATGGAAGAAATCTCAACATCAGCAGAAGCGTTAAGTGAAATGGCGCAAGACTTAAGCCATTTAATTCAAAGATACAAGTTATAAACGGGAGGGTTATCGAAAAGTCTGTAGAACTTTTCGATAATCCCTTTTTGCTTATTGTTGGTTAGATAATTGCTGCAAAGCTTGTTTTTGTTGTTCTAACTCAGACTGAACTAAGGCAACCGCATCTTGGTTATCAAAACTAGAAGCTTGCTTAAGAGCGTGTTCCGCTTTTTCAATTGATTGATACGCTTGATCAATCAATTTTTCATTAGGGTGACTTAGTGCCTGACTGACAGCGTTTTGAACGTGCTCGACAGATTGCTGTGCTTGAAAAATTTCATTTTGAGCTTGTAAGCTAGAAATATTATTTTTCATTTAAACAACTCCCTTCTTCTTTATGTTGCGCTTTATCTTGATTTTTTATAGGAAGAGGGGATTTTTTTTATAAGCATATTTTGAGAAAGTTTGTTAATAAGTGAGTTTAATAAAGATACTGCGGTTATATCGCTACATCCCTTTGCTTTCGAGGCCATTAACCACCCTTTTCCATTGGCCTTCCTCGCTTACAGCGGGGAGGTGCCGAGCCTCTTTGGCTTTGCCTATGAGGTCTCGATCAAACCTCTTATTCCCATAATAAAGAAAAGAAAATGAATTTAATTCAAATTAGTCATTCATTTTAAGAATAACATTGCATTTTTTACAGTTTGTACAAGCTAATTTCTTTGTATGACTAGAAGTTTGAGAATTTGAGGTAGGTGCTTCTTTTGTTTGACTTGAACTTAGTGTAAGCATATTAATTCTCCTTTGAACAATAATAAAGAGGAAATGGACTCACAAAGAAAATGCTCTTTATGAGTCGACAAGAGTTTAAATCGTTTTTTCAATCACCCGGTTAATTTATTCTAAATTGTAACCCCATGTCTCTCTAGTGCAGCGGCTTCAAGAATGGAAATTCCTTGTTCTTCTGCAAATGCTGTTAGCTTGTCTGTTACTTTAGGAGCAAAGCCTGCAGGTGGAGCAGCGTGATTCATCGTGCGTGCACGTGCAGCATTTCTGCGGGCAAAAGGTCCCCAAATAGCAAGAGTTAAACCTGGTGTTTGAATATTAACAAACAATGTCTTACCATCAGGGGAGAAAACAGGACCCGCAAATTCTTCGCCATTTAAACGGTTATATGCAAATGGGTAGACATTGCCCTCTGGTGTTAATCCAATAATGCGGTCAGGGCCTGATCCATCTTCTGCAATCCACAGATCTCCCCAAGGAGTAATCGTGATATTATCTGGAGCTCTTAAATCATTGCTGTCGGAAGACTCATAAAAAAGCTCTAGTGTATTCGTTGAAGGGAAGTATCGATAAACTCGACCATGTCTGCCTGAACCTGCATTCGTATCATCGAACCAAAATGCACCTTCTGAGAACCAAGCTCCTTCTAAACGGCTAAAACGAATGCACCAAGTGCAGTGGCATCTTCTTTTGCACGTTCTGGGTTCACTTCCTTCCAAACAACCCCGAATTTTTGACCAGATGCAAATTGGCTTGCTTGATTGGAAGGTAACTCATCAAAAGCAGCAGCTTCTAACTTTCCACCTTTTTGTAGGGACCCAAGCTTCTGACTTCGATCATATGGAGTAAAACGATAAAAGAAACTTGGACTATTATCTTCGGTTAAGTACCAAACTCCTGTCATCGGATCGACTGCACAAGCTTCATGAGAAAAGTAACCCATATCACGAATCGGTGTTCTAGACATTTCATTCTCAGGATCAAGTGGATCGACTTCAAAAACAAAACCATGGCCCATATTACGAGTTTCTTCACATGTTAACCACGTTCCCCAAGTGGACGGCCCTCCTGCACAGTTACGAATGTTACCTGAGTTCGAGACATATTCACTTATAACCTCCCGATTTGGTGAAACAACAAGGGCGGTAGTCCCACCAGCAGCGCCTTTACTCCATGGGTTTTTCCCATTTACTGGGTATTGGTGATTTGTGCCACACTCATGATTACGTACGAGAATGGTTGTGTTTTTCTCACCTTTGAAAGCAGCCATACCATCCATTAATCCTGGGATACTGTCTCCATTTGACATCGGATCTCCTGTACGTGAAATGATTTTATATTGAAATCCTCTTGGAAGATCGACAATTCCGTTTGGATCCTCAACTAATGGACCGTATCCACCAAAACCACTCGTAGGATTTCCTGCTGCAGCTGCAGTCTTTGTTAAACCATTAAAAGAAAAAAGCCCAGTTGTTCCAAGAGTTAAAGCTAACGTACCAATGCCACCCATTTTTAAGAAATCACGTCTGTTTAAACCATCATTACCAACGTTCATTAAACATTCCTCCACTTGTTTGTATGAAGTATGATCTAGGAGCTTGTCTAATAAGAAGATAACAAAGCCAGTTTAAATAGATGTTAAGTATGTGTCAGGTGTTTATGTAATGTTTGAAAACATTTTGTAAAGATCACCATTCGAAAAAGAATTTTAACGTAATAGTAAAAGATGTATACGCAATGACTCCAAAAGCAAATGTCGGAAAATGAGCTTCCTGATTACTAGGGAGTTCATTTTTTAATACATTTAAAATCATTGCACCAGATACAAAAGCAAATATGAGAGAATCGGCTAATGAACCTAATGGTATAAATGTGCCAATAAATAACCCAGCAATTATAGAGAAGACCATAATAAAACGTCCGTATTTGAGATAAATCTCTTGGTTTTCACGCCACAAATCATGAGATACTGCAATGAAGTGCAAGCCAACTGCTGCTGCATAGAAAAGAGCTTGGATGCCTGTTACATGAGAGGTAATAACCGTATAAACAATAAATAAGTTGTAAAAAGCGAAAAAAATAGTTTGCGTCCATAATAAAGGTTGTTTTGTTTTTACTTCTGTTTTTCCTAACTGACTTAATTTTGTTTGTAGACCAAAAAAGGTTAGTAAGCCAATTAAACCGATAAAGTAAAGTTCGGAACTCATTGTTAGTTGATTTTCAGTTTGTTCAAGTGATTGTTGCTCTCTATGCATTGAAGGTAAAATATAAACAAAAACATAAGAGACCGCTAATCCACCTGAAAAGGAAAGCCAGCGTAGCCGCTTTATCTTTGCTGTGGGGATGATTTTGTTAGCTAATAAATAAATACAAATGAATAGTACAGCAATAAAAAGAGCTGACAATTCCATTAAGCTCACTCCTAAAAAACGACTTATTTGAAATATTCCTTATTCGTCGTAAAAGAAAACCTAAAATTTGTTAAGCTTGGAACTTGAAAAAGTAGCTTGTATTTTTGTTTTTTTGTATAATGAGATTTGAATCTCACATAGAAAAAGAGGATGAACTCATGAAGAATAAAATTGAAAATATTACGATTGTTGCTTGGGTTACCTCTCTAATTGCTACATTAGGTTCCTTATATTTCTCTGAAATTAGACTGTATGAACCTTGTACACTATGTTGGTACCAACGAATTCTCATGTATCCGTTAGTTCTTATCTTAGCGATTGGTATTTTGAGAAAAGATGCGAGTGTGGCTATTTATTCTGCAGTATTTTCATTTGTAGGATTTTGTCTAGCAAGCTATCATTATGCAATTCAGAAAATCTCGTTTTTTGCTGAAACGGCGCCAAGCTGTGGAAGAGTTCCTTGTACAGGGCAATATATTAATTGGTTTGGTTTTGTCACGATTCCGTTTTTAGCTTTAACCGCTTTTGCTATTATTTTCGTTTGTAGTATCTTGATAATAAGAAGAATGAAAGGGGATTTAAAATAAATGAAAAAAATCCTAATTTTTGGTGGAGTTGTTTTGCTGTTATTTGTTTCGTTAATTGTGGTTAATAATGCACAACAAACAAAAAAAGCTGAAGGAAACCCATTTGGTAAAACTCAATTACACCCGGCAACTCTAGATTTATTAAACAATGAAAACTATCAAAATATTATTTTACCAGTTGAATTAGAAAGTCAACTTTCTAACGAGGAATCGGTAACGGTATATTTCTATAGTTCTACTTGTCAATTCTGTAAGGAGACAACACCTCGTCTAGTACCACTTGCCGATGATGCTGGCATTAATCTTGTGCAATATAATCTTCTTGAATTTGAAGAAGGGTGGAATCAATACAACATAGATGCTACACCAACTGTTGTTCATTTTGAAAATGGGGTAGAAAAAGAACGCATCGTTGGAGCAGCTACAGATGATGATTTCAAACAATTTTTTGATAGAGTTTTAAATTAAAATAAAAGAGGCTAGGACATAACTAAAGTTTTTAAATGAGCGTAGAAGAGCCTTAGCGGAGGAAATATACGTGACTTCTGCGGGATTAAGAGGTAGACCACTAAAAAAGGTGAAATAAACCTTTTTCAGTGGTCTTATTAAGAGGCTCACGAGCCGCGCGCGGAAAGCTAAGTGTATTTCCGGAGCATTTGCTACGCTGTTACCCTCTTTTCGTTCGAATGTCTCGTTATTAAAAACTTATTATCCTAGCCTTTTTATTTTTTTCTGCTATAGCATCTTCCACATTTTACCCTTATAATAGGAATAAAGTAGTAGTTATGGGGTGTGGAGATTATGAGTATAATGAAATCATTTCTTAGAAAAGCATATCAATCAGACCATATATTAGAAATCATTTTTTCTTCATCCCGTTGGTTTTTTCTAGTAGTGTCAATTCTTGTTTTCTGGTCTCAATACGAAGAAGGAAAAACGAGTCAATTGTATTTATTTGTATACCTTGTGTTATTTGGTGTTATATATATGGCATTAGCAGATCTTTGTCTACATAAAGCTCCAATTAGGTCAAAATGGTATACCATTATGACTAAAGGTAGTCCGGTCTTTGATTACATTGCGTATTTGGCTTTAATAGCTCTTACTGGAGGTATAGACAGTCCACTATTTCCAATTGGGTATTTAATCATCTTACATGCCTCCGTTTACTGGAAATTTACAGGAGCTTTAATCACTTCCGTTTTACTTATGTTGGGATATTCAGGTGTGTTTGTTATTCAAGGAGCATTTGATTTAGAAACGGTTACCTATTTTATTTCTCAACTAGTGTTTTTATTTTTAGTTGGCTTTATTGGCGGATTGATCGTTTCAAGAGAGCGGCAGCATTTTCTAGATAAGTCAGTACTAGAAGGGATCGCAAACAGGGACTTTTTAACTAACTTATTGAATCACCGCTCTTTTCAAGAACACTTAAAAAAAGCGTATGAACAAAAGAATAAATTTTATCTCGTACTAGCTGATGTCGACAAATTTAAGCAGGTAAATGACAAGTATGGGCATGTAGTAGGGGATCAGGTTCTACAAAGGATAGCTACTATATTAGAAGAGACTGTTTCTGCTAAGTTTGGAAATGCGTTTAGATACGGGGGAGAGGAATTTGCTCTCATCTTATATAACGAAGAGGCAGTTGTGAAAGCAATACTAAGTGAAATGAAAGATAAAATAGCAGCTGAACAATTTATTGTTGAAATTGGCTCATTTTCAGTCACAATGAGCTTTGGTTGCATTAAACATAAGGAAGAAACACCACTTGAATTGATAGAAGAAGCCGATAAGTTACTTTATACTGCAAAAGAGCAGGGAAGAAATCGAATTGTTTTTCAAGATGAAAAAGAGCAAGTAACTCAATTATGCATATGATAGGTTGATGCAAGAAGGGGGCAACCCTTTTTGCATCATTTTTTTATATGAATTTATTGCTTAAGATTTGGATTGAGGTTGCGATTTGAGGCAATATCATTTTGACCATCCAGTAGGTGAGTCATACCACGAACAAGAGAATCATCCTCTAAAAGACTCCATAGGTGATAACCAAGATCCTCGCGCTTCAATAAAATGTCTTCTAATACTTGAACGGTACCAAAGTCATTTAGGCTGTGAGCACGTTTGATGGTTTTTCTCATCATCCCTTGAATTTTAATTTCATGTTCTAAATCATTACGAAGATAATCTCGCATTGTGTAACGACCTTCGACTTCATGCTTGATGTATGAGATTTCATGTTGGGTAACAGGATGAGCAGTGGGAACGACACCGAGCCTAGCGACACGTTCGCCAACCCTATCAATATGATCTTGAGTGACGTCGATGTGTTCATCAAGGATGTGGTGTAAGCTACCAAATGATTCTGCACCTTCTGTAAGCCAGTGGTGTTTTGTATATTGGTGCAAGGCAACATTTAAAGCACAAAGGTGTTCATCTAACATTAAGCCCATTTCCAAGCGAGTCTCATAAGGGAGGCTTATACCCGAACCTTCTTTACGTGCTGTTCTGGGTTCTTGTCTTAAGACCATGTCATTTGGGTGGTTTGATTGGTGACCAGGCATAGCCATGTTAAACCCAGTTTGGTTCAGTTTAAATTCATCATGTGAAAAACCTTGGTTATCATGTGTTTCCATTTGAAATCCTTCTTTCGTATTTGATTTGTCAATTTTAGTATGTTGTTATTTTTTATCAGTATGCGCAAGGAAAAATAAAAAAGAGAACCACAAGGGCCCTCTTAGGTTATTTTTTTTCTAATTCTTTTAATTGTTGTAATCGTTCAACTAACCTATTAAATAATTGTTTATCGTTCTGATCTAAAGCTTCATCAATTTGCTCACGAACTTTTTTAATTTCCTGGTCAATAAGTGTTTTTTCAATAAGCAAGTTCGTTTCATTAGAGTATTCTTCAAATTGTTTATAACGAACAAAGTAATCTCTGGACGGTTCAAGTAGCTGAAGGAAGCGTTGATTCGACTGTTTACCGTAAAAATGAAGAATTATATTCAATTTGTCAGCTGGTTGATTCATTAAATCCCCAAGTGCTTTAGAGACATCTTCCGTTTTTCTTTTTCCATTGTAATAAACAAAACCTGGTTGATCAGATTGCATGCTGGATATGACTATCGTCTTTTCTCCTTGTTTAATAGAGTTAGTGAAACTAAGATTTTCTAGAATCGGATGTTGTTTAACTAAGTAATCTATTAATATACGTGCGTCTTTATGTTTTAGCTGATGATGTTGAAGGAACCATTTCAAGAAACTGCTTTTCTCTGCTGTGGAGACCCAATTATTCATTTCAATCACCCTACATTTGTCTTTCTTTTAGCATAACACGTACAGCTAATTTATCAATGAAGATTCAATAACCAATGCTTATTGAATGAATACAATATTGAAAACACAAATAAGAAGGGGATTAGAGATGATTAGAAAAGCTACTAATCTAGATTTGCAAATGATTCAAAATCATGCCGCGATTGTACAACAAGAAGCGACATTAGGTTATATGAGTGGAAATCCAGCTTTAATTAATTTTGATATGATGAATCATTATAAAGGAGAATATTATGTGATAGGAGATCATCAATCAATTCATGGTTGGATTTTATTAGGAGAAACTCCATTACCATATGAACATGAAATAGTTGGAATGGTGTTAGAGCTTTATGTGTTACCACAATGGCGGAAACATGGATATGGAAAAATATTAATGCAATATGCAATAGACTTTTATAAAAGAAAAGGATTTAAACGCGTGCAGTTAAATGTCTTTTCTGGCAATCCTGCAAAAAATTTATACGATTCACTAGGTTTTCAAGATGTATCAACATTAATGGAGCGAAGAATATAATTATTGTTTCACGTGAAACGAAAAAAACCTGCTATGATTGCTCATAGCAGGTTTTGGGTTTTGTTACTCATCTATTTCTTTAATAGTATAAGTTTGCTCCAAGGTAGCCTCGAAGTCAGGAGAATTTTTGCTCTTCACTAAGACTCTGATAGTGTAATCACCTTCCTCTTTAGGAGTCTCCCAGACAACACTGTTTGAAGAAGAGTAGTCTTGAAGTGTTCTCCAAGTAGAGCCGTCTAGAATTTCAAATTTATACATGAGCTCTGACCCTCCAGTTGCAGTTGCGCTAACCGTCAACATCATACCCGGTTGGTGAACGAGATTTGCTGGAGCAATGTCTGTTAGGGTAACAGGTGAATTAATAATATATTTCAGCTCTTGTGATGCATCAAACTTTTCTTTGGAGAATTTGTGTTTAACTTCTATCTTTAAAATATATTGTCCACCATATTCAGGCTTCCAATCGTAAGTGGATTTGTTTGAGAAATCTTGCACCGTTTTCCACTCTGTTCCATTATGAATTCTAAATCTGTATAGATGGTCTTTATTGTTTGATGGTGTAGAAATGACAATATTCGTTTTGGTGAATTGTGGACTTACTTTATTTGTTTGGATTGAATCAATCGTTGCTTTCTTAAAGATAACATAATTCAGTTCTTTTTCATGATCGAAAGATTTGGTTGATGATTTATGTTTTACTTGAACTTTTAACTTGTAAGAACCTTCATTCATTTGTTTCCAATTAAACGTAGAATTAGAAGAGAAGTCTTGCACCGTTTTCCACTTAGAACCATCATGAACAAGGAACTTGAAAAGGTTATTTTTATTGTTGTTTGACTGAGCTGTTAATTGTACCGTAGCATCGCTAGGACTTGGACTTGCTAAATTCGTTTTAAATGATGTAACCTTGGCTGGCGCATAAACAGTGTATTTCATCGTTTTCTCTGAATCAAATTTTTTCTTAGAGAGTTTGTGTCTTGCTTGAACTTTAATTTTATATGATCCTTCTTTTGTTGGTTTCCAATTAACCTTTGCATTGGAAGAATAGCCTTGAATGGTTTTCCACTTTTCACCGTCATAGATGGAGAACTTATATTCATTGTTTTGACTGCTATTGCTTGTAGCTGAAATCGAGATGTTCTTATTGGTCGGTTGTGGACTCGAGACACTAGTAGCCACATTTTTTACACTAGCTGGTGAGAATACCGTGTAATTAAACACTTTTTCATCATCAAAAGCTTTTTTAGAATTGCGACTTTTCACCTGAGCTTTAATTTTATATGAACCAGCTTTAGTTGGCTTCCAGTTAACGGATTTACTAGTAGAGTAGTTTTGTATAGTGGTCCATTTTTTTCCGTCATAAACAGAATACTTGAATAATGGGTCTTTACCTGCTGAAGTAGTTGCTGTGAACTTTACTGATGTATTTGTAGGTTGCGGGCTCTTTACTGAAGTAGTGACATTGTTTAGTTTGCTGCCAACATTATATCCGTGTGAAGCAGCGATTGAATCGAAGGTTTTACTTGTATTTGTAATGATTACAGTTGTATTTACGGGTACTTGATCAAATAACCAACGAATTTCATCGTTATGCATTCGAACACAGCCAGCACTTGCATAAGTACCAATTGAGTTAGCGTTGTTGTTTCCGTGAATCGCATAAGTTGTTCCATTGGTCCCACGAGCATTTAAACCAAGCCAGCGATCACCTAATGGATTATTGGTAGCGCCACCTGCTATATTCGCTTTATAGTAAGGGCGATTTTTAATTTTATTGACGATTTTAAATGTTCCTTCAGGAGTGTAACCACTTTGTCTACCTGTGGCGACCTTAAACGTCTTCACAATCTTTCCATTATTATAATAAGCTAGTTGATTAGAAGCCTTATTAATAATAATTAGTTGATTGCTAGAGTTAGCAAAAGTCGGTTGGCTAAAAAGAAAAAAGGTAGAAAATACTAGAATAAGTAAAACGGTTAATTTTTTCATCATAAACCCCCATAAATGGTTATTATCTACTAAAAATTATAAGACAAGGAGGGACAAGGAATTTGTTGAAAACTGAAGTCGAAAAGTAAAATGTTTCGACTG
Organism: Halalkalibacter akibai JCM 9157; assembly: GCF_000513135.1. Taxonomy (GTDB): domain Bacteria; phylum Bacillota; class Bacilli; order Bacillales; family Bacillaceae_D; genus Halalkalibacter; species Halalkalibacter akibai. The sequence goes on from NZ_BAUV01000008.1 coordinate 109,093, forward strand.
AAAATATGGAACTATTTGTAAAACGAAGCAATTTGCTAAAATGTTTCATCGTTTCATTTCTATTTTTGAAAGATGATGTAAATACATAGCGTTTTAAGAAAGAATTTGTAAGAAGTAACATTTGAGAATGACGAAACTTTGTTATATGATGTTTCTTAAAGCTTAGAAAAAATAAAGAAAAAGAGAGATGGACGCAATGTATCCTAGAGAATTAGGTTTTAAGATGCCAGCTGAATGGACCACTCATCAAAGAACTTTCATATCCTGGCCTGTGAAAGAATCAATGGTATATCCTGATGATTATAAAATTGTTTGGGATGGCTATACGGAATTGGTTCAGGCAATTGCTGAATTCGAACCTGTTACAGTGATAGCAAACCCAAGTGATATAGAAGAACTTAAAAAATTATTTGCAACTGACAGAGTTGATGTACTACCAATCGAGCATAATGATGCTTGGCTTCGTGATAATGGACCGACATTTATTCAAAATGATCAAGGTGAAATAGCGGGTGTAAATTGGGTATTTAATGCTTGGGGAGAAAAATATTCTCCATGGACGTTAGATGATCAAGTAGCTCCTAAAATTCTTGAGCATTACAATATAAAGCAATTTGATGCCCAACTTGTTATGGAAGGTGGCTCTTTCCACGTTGACGGTGAAGGGACGTTACTTACGACAGAAGAATGCCTGCTTAATCCAAATCGAAATCCTGATTTAACTAAAGAATTAATTGAGCAATACGTTAAAGACTATTTAAATGTGGAAAAGGTTATTTGGCTTAATAAAGGTTTAAGTGGCGATGAAACAGATGGTCACGTCGATAACGTTGCTTGTTTTGCCGCTCCTGGAAAAGTAATCATACAAGTTTGTCATGATCCAAGTGATACTAACTATCAAATTACACAGGAAAACCTTGAAATTTTAAGAAATGCAACAGACGCACAAGGACGTAAACTGGAAATTATTGAAATAGAGCAGCCACCAGCTGTATATTTTGAAGACAGCAGGCTAACACTTAGTTACTTGAATTTTTATTTTGTTAATGGAGGCATTATTTTGCCGATCTTTGGTGGGACGGCCCAAGAAACCGATCAAAAAGCGATCGACGTGCTTCAAGCGACTTTCCCCGATAGAAAGATTAGAACGATTGACGGTATGGCGATTATCAAAGAGGGCGGAAATGTCCATTGTACGACTCAGCAAATGATAGTAGATCAATCGAAATAGAGGTGAATAGCATTGAGAAAAGTAAAAGTTGCCGCTACTCAAATGGGTGACCAGGGTAGTGTTGAAAATAATATTAAAAAAGCAGAAGAGCTTGTGCGTGAGGCTGCAAGCAAAGGGGCTCAAATTATTCAAATACAAGAACTATTTGAAACACCTTATTTCTGTCAAAAAGAAAAGTCCGATTATTATATCTATGCAACAGAAGTCGAAAAAAACAAAGCTGTTTCACATTTTAAAAAAATTGCAAAAGAACTTGAGGTTGTTTTGCCTATTAGTTTTTATGAAAAAAAGAACAATGCAAGATATAATTCATTAGCGGTTATTGATGCAGATGGAGAAATACTTGGTGTTTACCGTAAAAGTCATATTCCAGATGGCCCTGGTTATGAGGAGAAATTCTACTTTAATCCTGGGGATACTGGTTTTAAAGTATGGGATACTCGTTATGGGAAAATTGGCATCGGAATTTGTTGGGATCAATGGTACCCTGAGGCAGCACGCTGTATGGTGCTAATGGGGGCTGAAATTCTATTTTATCCGACTGCTATTGGTTCGGAACCACATGATTCAACAATTGATTCAAAAGACCACTGGCAAACGTGTATGTTAGGTCATGCTGCTTCTAACCTCGTACCTGTAATTGCTTCAAATCGAATTGGGGTAGAAGAAGATGAAGATTCTAAAATTACATTCTACGGCTCTTCATTTATTGCTGGACCTCAAGGAAATAAAATAGAGGAAGCTGGTAGGACTGAGGAAACTGTTTTAGTGGCAGAATTTGATCTTGACGCTCTTGATGTACAAAGAATAGAGTGGGGGATCTTCCGTGACCGTCGACCTGATTTATATAAAATTATTACGTCTTATGATGGTGAGTTAACGGTATAACTTTTTTTAGTGATCTAATTAAAGAATAGCTTAACAAAGTGGAATGAAGCGGAAGGCACTTGACTCCTGCAGGAAAAGAGGAAAGGGCAAGACACCACAGACGAAGTCGTGGTGGCTTGGCTTTCTCCCCGCGGAAAGCAAGTGCCTGTAGCGTAATGAAACGGGTTCGTTAAGCGAATCCAACAAATTATATGAAAAGAGCCCAAATCATAGGATTTGGGCTCTTAACAATTATTATTCTTTTACTAAATCTTCAATTGAATCAATATCCATGTAAGTCGGTACAACTAATCCTAAAGCTGTTCCGTGAAGGTTTGATCCTAAATCTTCGAAGTCACCTTCATATTGTGCGTAGTAATCTGAGTGAGTAGTTGGCAACCATGCTCCAACTGTCGCATCACCACTACCTGTTGCAACACCAGCCCACATTGGACCTGCATCAACTTGTGTAAGGTCTACATCATAACCAACTGTTTCAAGCACATGACCTATTACATTTGTACCTGCGATAACATCGTCCCAAGCTACATATAACAATGTAAAGCTATCACCTTCAACAGCGTCAACACCTTCTGTCCACGTAGCAACTAAGTCAGCATGTTCACTTACAAATTGTTCTGCAGCTTCATCTGGATTCATGCCATCATTGATTAAAGCCATTGTGTACTCGATATGTTCAGGCTCCCATTGGAACTGACTCAACAATTGGTACGCGCTAGGATGATCAGCCTCTAATCCTAAACGAGCAATTGTATGAACATCTTCAGCACCACCGTAAAGGTTTAATGGATCTTCTAAGTATTTCAGATCGAACTCAGAAAACTTCCAGTGTGGACTCCAACCCGTTACGATAATAGGCTCTTCATTTTCATAAGCACTAGCTAGAGAAGCAGCCATTGCTGCACCAGAACTTTCAATAACTGTCCAATCATCTTCTAGTCCATATTCAGGTAATACGTCGTTAATAGTAATGTTCATTAAACCTGCGCCAGGATCAATCCCGACAATTGTGTAGTCAACTTGTTCGCCAACTGAAGCTGATGTTTCTGCACCGCCTTCTGCTGGTGTTTCTTCCGTTGTAGCATCTTCACTTCCACATGCTGCTAAACCTAAAGCTAAAACAGATGCTGTAGTTAAACCTAATAATTTCTTAAACATTAATGTGTTCCCCCTTGTTTTTTCTTTCCTATATTTTGAGTAATCCGGTCTAAAATAATGGCAATAATGACAATAGCTAGACCAGCTTCAAAACCAACTCCAGTTTTAATTTGGGTCACAGCTCGGTACACTTCAGTTCCAAGTCCAGGAGCACCAACCATGGCTGCAATAACAACCATTGATAAAGCTAACATGATACTTTGGTTAATTCCTGCCATAATCGTAGGCATGGCAAGAGGTAGTTGAACTTTTAATAAGCGTTGTTTCGTTGTCGAACCAAATGCGTTGGTGGCTTCAATCAGATCTTCTGGAACTTGTTGAATCCCAAGAATCGTTAATCTTATCGTCGGCGGCATTGCAAAAATAACAGATGCGAATACGCCTGGAACGACACCAATATTAAAGAAAAAGATGGCAGGGATTAAGTAAACAAAAGCTGGCATTGTCTGCATCAAATCTAAAATAGGGGTGACAACTTGCTTAACTCTCTTGCTTTGTGATGCCCAAATCCCAATAGGAATTCCTATCACAATCGTGACAAAAACCGCGGTAAGAACAAGAGCGAGCGTCTTAATCATATGTTCCCAGTAACCAAGGTTCCAAATAAGGAGTAAGCCTAGTACGGCAAACAAGGCAACTCTCCATTTACTCGTTTTCCAAGCTAGTAGAGCGACTAACAAGATTAGTAGAAAAGGAGGAGGCAAAATAAGAAGCCACTCTATCCCATCAACAACACCTCGTAAAATGACACTAATGACTTGGAACACACCACTTAAGTTTGAAGTTAACCAAGCAACGAAAACGTCAATCCATTCAGCCAATGGGAGTTTAGGAATTAGATCTTCCATTTAAATCACCTCCGGCTGTGAAACTAAGTTATTAATATGTTCTTCATTTCCTGCAAGAGCTCCAAGGACCGCGCCTTTTACTAGAATACCTTTTAAACGATTTTGCTCATCGGTAACGGCAACAGGCACCGTTGCATTTGAAACTTCCTCAAATAAATTCGTGAGGTACGTATCTGGAGTAACAGTCGTTACATTTGATTCAGTAATATCAGCTAACGTCTGGTTTTTTTCTATCGCAGCAGAAGCTGCATCAGCGGTAACGGCTCCAATTAACGTTTTTTGTTTATCAACTACATAGATGGAGGAGATTCCAAGTTCTTTCATCAATTTAAGAGCAACGCGTGGTCCTTTATCAACTTGAACCGTTTCTGCACGTTTCATAATATGAGAAGCGGTAAGAACTTTAGATAAATCAACATCTTCTACAAACTTCTCGACATACTCATTGGATGGATTCATTAGAATTTCTTCAGGACTACCAATTTGAACAATTTTACCATCTTTCATTAATGCAATCCGGTCGCCAATTCGTAACGCCTCATCTAAATCATGAGTAATGAAAACGATCGTCTTTTCAACAGAGGACTGCAGTTGAAGGAGTTCATCTTGCATGTCTTTACGAATAAGTGGATCAAGTGCACTAAAGGCTTCATCCATTAATAACACATCTGGATTATTAGCAAGTGCCCGAGCAAGACCAACACGTTGTTGCATTCCACCACTTAATTGGCTAGGATACTGGTGTTCATAGCCTTTTAACCCTACTAACTCTAAAGATTCTTGAGCTTTCTTTTGACGTTCATCTTTCGGTACACCTTGTATTTCAAGGCCGTACTCCGTATTTTCTAGTACAGTGTAGTGAGGCAATAACGCGAATTTTTGAAAAACCATACTAATTTTTTTTCTTCGTACTTCTCGAAGTTGGTCATTCGACATCTTGACCACATCGTCGCCATCAATCAAAACTTGGCCGCTAGTCGGATCTATTAACCGATTTAAAAGTCTAACAAGAGTGGATTTCCCGCTACCTGAGAGTCCCATTATGACGAAAATTTCACCCGTTTTAACTTCGAAGCTTGCTTGATTGACCCCGACTGTGCAGCCAGTATTCTTTAAAATCTCAGCTTTAGATGTACCATCTTTAAGCTGTTTTGAAGCCTGTTTAACATTTTTACCAAAGATCTTTGTTACTTGATCTACTTTGATTTTTACCTGTTTGTTTGAATTCATTTTTTTCACCTCTTCATATCCCTTATTTATTCTATAGGCTTTTGAGACTTTTACACAAAGAGCAGAATACAGCAAATTCAGTCTATATCGTTTGTACAGTTAAAACTGTACGTACTAAACACAACATATGCATATAAATACTCTTGAATGCTTCAAGATCCTTTTCATTCCCAATTTCAGTTTTCGTTTTTCGTATGGTAATCTTAAACCAGTGATGTACGTTTAAGGTGGGAAAACCCTTTTATGAAAGGCTATTAATCGGATAACTGAAACTCACAGGGAAGTGATGGGATGAATCAAAAAGAAAAATTAGAGAATGCTAGAGCTCGATTTATTGACTCTATGGCACAAAATATGAATCTTTATGGCATTACTCCGTCCGTTGGTCGGTTATATGGACTGCTTTACTTTAATCAACAACCAATGACGTTAGATAGTATGAAGGATGAGCTTGGGATGAGTAAAACGAGCATGAGTACATCGGTTCGTCAACTACAGGAGTTGAAAATGGTTGAAAAAGTTTGGAAAAAAGGAACGAGAAAAGATTTATATCAATCACTAGATGACTGGTATGAAACGTTTTCTGATCTTTTTTCAGTTAAGTGGCGAGCGGGTATTTCTTTAAATATGACGACAATAGAGAGAAATTTAAAGGAATTAGAGGAGATAATAGAAGATAGTGAGACATCTTTAGAAATTAAAGAAGCTGCAAAAATGGATAAAGAAAAACTAATGTACGCATTAGAATATTATGACTGGTTAACTAGGCTAGTTGATAGTATTGAATCGAAAGAGATCTTTGATTTTATTCCGAAACAGGTAGATAAATCTTAACATAACGGGGATTATTCAGAGCACCCCTAGGAGGTTAGTGGATGGAAGCTAAACCTTTAGAAAGAGTTTTTTTTAACCAACCAACACTTGAGTTAGCTCGTGCATTAATTGGTAAATTACTAATTAAAGATACGGCTGAGGGACTTTCAGCAGGTTGGATTGTAGAAACAGAAGCGTATAAAGGGCCCGAGGACCGTGCAGCGCATAGTTATGGAAACAGAAGAACAAAACGGACAGAAGTGATGTTTGGTGAGGCAGGTTTTATTTATACGTATGTGATGCACACCCATTGTTTAGTGAATGTTGTAAGTGGGGAGAAAGAAAAACCTGAAGCGGTGTTAATTCGTGCTGTTGAACCTTATATAGGGATAGATTTAATGTTTAAAAGAAGAGGAGCTAATAAAAAGGAAGTTGAGTTAACTAATGGCCCTGGTAAGTTAACAAAAGCACTAGGTATTTCAAAGGAAGACTATGGGCTACCTGCCTTTCAACCTCCACTTTTCATTGCAGACGGAAGAGAAGTGGACAAGATTGGTTGCGGACCACGAATAGGCATCGACAATAGTGGCGAAGCGAAAAATTATCCGTGGCGTTTTTGGGAAAGGGACAATCCGTTTGTATCGAGAAAATGAGTTAGAATGAAAGTTATCCTTCTCGCCTAGCAGGGAAGGGTAATTTTTTTTATTCTGTTTATTCTTTATAAAGAACAAAAAGTGTTTACTGTTTCTTTTATTAGGAGTATAATGTTCTTTAATAAGAACAAAAAATAATCCAAAAGGAGGATTAAATGAACCAGACATTTGTTTCAGAACAACCACTAATAGGGAAAATATCAATCTTTCAAGTAGAAGGTAAAGTAGTAGATTCAAAATTAACGTCAATTGCTATTATAGAAATAACAACTAGATCTTTACTGTTTTCAAGCTCATTAAAATTTCCACTTTCTGAATCTGTCATTTATCAATTAAAAACAAGCATTGCAAAAAATGAAATAGAATTGTATGGAACAATTGTGAAATCAATTAGTCAAACAGGTAACGATGTTCATCACTATCAGTTTAAATTTCTAATGAGTAGTGATCAATTTCTTCCTTTCCTAAATGATGATGAGATACCAAGGCTTTTTAAGCAAAAGAACAAATACGTTAACACTGAGGAGTCTATAAGATGAATGGAGGTAACATCAGGTTATTAAGAGAAGAAAAAGGGATGACACTTAATGAACTCGCTGCACAATCAGGAGTATCAAAATCTTATATTAGTTATATCGAAAGAGGAATGCAAAAAAATCCTAGTATTGCAGTTTTAGAAAAGATTTCAACAGCACTAGGAATAGATTTTATTCAACTTATTGAGACGTTAAATGAGCCTGTTAAAAAATAATAGAAATGGGGTGACTTTTAAAGCAACAGCCGCTTAGGTTTCAAGCAAACGAATGTCCTATGCTGAGTCACCCTCTGTGCTTTAAGATTGTTTATTTTTCCACTTATTAAACTCTAAGTATTCACGAAACTGATCTTTCGTAATACCAGAATCCATTGCTTCCCTAACCAACTCAACCCATGAAGAATCTAAGTCTTTTTCATACGGGTTATCCTCATTTAATAAAACCTCTACGGTCACTCCAAGTACGGAGGAAATCTTCTCTAAAAATTGTATAGATGGATTTGATTGAATATTTCTTTCAATTGAACTCAGATAAGATTTAGCAACACCAGCTCTTTCGGCTAACTCAGAAAGAGATAATCCCTTTTCAAGCCGGTATTTTTTTACGCGTTCACCGATCATGATATCGTTTCCTCTCTGCCAATAATGTTACTAAGATTATAGCAGGATCATGGTTGTTCTGTAAATAGAACCACTGTATTACAAAGAGGATTCCTACTTTCAATTAAAAAGACCCATGTTTGTTCGTTGCACATTCATTATAAAGAACAACAGAGGTATATTGAATCAATTCTAGAAAACCTAATATCAATTACTATGTAGTAATTGGCCGATTCCGTAAAAAGTACTGAATTTCTTCATAAGTTAGTCCTATATTTTTTGCAGTGAGAATTAATTCAATCCAATCTCGATCAAGTTCAATCTCTTTTAACTCATGTTTCATTTTGGTCCCCCCTATTACCGTTGTTCTTTTTAGCGAACTATATGGAGATTATAGTATGTTTTTGATAAAAAATAAAGATAATAAACAAAATTTGTTCTTAATAAAGAATAGGTTAGTCTTTGACTAGATGATTAATAATTTAGAGAAATACTGCTGAATTCGTAAAAAAATCAGGCTTAATTTATTTTTTTTCGTAAAATAATTGTCATTTATCTTGTTTTTTCTGAAAAGAGAGACTTTTGTATTGAGTCTAGGTTACTAAGAATAATGTATAGATTAAAAGCAGTATTTTAGATAGTTAATTTTGTTATAGCGTTTTTATTAAGAGATTATTAAGCTGATGTAAACCAGCTGTGTATACAGATGAAAATAGACTTTATTCCTAAATGGTCTTCGTTCGAAGTTGAGATATTCGTAATTAGTATGATTCTCACATTTCTGATAATTTCAAAGGTTTTTAATTAAATATCTTGTATTATTACGAGAGTAGAAATATTACTGAGACATTTTTTTAAAGGAGGGTCTATTTTACTTAGTCCAAAAGGTTAGTTCTAAATTAGGACAAGCATGAATTATTAAATTAAAATTAGGGAGCTGTTTAAACATGCGAAAAAAATTCAATCTTTTCGTTATTTATTCATTGATCGTCATGTTAACTGTTTCTAGCTTTGGTTTTAGCGCAAGTGCTAACCAAACTGGAACAAATCTAGCAACATTGCATTTGGAAGTTGATGAGTTATCAACTAAACTTGTTACCGTTATTGTTGAGTTGGATGAAGAATCGATTGTGGAAGCAAAGCATCAAGGGAAGAACCAAACAAAAGCGAACCTTGAAGCAGAACGTACTGCAGTAATTGAAGCAGTAGAAAAAGCAGTGCCCACTGCTGATGTAAACTTTGAGTATGAATATGTATTCTCTGGTTTCTCAGTAGAGCTTGCTGAAAATGATATTGCTAGTCTTGCAGCAGTGCCAGGAGTTAAGGCAGTATATGCGAATGAGACTTATGAAGTATCTTCAATTGAAGAAGCTGAACTATTAGATCCTGAAACATTCACACCACTTATGGCTGATAGCGCTCCATTTATTCAATCAGATGAAGCATGGGCTGAAGGTTTTACTGGTGAAGGTGTAACAGTTGCAATTCTTGATACAGGAGTTGACTACACGCACCCAGATTTAGAGCATGCGTTTGGTGAGTATCTTGGCTGGGATTTCGTAGACAACGATGCTGATCCGCAAGAAACACCAATTGGTGATCCTCGTGGTGCTTCAACGAATCATGGTACACATGTTGCTGGTACAGTTGCAGCAAATGGTGCTATTAAAGGGGTAGCTCCAGACGCTACACTATTAGCTTACCGCGTATTAGGTCCTGGTGGCCGAGGAGCAACTCAAGGAATCATCGCAGCAATTGATCGTGCTGTTCAAGACGGTGCTGATGTTATGAATCTATCTTTAGGAGCATCTGTCAATAATCCTGATTATGCAACAAGTCTTGCGTTAGACCGTGCAATGGCTGATGGTGTAGTTGCTGTAACATCTAACGGAAACAGTGGTCCTAACAACTGGACAGTTGGTTCACCTGGTACATCTCGTGAAGCGATTTCTGTAGGTGCAACAACATTACCTTTTAACTTATACTCTTCAACTATTACAACAGCTGGTGATGTTGAGTTTCCATCGGCAAAAGTAATGGGTTATCCGAGTGACGAAGCTATTGAAGCTTTAGATGGTAAAGAATATGAGTTTGTTCATGTTGGTCTTGGGGCCCGTGCAAACTATGAAAACGTAGATGTTAAAGGTAAAGTAGCATTAGTAAGTCGAGGAGATTTCTCTTTTACTGATAAGGCTATTTTTGCAAAAGAAAAAGGCGCTGTAGCTGTTATTCTTTACAACAATACAGCAGGTGAACAACCAGATATTCCTGGGATGGAGTTACCAACGATTAAAACAACTCAAGCTGATGGTCGAAAATTAATTACAGAACTAGAAGCTGGAAACAACACAATTTCGTTCAATGTGGAATTTGTGGAGCGTCTTGGTGAAACAATGGCTTCATTCTCTTCTCGTGGTCCTGTTATGGATACATGGATGATCAAGCCAGATGTTTCTGCTCCTGGTGTGGCAATTGTAAGTACAGTTCCTACTCATAATCCTGCTAACCCGCACGGTTATGCATCAAACCAAGGTACAAGTATGTCAGCTCCACACGTAGCTGGTGCTGCAGCTCTTATTTTAGAAGCACATCCTGATTGGAGTGTTGATTTTGTTAAAGCAGCGTTAATGAATACGGCTGAAAATATGATTGATCCTGCAACAGGTGAATATTACGCTCATAACAGTCAAGGTGCTGGTTCTATCCGTGTCATGGATGCGATCAATACAGAAGTTCTTGTAACTCCTGGAAGTCATTCGTTCGGAATCTTTACAAATGAAGACGAGAAAGAAGTAAGACGTCAAAGCTTTACGATTCATAATCTTTCTGATCAGCGTAAGAGATATTCAATCGAATTTACTGGTCATGAAGGAATTAAAGTTCAAACGAGTAACAATCTTCAAGTACAGCCAGGCAAGACACAAAACTTAAACTTTGGAGTTCAAGTTGACGTTGCTAAGCTTGAGCCTGGTTACTATGAAGGTACATTCCTAATTAAAGATGGAACAAAAACAATTGAAGTACCAACAATTCTATTCGTTCAAGAGCCTGACTATCCGTTCCTAACTGGGCTTTCACTAGCACTTTCTGGTGGAAATTTAATTGGACAAGTTAACGTTCGTGGTGGAGCGGAAGAATTTAATTTAAGAATCCGCAATGCTGATACGAATGTATTACTTGCTGAACCAGCAAAAGCAACAAATGTAGCAAGCGGTATCCATAGCTTCAGCTGGGATATGACGATTGATGGTCAACCATTAACGCCTGGTCGTTACCAAATCAATGCTTATGCTAAGCGCTTTGGTCATGAGGTAGAAGTTACTGGTGGAGTACTTACGATTAACCCAAATGAAGAGAACTAATTAACACTAAAAAAACTGGCTTCCAATTAAGGAAGCCAGTTTTTAATTTGTTAAATGCCCTTCGTTACAGGACCGTCATCCTTTAACAACTTCGCATCAAAGATAAACGGACCAAATGGCATAACGGAAGCTACACAAGCAAGGAATGATTTCTTATAAGACCAACCTTCATTCATCTTCATATACATAACCGCCCCAATATATAAAATGAACAAAGCCCCATGTGCTGCCCCAACATATGTAACCATTAAAGGCATATCCATCATGTATTTAAGAGGCATGGCAATAAACAGAAGAAGTAGAAAAGACATCCCTTCTAAAAAACCGATCATACGAAATGCTTTGATTGAATTCATCTTGTCCACTCCTTTAAGAATCAATATTTAAAAATGTGCTCCTTCTATTATAGCAAGTCCATCGTGAAACATGTATTAACATTTGATGAACCATTTTTTGAGACACGTGATATAAGCCTAGAGAATAGGCTATAGAGGAGTTTATTTAAAATGATGAGTGAATTTGAAGGAGGTTTTATCTTTGTATCCTTATTATCCTTATTATAATAAAGAAACAAAATGTGAGGAGCAACCTATTGCGTTTCCTGCGCAAGAACAAGATCGGCAACCGGGACTAGAGTATGTTATGAAGCCTTTACCTATTTCTGAGAATCCTAATTACAAAGCTGCTGGGAAGTTAAAAGATAAAGTAGCAATTATTACAGGCGGAGATAGTGGAATTGGTAGAGCGACGGCCATTGCGTTTGCAAAGGAGGGTGCAGACGTTGTTATTGTCTATTTAGATGAACACAGAGATGCGGAGGCAACGAAGCAAAGAGTAGAGCAACTAGGTTCTAAATGTGTAACCATTCCAATTGACTTAAGAAAGGAACAGGCTTCTACAACGGTTGTCAAACAGACAATTGAAACGTTTGGTCGAATTGATATTTTGGTTAATAATCATGCTGTTCAATTTGTTCAAGAATCAATTTTAGATATTTCAAGTGAACAGTTAATGAACACTTTTAATACGAATGTTTTTTCTTACTTTCATATGATAAAAGCAGCTCTACCTTTCATGGAAGCTGGAGACTCCATCATTAACAATTCGTCGATCACTGCTTTTAGAGGACATGAGAGGTTAATTGATTATTCAGCTACAAAAGGGGCAATTACTACATTAACACGTTCGCTAGCATTGTCTTTAGCAGAGAAAGAAATTCGTGTGAATGCTGTTGCACCAGGACCAATCTGGACCCCATTAATCCCAGCTTCGTTTCCTGCTAAAGATGTAGAAGTATTTGGTACAGATACACCAATGAAACGTGCAGGTCAACCTTTTGAACTAGCGCCGACTTTTGTCTATTTGGCATCAGACGATTCTCGTTATGTAACGGGACAGACATTACATGTTAACGGGGGAGATTTCGTTAGTTCTTAGTATAGAAAAGGGTGTCTCAAAAGATATGAATGATCTTTTGAGACATTTTAATTTAGTGAACATATTGCAACTGAGTTTTGCTAACTATCTTTTTGGGATTGTATAGAAACGTTTGATTAAAGCGAAAATGGATAAGAGAATGGGAACTGTTTCGATAGGCTAAACAATTGATTAAATTGTGACGATATAACTATAAATAGTTCGTGAAGTGGAGGTGTCGCACTAGTGGAAGAAAAATTTATTGCTTTATCAAATGTCATTAAAGCGTTTGAACATATGTATGGCATTGTTTTTCTGATGGAATTCAATCAACAGCAATTTATTTATCGGTTTGTAAGCCCTAAAGCGAAAGAACTTGCTTCATTAAACGATGATTGCATTGGAAAATCTATTAATGATGTGTATCCAGACTACATAGCAGAACATATCCGAGCTCTTTACGAGGAAGCAAGAAAAACGAATAAACCTGTAATCGTACAAGATAAGTTTAATATGGAATCAGTTAATGAAGTAGCAAAATTAGTAGTTATTCCAATCTCTGAAGTTTACTTTATAAGTTATACAGAGAGAACGCTGATAAAAGAAGCATCTAAAATAGATTTATTAACGGGTTTGCCAAGCTATCCAATTTTCATTGAGAATTTAGAGAAAAGTCTAAATAATCTCTCTAATCAACCTGTTGTTCTATTTTATATTAAACTCCTTCCAATTAATAAACAAAAGCTTAGAAAAGAGATGAATCAAGGAACGTTTGTGATTGAATTAGCCAAACGTATTCAAGCATTTATTCAAATTGAAGAAGCTCAACTAGCTCGTGTCATTGATGATGAAATGATTTGCTTTATAAAAATGGGTAGAGGTGAAGGCTCAAAGATTACTGAGCTACAGCTAGCTATCTCAGAGCCTTTTTTACGATCAGGAATCAAAGTGGTTATGGAAACGGCAATAGGTGTTACCTTTATAGAAGTTGAAGGAAAAACGGTAAATACATTAATAAATGAAGCTTATCATGCGATGTTACTCGCTAAAAAGCAAAAAGGGAATACCATTTCAGTTTTTAATGAGCACCGACAAACAGCTGAGATTGGTTTGAAACCAAGCGTGGAAAATGAATTGTTTAAGGCCATCGAGAGAGAAGAATTTAAGCTATTTTTCCAACCAATCGTTCATGTAGAAACAGGGAAAGTCCATTATGAGGCTTTGTTGAGATGGTTTAGTGCTAAGTTAGGTTCGGTACCTCCTGATGCGTTCATTGTTGTAGCTGAAAATAACGGCTACATTAAAGAAATTGATGCTTGGGTCATTGAGAATGTATGCAAGACAGTAGCTACTTCAAATTGGATAACAAAAGTATCCATTAATTTATCAACGAAAACACTCGAATTAACCAATTTCGAACAAACTCTGTTAACAATCTGCCAGAAATATGAAATCCATCCAAACCAAATTGAACTTGAGTTAACCGAGCATAGCTTACTTGATGATGAAAAAGTGTTAATTAATAAACTTTGTTCACTGAGAAAAGCAGGTTTCCAGGTAGCCATTGATGATTTTGGAATGAGACATGCTTCTTTTAATTATTTACGAGTTCTTCCTGTTGATAAAATTAAAATAGATAAAGCATTTATTGAGGATATCCATCAAGACTCTAAGGAATATGTAATTGTTACTTCGATCTTATCCTTAGCTCAAAAGCTTGGTGTTAAAGTAACGGCAGAAGGAATTGAAACAGACGAACAAGCCAAGCTTATGATGGCTGTGAGTTGTAATGAATTACAAGGTTACTTGTTCAGTAAACCAGTTCCTGTTGATGTTTTAATGAAAATGGAACAACATACAACAGATAAATGGAAGAAACTTAAAGCAGAAACAACCTTATGATTGAGAGATGATCATAAGGTTATTTTGCTATTCGAAGTTAAAGCGTTTAACATGTTAAAATAAGAAAAAAGTGAACCAGATAGGAGAAAGTATGAGACCTACTTTTACATTACATATAAACAAGCGTGACACGCAGAGAATGAAAAAGGGATATCCTTTAATAACGGAAAAAAATCTAACAAAAAAGCTTCCAGTAATTACAGAGGGAGCAATTGTTGATGTAAATGACGAATCAGGTAATTTCTTAGGAAGAGGATATTATGGCAAACAAAATAAAGGAATTGGCTGGATCTTAACGAGAAATCAAACAGAGAAGGTTGAAGTTGCTTTATTTAAAAGTCGATTAAAAACAGCAATTGAACATCGAGAAAAGCTTTTTCAAGATTCTTCGACGACCGCTTTTCGAGTATTTAACGGAGAAGGAGATGGAGTTGGTGGTCTAACGATTGATTATTATAATGAGTTTTATGTATTCACTTGGTATAGCGAAGGAATTTATAGCTTTAAAGAAGAAATTTATCAAGCTTTTCAAGAGTTAAGGTCCTTCAAAGGAATATATGAGAAAAAACGCTATGCTAGCAAAGGCGAGTATATAGAAGACGACGATTTTGTCATGGGAGAACGAGGCGAATTCCCACTGTTAGTTAAAGAAAATAATGTTCAGTTTGCCGTGTATTTAAATGACGGACCCATGGTTGGGGTGTTTTTAGATCAAAGGGACGTTAGAAAGACAATTAAAGAAAAATATGCAAAAGGAAAAACGGTTTTAAATACATTTTCTTATACGGGTGCTTTTTCAGTTGCTGGAGCACTTGGTGGGGCTGCAAAAACAACGAGTGTCGATCTAGCGAAGCGAAGTTTATCGAAAACAATTGAACAGTTTAGTGTGAATGACATTGATTATGAGTCTGAAGACATTGTTGTTATGGATGTGTTTCAATACTTTAAGTTCGCGAAAAAGAAACAATTACTGTTTGATTTAGTTATCCTAGATCCACCAAGCTTTGCAAGATCTAAAAAACACACATTTAGCGCAGCAAAAGACTATACAGGTTTGTTACAAGAAGCAATTGCGATAACAAATAAAAATGGCGTCATTGTCGCTTCAACGAATTGTAGTACATTTAATATGGAAAAGTTTCATACGTTTATAAAAGAAGCTTGTAGAAAAGAAAATGTATCATATGAAGTAGTTGAACAGTTTTCCCTACCAACGGATTTTAAAACGATTAAATCATTTCCAGAAGGTAATTATTTAAAAGTCGTTTTCTTAAAAGTGAAAAGTTGATACAATTAAAAGGATTCGTTTCTAATTTAATAAAAGAGCATTCTAGGGTTCCGCATAAATCTTATGGTCTGGTCCGAGAGAAGGCACATAGATGATCTATGGACACGGAGGGAGAAAAGCCCGGGAGGTACTGTCAACACTTTTGATAGGACGTTTCGGGCTTTTTTCTGTTGTTTGAGGAGGAGAGAAAATGAAAAAGCAAATGAATCTAGCTTGGCCAGCTGTACTGATAGCTGTATTTTTTGAGGTAGGTTGGGTTATTGGGTTAAAGCATGCCGTGACAATGGTTGAATGGGGGGCAACTGCAATTGCTATCGTGGTCAGTTTCGTATTGTTAATTTGGGCAGGTAGTAAGCTTTCTGTTGGAACCGTATATGCTGTTTTTGTAGGATTAGGTACAGCAGGAACGGCTATAATTGATTGGTTTATTTTCTCTGAGTCTATGAACCTTTTAACGGTCGTTTTCCTGATCCTATTGTTAGTTGGGGTGATCGGCTTAAAGGTTTCTTCAGAAGAAAAGCAAGTAGAAAGAGGTGTTGAATAAATGGAGTGGGTTTGGGTCATTTTCGCAGGTTTATTTGAGATGGCTGGTGTGGCTATGATTAATCAGTTTAATAAAAAACGAACTATTTTATCGTTAATACTTTTAATCAGTGCTTTTGGCTTAAGCTTTTTCTTTTTGTCGCTTGCGATGGTTGTATTACCAATGGCAACAGCCTATGCAGTGTGGACGGGAATTGGCGCGGCTGGTGGAGTTTTAGTAGGAATGATTTATTACGGTGAATCAAGACATTGGAAACGGATTTTCTTTTTAAGTTTAATTATTTTATCAGCTGTAGGATTGAAATTTGTTTCTTAATAGTCTGAAAATGTTTCACGTGAAACAGGGTTAATTTCTTTTTTGGATAGACGGTGCTATCATTGAAGAAAGAATCAGTTTGAAAGGATGTTTTCATGTCAAAGACAGTTGTATTAGCTGAAAAACCATCTGTAGCTCGTGATATTGCTCGAGTATTAGGGTGTAATCAAAAAGGAAATGGATTTTTTGAGGGAAATCGTTTTATTGTGACATGGGCACTTGGTCATTTAGTCACTTTGGCAGAGCCAGAAAGCTACGGCGATCAATATAAAACGTGGAAGCTTGAGGACTTACCGATGCTACCACAAAAATTGCAGCTTGTTGTAATGAAGCAAACGAGTAAACAGTTTCATGCTGTTAAAGCTCAAATGCAGCGTAAAGATGTTAAAGACATAGTAATTGCAACAGACGCTGGAAGAGAAGGCGAGCTTGTAGCAAGATGGATTTTAGCAAAAGTTCATGTTCAAAAGCCGTTAAAGCGTTTATGGATTTCCTCCGTCACAGACCGTGCGATAAAAGAAGGATTTCAAAAATTAAAAGATGCTAGAGAGTATGAAGGTTTATATCAATCAGCTGTTGCTCGGTCAGAAGCGGACTGGTATGTAGGGATAAATGGGACTAGGGCTTTAACAACAAAGTTTAATGCTCAACTTTCCTGTGGTCGAGTTCAGACGCCAACACTTGCTATGATTGCGAAAAGAGAGCAAGATATTCAGTCATTTAAACCAGTACCTTTTGAGGGATTAACGGTTGAAACCAATAAGGGAATGACCTTTCAATGGGTAGATGAAAAGACACATGATCGAAGAATATTTGCTATCGGCAAAGCTCCAGAACTACAAAAGCAGTTAGCGAATGAAGTTGTAACCATTACTGATATTAAAACTGTGAATAAAAAAACACCAGCTCCTCTGTTATATGATTTAACAGAATTACAAAGAGAATCAAACAAACGGTTTGGATATTCAGCTAAGGAAACATTGTCTATTTTACAGCGGTTATATGAGCAACATAAAGTATTGACATATCCTCGTACGGACTCGAAGTTCTTATCATCAGACATGGTTGACACATTACATGAACGAATTAAAGCTTGTGATATTCAACCTTTTCGTAAAATTGTAGCTCAAATAAAACAGATAGACAAAAAGAAAAAGTATTCGTTTATTAATGATCAGAAAGTTTCCGATCATCATGCGATCATCCCGACGGAACAATCTCCAAGTCCAACTGCATTAAGTGAAAAAGAATCGAAAATTTACCGCTTAGTCGTTAAAAGGTTTTTGGCTGTGTTCTTTGAAGCATATGAGTATGACCAAACGACGATTTCAGCTTCAATTGGAAGTGGAAAAGTAACCGCAAGAGGAAAGCAAATGACTCAACTCGGTTGGAAAGTCGTTTATCAAGATGATGCTGCTTCGTATGAAGAGGAAGAATCAGAACCTAGTCTACCGAAAGTTAGTGTAGGTGAGAAGCTTCCTGTAGCAAAACTGGTCGTGAGTTCAGGTCAAACTCAACCACCATCACGCTTAACAGAAGGTACACTCTTAGCTGCGATGGAAAGACCGATGGCTTACTTAACAAATGAGGATAAGGATTTAGCGGAAACACTAGGGAAAACGGGAGGAATTGGGACAGTCGCCACTCGAGCTGATATTATTGAAAAGCTAATTAATACTCACTTAATCGAAAAAAGAGGCAAGGATCTGCATATTACGAAAAAAGGAAAGCAGTTGCTGGATCTAGTTCCAGATGATTTACAATCGCCAGCATTAACGGCAGAGTGGGAATTGAAGCTTGAGAAAATTGCAAATGGAAAGCTAGATAAAAATGAGTTTGTCAAAGAAATGAAGCAATATGCTAAAGACATTGTTCAGGCGATTAAACGGAGTGAAAAAACATTTAAACATGATAATGTAACAGGAAGTCCTTGTCCAGATTGTGGAAAACTGTTACTTGAAGTCAATTCAAAGCATGGGAAAAGACGTGTTTGTCAGGATCCAGCTTGTGGTTATAAGAAAAATGTTTCGAAAGTAACCAATGCACGTTGTCCAAAGTGTAAGAAAAAACTTGAAATCTGGGGCGAAGGCGAAGGACAAACATTTGCGTGCGTATGCGGGCATAGGGAAAAACTCTCCAATTTCCAAGAGCGCCGGAAACAGAATCAACATAAAAAGGTTTCCAAAAAAGAAGTAGCTAACTACATGAAAAAACAACATAAAGAAGAAGAGTTTATGAATACCGCTTTAGCTGATGCGTTGGCTAAGTTGAAGAAGCAGTAAGGTTTACCGAAAATGGTTCAATCGAAATGATTGGGCCATTTTTCATTGAAAAAAACGCACCGCAAAAGCGGTGCGTTAAGAATATTTATAGTTAATTAAATTTTAAATTGTTGCATTCTCTTAGTTAATTCTTGGGTAGTATTTTGTAATTCATCAGTAGAGTGGGCAACGCTTGAGAGCGCGTGACGTTGTTCTTCTGAAGAGGCTGCAACTTCTTCTGTAGATGCCGCTGTTTGTTCAGCAACAAGTGCAATGTTTTCAACGGCAGAAACAACTGTGTTCTTATTGTCTGTCATATCTTTCATTTCTGCTTGAATAGAGGCAATCGAATCATTGATTTCGGCTACTAAGGAAGCAATGGTTGAGAAGCTTTTTTCCGTTTGGCGTACAACTTCATTTTGTTCTTCTGTAATGATTTTAGTAGTCTCGACTTCAATAACAACTTTATTTGCTTCCGCTTCAATTCCTTCAATGGTTTGCCTTACTTTTCCTGTTGCTAAAGATGTTTGTTCAGCTAATTTCCGAACCTCGTTAGCAACAACAGCAAATCCTTTACCACTTTCACCGGCACGAGCTGCTTCTATACTGGCATTTAAAGCTAGTAAGTTTGTTTGTTCGGAAATAGCATTAATAGTATCAATAACATGCTCCACTTCTTTCACGCGTGCAGAAAGTGTTTGAACTACAGTTTCAACTTTTAGAATAACTGTTTTAAAATCTTGAGATTTATCACGAAGAATAGAAACTTGGGTCGTTCCTTTTTCATTTTCTTCTCCGGCTCTTACCGAAAGATTCACAAGCTCAGAGGAATAGTCAGTAACCTTATCAATTTGGTTTGATAAATGTGATGTTACTTGCTTAGTTTCATCAATGTCTTCTGCTTGCTTAGTCGATCCTGATGCGATTTCAGAGATTGCAGACGCAACCTCATCGCTTGAAGCGATTGTCTCTTGTGCAATCGCACTTAAATTCTCAGAGGAACTAGAGACTTGTTCTACAGAAGTGTGGATGGACAGGACTAACGACTTGACTGATTCCACCATCCTATTAAAATCTCTAGTTAAAGCACCAATTTCATCTTTAGATTTAGTTTGTAACGATACAGTTAAATCACCATTTGCCACTTGGCTTACTTGGTTACGTAATTTAATAATAGGCTTGGATATGCGTTTTGCTACAATCAGAGCAAGTAAAGCAGCTATTATTATAGAGATAATTGAGATGACGAAAATAGAGTTACGAATCTCATTTGCTTGAGCTAACATTTTACTTTGCTCAAAGTCAGCTCCGATAACCCAATTTGTTCCACTAATAGTTTCAAAGAACATAACGTGGTTTGAATGATCTTGATGATATTCAATTTTACCAGGGCTTGAGCTTGCGAGCATTTGTGAAATAACAGGATCCTCACTGTTATTATCGGACTTGGTTGGATGAACAAGGGCAACACCAGTTTGATCAAATAAGAATGAGAACCCATCATAGTTTACGTTTTTTGAACGGACAATTGCAGCTAAATTATCAAGAGATAAATCAATTCCAATAACACCAAGGATCGTATTTCCTGATGAAACAGATTTTGCTACAGTGACGGTGTATTCACCACTACTTGCATCTAAATAAGGTTCCGTCCAAATAACATCATTTGGATTAGAAGAAGCCTGTTCATACCAAGGCCGAATTCTAGGATCGTAATCAGAACCGACATCAATGAAAGGCTCCGTATAAAATCCGCCTTCATTTGTTCCAATGTAAGTCACCGCAATATTTTCGTTAAGTTCATTGTACAAACTGAAATTCTCATTGACGATTTCCCATAAGAGTGGTTTATCTTCTTCGTCTGCTAGAAGAAAGGAAGTAACAGCTTGGTCTTTACTAAACCGGAATATAGAAGAATTAAAGTTTTCTAGATAAAGTTCAACTAAATCCTTTTTCTCACTAACAATAGCAGCTCCTTCAATCTCTACACGGGTTTCAACTTGTTTTCTTACTTGAAGGTAGGTCAGAATAGAGACTAGAGTAAGTGTAACGATTAATATGATAGATATAAAAGCAATAAGTTTGGTTTGGATAGAATTCATGAGATGCCTCCTTTTTGAGTATTCTTATTATCGTCAATTTTTCGACAATTTTCAACGGTTAATTACAGGAATCTACATTATGGAAAATATTTCATGATTAAAATAGTGTGGAAATAGATCGTTAGAATAGATTTAAAATACAAAATAAAGATAGTATTCCATATTAACTAGAAAGTAGGTGTTAAATTGAGAAGAATTTATATCATATCAGGACCAGCGGGAGTTGGTAAATCTACGACTTCGAAAAGATTAGCTGAACAATTTGAACATAGTGCTTATATTGAAGGTGATGTGATCAATCACATGGTTGTGGGAGGTTACCTTCCGCCGTGGGAAAGTGAAGAATCTTTAGCGTTAGTCTGGGAAAATATCGCTGATTTAAGTGTTAATTTTGTTAATTCCGATAAGGATGTAATTATTGATTATGTGGCTTTCCCATCAGATATAGAGAAGTTATCAGAGAAAGTCCATTCACAATTGAAACAAGTGGAGATTATTTACGTAGTTTTATGGGTGGATAGAACGGAACTTTTAAGGAGGGACGCTTTAAGAATCAAAGAGCATCAAATGGGAGACAGGTGTTTAGCGTTAGTAGAAGAGTTTGAAAGAAAAGGCTTAAGTGAACGTTTTCTATATGATACGACGAATTTAAAAGAAACAAATCTGAATGAGATTTTATGGAACATAAGAGAGAATTCTAGGTTTGTCTATTAATTTAGTAGGATGTTCTACTCGTAAAAGGACTAAAAATAAAGAGAATGTCTTAAATTACATAAGTAAGGAGACATCCTCTTTGTAAAATTAAATTGCATCTATACCTTTTTCAAAGGCTTCTTCGCCGGGCCTTCTAACACATCGCCACTAGGAGAGTAGCGTGAACCGTGACAAGGGCAGTCCCACGAGCGTTCACCTTCGTTCCAGTGGACCTCGCAGCCCATATGAGTACAAGTAGTATCGACGACGTAAAGCTGGCCTTCTGGGTCACGATAGGCACCTGCGCGCTTACCATTAACAGTGACGATTGCTGCTTCATCTTTTTGGACATCATCCGGATGCTTGGAACTTTTATCAAACTTGCCTTTAAGCAATTCCTTTGCGACATCGGCATTATGCGAAATGAACTGTTTCACACTTGGATCTGCGATAAAGCGAGAAGGGCGATAAAGGGATTCAAAACGGTTCTCACGATTTAAGATTAAATCACTAATTAAAATACCTGCCATCGTTCCGTTTGTCATCCCCCATTTACGGTAGCCAGAAGCTACAAAAATGTTAGGGTGAGCACGAGAGATTCTGCCTATGTAAGGTACCTTATCTAACGTAACCATATCTTGTGCTGACCAACGATAGTCAATTGAAAAATCAGTAAATAACTCCATTCCATATTGCTCTAGAGCATCATAGTGATATTTTGTATTAATCCCTTGTCCTGTTTTATGTTCCTCCCCACCAATGATCGCTAGCTTTTCGCCATCACGCATAGTATATCTAAGGGAACGAGAAGGAGAGTCAACACTTAAGTACATTCCATCAGGACACTCACCATTTGGTACTTTAGCTGCTAAAATATAAGATCTCTCGACGTACATTCTTGAAAAGTAAAGACCACCGCCATCATAAAAAGGAAAGTGAGAGGCTACGACTACAGAGTTAGCAGTAACTTTAGCTCCTTGTTTTGTGAGAACAGTTGGTCGTTCGCCTTCTTTAATATCCTCAGCAACGGTCCCTTCGAAAATAAGACCACCGTTCTCTTTAATTTTGTTTACTAGATGGGCAAGGTATTTTAATGGATGAAACTGGGCTTGATTTTTCATAACAAGAGCGGATTTAACGGGTAATTTTAAAGGGATTTCTTGAACAAGTTCGCCCTCGATTCCTAATTGTTTATAGGCATCATGTTCTTTTTGAATTTTATTGGATCCAACGTTGGTCGTTGAGTATAAATAGGCGTCTTCATTAGAAAAATCACAGTCAATCCCTTCATCTTGAACGAGTGTACGGATGTAATTTAAGGCATCTGTAGCTGCGTCGTAATAGAGTTTTGCCTTTTCTAGTCCTAGATGAGCTAAAAACTCATAGTAGATCGCTCCATGTTGAGCTGTTACTTTGGCAGTAGTATGGCCAGTTGTACCATTTAAAAGCACATCAGCTTCTAAAATAGCTACTTTCACGCCCTCTTCTGATAAGCGGTACGCTGTTGTAATCCCAGATATTCCACCACCGACAATTGCTACATCAACATCTATGTCCTCATTTAAAGTTGGAAACCTTTCGATATCAAAAGAATCACGCCAATATGGTTCAGGTTGCTCAGGCATTGAGGAATCGACTAAAGTAAATTCGTCTGTCATTATAAACCTCCAAAGTAATAAATTCCTTCATAATATAACCAATTAATTAGAAAAACATGTAAGTATAAATTAAATCTTATTCATTTAGGACATATATTGGCCAAGCTAGCTTCATAAACTAATAAAATGATGTCTAAATTTAAATAAACTAGGGGGAAACAATGGAGAAGAAGTGGTGGAAAGAAGCGGTTGCTTATCAAATTTATCCTCGAAGCTTTAAAGATTCAAACGGAGATGGAATTGGCGACTTACAAGGAATTATTGAAAAGCTGGATTACGTCAAAGATTTAGGAATAGATGTAATTTGGATTTGTCCAATGTATCAATCACCAAATGATGATAATGGCTACGACATAAGTGATTATAAGGCAATTATGAATGAGTTCGGGACAATGGAGGATTTTGACCAACTGTTAACTGAGGTTCATAGAAGGGGAATGAAGCTAATTATTGACCTTGTGATCAACCATACATCAGATGAACATGAATGGTTTGTGGAGTCGCGCTCGTCACAAACAAATGATAAGCGAGATTGGTATATTTGGCGCGATCCGAAACCTGATGGTAGTGAACCCAATAACTGGGAATCGATTTTTAGTGGTCCTGCTTGGGAGTTTGACGATCAAACTAACCAATTTTACATGCATCTTTTCTCGACGAAACAACCAGACCTTAATTGGGAAAACAAAAACGTGAGGCAAGCAATTTATGAAATGATGAACTGGTGGATGGACAAGGGCATAGATGGTTTTCGTGTGGATGCGATTTCTCACATAAAGAAAATAGACGGTTTGCCCGACTTACCTAACCCAGAAGAATTGGATTATGTCCCATCTTTTGAAGGTCATATGAATAGGGAGGGAATCCATGAGTTTTTACAAGAGATGAAAAAAGAAACACTAGATAAATACGATGTCATGACTGTCGGTGAGGCAAATGGAGTGAGTTTGGACCAATCTGACTTATGGGTAAGCGAGGACACTGGTGCATTTAACATGATTTTTCAATTTGAACATCTTGATTTGTGGGGAAAGCAAACAGGAGGTCATCTGGATTTACCAGCCTTAAGAGAAACGATGACCAAGTGGCAAAAAGGTTTAGAAGGTCGTGGCTGGAATGCATTATTTCTTGAAAATCATGATCAACCAAGAAGTGTTTCTACCTGGGGAGATGATCATAGCTATTGGAAAGAAAGTGCAAAGGCTCTTGCGACAATGTATTTCTTTATGCAAGGAACCCCTTTTATTTATCAAGGTCAAGAAATAGGGATGACTAATGTTAAATTTCCTGCTATTACTGATTACGATGATGTTAGTATGAAAAATTATTATCATATTGAGACAGAAAAAGGTCGAAGTCACGAAGAGATTATGGAAATTGTTTGGGAGCAAGGTAGAGATAATTCAAGAACACCGATGCAATGGAATAAAAACAAACAAGCAGGGTTTTCGGAGGCAAAACGGACATGGTTAGGTGTTAATCCGAACTTTAAAAAAATAAATGTTGAAAAACAACAAAGGGATAAAAAGTCAATTCTCCACTACTATAAGTCGATGATTAAATTAAGAAAATCTTATGATGCTTTGATCTACGGCTCCTACGATCTTGTATTTGAGGATCATGACCAAATATACGGGTATACCCGTACTTTGAACGATGAAAAGTTCTTAATTTTAACGAATTTATTCGCAGAAAAAACAAGCTTTGAATTTGAATTTTTAGATGGGGCAGAGTTACTTTTAGTGAGTGGAGGAAATGGGAAAAATAGGAGATTAAAACCCTTTGAAGCTAGAGTTTACAAGTTACAAACTAGATAGCATATTGTTATGTTGATCAGGACATGATATGATTGAACATGTTTTACATTTTGAAACAAGGTGAAGATCACCAATAAAGGAGATTATATATTTGGCAACTTTTTATGATTTTAACTTGGATCCAAAAGTGGTTCGAGCAGTAACAGAGATGGGATTTGAAGAAGCAACACCGATTCAAACAGAAACAATTCCAACAGCGTTGGAAGGAAAAGACATTATTGGGCAAGCTCAAACGGGTACAGGGAAAACAGGTGCATTTGGTGTCCCACTAGTTAACCGTATTAATGTTGAGGAAGCACATGTTCAAGCACTTATCCTTGCCCCTACACGAGAGCTTGCGAATCAAGTCGCAGAGTCACTCGTTTCATTTGGTAAGCATAAAGGCGTTCGTACGGTTGTCGTGTATGGTGGCCAGGACATGCGTAAGCAAATCACTGATTTGAAGCGCAAGCCTCATGTAGTTGTGGCTACACCTGGTCGTTTAATGGATCATATGAGACGTAAAACGATTCGTCTTAATGAAGTGAAAATGGTTGTTCTTGATGAAGCAGATGAAATGCTTAATATGGGCTTTATCGAAGACATCGAGACAATCTTAAAAGAAGTTCCAACAGAGCGTCAAACACTTCTGTTCTCAGCGACAATGCCTAAGCGAATTGAAAAATTAGCTCAGCAGTTCATGTCTAACCCGCAACTTATTGCTGTTAAGTCAAAAGAAGTAACAATGGAAAACATCGAGCAACAGTATGTGGAAGTACATGAGAAAGAAAAGTTTGATGTGTTAAGCCGTTTTATGGATATTCAAGCACCAGAACTTGCGATTGTATTTGGTCGTACGAAAAGACGTGTTGATGAATTATCTGAGGCGTTAATCAAACGTGGTTACCGTGCTGAAGGAATTCATGGTGATTTAAATCAAGCGAAGCGTGATAGCGTTCTTCGTAAGTTCAAAGGCGGACTTATTGATGTCCTAGTTGCTACAGACGTAGCAGCACGTGGTCTTGATATTAGTGGTGTTACTCACGTTTATAACTTTGATTTACCACAAGATCCAGAAAGCTATGTTCACCGTATTGGTCGTACAGGTCGTGCTGGTAAATTTGGTTTAGCTCTTACGTTTGCTACACCGCGTGAGATGGATCATGTTAAGACAATTGAACAAATTACAAAGAAAAAGATGACGAAAGTTTCAAAGCCATCTTTTGAAGAAGCCATTAAAGGTCAACAAGACTTAGCTGTTGAGCAACTGCGCTCATTAATTGCTAGCGGAGACGCGGATAGCTACCGTAAAGCAGCGAAAGACTTATTACAAGAAACAGACGCAGCAACAGCACTTGCAGCAGCGTTGAAACTTCTAACAAAAGAGCCGGATACAACACCAATTAAATTAACTGGAGAAGCTCCTCTACGTGTGAAGAAGAGTCGTAGCGGTGGTGGAAACAGTGGCGGTGGCAAACCGTATCGTGGACGCCGTGATGAACGCCGTGGTGGTGGTGCTGGTGGTGCTGGTAGATCATCATCATATCGCGGAAAAGACGAACGTGGTGGAGCACGTCGCTCTGGTGGCCAAGGTGGAACACAAGGCGGACGTGGCGGTCAACGCAAGTCTAAACACGCATAATATAAAAAAAATGCACTGCTCTTGTAGAGCGGTGCATTTTTTTTGTCGTACTGTAAATAAAATGTAAATTTTATTAAGTCTTGTCCAACTGTATTGATTGTGTATTATCTGCCTGTTACATTAATAGTGGCATCAACATAATACCCCAAAAAATATATAAATTTGGCTAGAGCAGATTCTAGCCCTTTTTTTATTTTAATAAAAGTCAAGAAAAACTGAATTAAATATAAAAATAAAAGATTTAGAAAATTGAAATATTGTAACCCTTTTCATTGGCTTAATGATGCGGATTATCGCAATTTCAGCAAAAGTACTAGTCAGATTTTCCTTGTCAGATAATCTGACATACCAATTGCGGAAAACAGGTTAACATCATAAAGTAAACATAACAAGTTGATGTCACAAAACATTACATGAAAAGGAAGTGTTAAAAAATGGCAGTATCTACACCAACAAGAGAGAGTTTAGTTGCAACTATAAAGGAAACGATTGAAAAGAAAAGTGTTGAACTAATTCACGTACAATTCGTAGACATTGAAGGAACACTTAAACATGTTACTGTAACGGCTAACCAAATAGATCAAGTAGTTGAAGGAAGAGTAATGTTTGACGGATCTTCAATTACAGGTTTCACACCAATTAACCAATCTGACTTATACCTAGATCCAGATCTTACGACTTTCGCGGTTCTTCCTTGGACAGAACAAGAAGGTTACTCAGAAGCTCGCTTTTTATGTAGTGTAAAAAAGCCTGATGGTTCTGACTTTGATGGAGATCCACGTAACGTTTTGAAAAAAACAGTTAAGCGTGCAAAAGATCAAGGATATTCGATCAGTGTAGGACCTGAGCTTGAATTCTTCTTATTCAAAACAGATGAAAACGGACAACCGACTTTAGATACACAAGACAAAGGTGGATATTTCGAGCCATCTCCAAAAGATTTAGGTGAAAAAGTTCGTCTTGAAATCTATAAAGCTTTGAAAATGATGGGCTTCACAATTGAAGCTTCTCACCACGAAGTTGCGATTGGACAACATGAAATCAACTTCAAATATGCTGATGCATTAGGTTCAGCTGATGCTGCTACAACTTACAAATGGGTTGTTAAAACAGTTGCTCAACAATTTGGCTACCATGCTACATTTATGCCAAAACCACTTGCAGGTGAAAACGGAAGTGGAATGCACGTAAACATCTCATTATTTGACGATGAAAAGCAAGAAAATGCTTTCTATGATGAGTCTAACGAACTTGGTTTATCTGAAAAAGCGTACCAGTTTATTGCTGGTCTAATGGATAACGTGAAAGATTTCGTAGCAGTAACGAACCCACTTGTTAACTCTTACAAGCGTTTAGTTCCTGGTTATGAAGCACCTTGCTACATCGCATGGTCTGCATCTAACCGTTCTGCTTTAATTCGTATTCCTGCGACACGTGGTGCAGGCACTCGAGTAGAAATTCGCTGCCCAGATCCATCAGCTAACCCATACTTTGCTTTTGCAGTAATTGCTGCGGCAGGTTTAGACGGAGTTGACCGTGATCTAACTGTAGTTCCAGCGGTTAATGCTGATATCTTCCACATGTCTAAAGATGAATTAGATGCTCGTGGAATCGAAAACCTACCAACAAGCCTTGAAGCAGCTCTTGATCGCTTTGAGTCTGGTGAAATTGGACGCCAAACACTTGGCGAGCATGCTTTCGGTGAATATGTAGCTCTTAAACGTGCAGAGTCTGAAGACTTCCGTACGGCTGTTACAAACTGGGAAGTTGCTGCTTACCAAGGTAAATTCTAATATAATAACTAATACCCCTACGTAAGCTTATGCTTGGTAGGGGGTATTTTATTTAATAAAGTAAAGTAGCAAACCAATAATAATAAGGAATGCCTAAAATTAAGTTGAAAGGTAATGTTAATCCTAGTGCGGACCCTAAATAAATACCTGAGTTAGCTTTTGGGATTGCTTGGGCGATAGCAGCGGGTGCGGCAATATAGGACGCACTGCCTGTCAACACAGCCAAAATGAAAGCTCCTCCTAAAGAAAGTCCAATGAGTTGTCCTGTGAGAATGCCAATGGTGCCCCCAATTAAAGGCAAAAGAAAAGCAAAAATAAATGAAATAGGTTTGATCTTCTCAAGCTGTCTAATGCTTTGTGTTGCAATCATTCCCATGTGTAAAAGGAATATGCAAAGGATGCCATAAAATAAATCACCAAACAGCGGTTTTATTAAAAGCAGTCCGTCCGCATGAGCAACAAATCCAATAAAAATCCCGCCTAACAATAGGAAAATACTTTTACCGAAAAAGGCTTCTTTAATGACATGTTGAATACTGGCATTTGGATTATTTATCTCTTTTCCTTGTTTTTGCAAATGAAGCTTATAAAGAATAATTGCTAAAATAATAGCTGGACCTTCCATAATAACAAGAATGGCTGACATATATGTTTCATAGAAAACTTCAATTTTGTCTAGAAAAGCTAAACCTGCAATAAAGGTTACAGCACTAACGGAACCATAATGAGCTGAAAGAGCCCAAGACTCCTCTACGGAAAATTTACAAAGCTTGTGTACAAAGAAAAAAGCGATAAACAACATGAGTATACTTAAAATAAGAGCAGCTACGATCGAAGGGAGCATTTCTAGAAAAGCAACATTTCTAAGTTCGACTCCACCTTTTATACCAATCGTAAATAAGATAATCATCGTATATCCAGTGTAAAATGCAGTAGGTACTTTTAAATCAGAGTTAACGAGCACAGCAATGATTCCTATTAAGAAGAAAAGAATCATTGGAGATAATAAGTTTGCATAAGCAATTTCAATTATTTGATTCATAGAACCACCTCTTTCACTTAAAATAGAAAAAAACAAACGTGTGAGTAGTGTTTCGCACGTCTTGAATTTTTACTCTGTTTCGTTAGTGTTTATTTATAAGTATAGTCATTTTAGTTTGTAAAAGATAGGTAGATGAAGACGAAAACAAGGTGAAAGTGAAAGAGAAAAGGTCTTCATAAGGGTGATGAAGGC
>NZ_BAUV01000007.1 GCF_000513135.1 Halalkalibacter akibai JCM 9157
TGGAACAAACCAAGAGTATAAATGAATAGAATTAACTTAAGTAAGAACGACTCAAGAAACGTAAACGTACTCTTTTAGTGGTCTTTATATATTATACTTTCGGGTTTCTCTGTTTAAGAATTAACTTAAAAGATAAGCATGGCTGCTATAGTTGAGATCACTAGCCCGAGCATAACGGGAATAAAGCTTTTACGAACGAGTTCCATAACTGGAACTTTGGCAAATCCAGCAACAGCAACGAGTGAGGACCAAGCGATTAAAGTTCCTCCTCCAACCCAAATAGAGCCCATTTGCCCAATAGCAGCTAAGGTAGCTACATCAACTCCGACAGAGTCTCCTAAAGCACCAGATAAAGCCCCTACTAATGGAAGACCAGAGAAACCTGAGCCATCAAGACCTGTTATCATACCGATGATCAGAATTCCAAAAGCAGCTAAAAAGGCACTTTCAGGAATCACTTGCTGACCTGCTTGAACGAGATCGAATAAAAAGGTAGGAGCAGAGTCTGATTCACCTCCGAAAATTTTAGCGGAAAATTCTCCACTACCGATAAAGAAAAATCCCGCTATTGGAATGACTGGTCCCATAGCTTTAAAGGCGAAAATGAATCCTTTGACTAGATAATCACTTACATTTGTTAACGACTTTCGAACGTTATAGAAACATGTTGCAATTACGAGAAGAACAACGGCTGTTCCACCTATTAGCGAGGCGCCAGCGCCGCCCTCCATGGCTGGGATGTTATCTGTAAACATGGAAAGCACCATGTAGATGACAATCACTAGAAAAGAGATTGGAACGAGTAAAGCGAAGAAGATTCGATGTTTTTTAGAATGTTTCGTTACCACTTGATCGTCCTCAAGGTCCATGCCCTCGCTTTTTTCCCATTTTAATAAATGATCTCTTGATGGTTTCTGAATAGATTTACGAATGGAGAAATAGGCACAAGTTAAAGCTACGCTCCCTGTAATTAGTGATAACACTAAAGCTCGGTTAGCAACAGCATCAACAGCAATTCCTGCAGATGTAGCATTTAACATGGGAGCGATTTTAATCATGTAATCAGCAGATAACGCCATTCCTTGACCCGCTAAAGAAATAGCTATAGCGGCCCCAATTGGAGGTAATCCGGCTCGTATGGCAACTGGGATTAATAAAGCTCCTATTAGTGGAACGGCAGGTGTTGGCCAGAAAAAGATGGAAATAGCATAGGTTACGCCGACAATCACCCAAAACGAAATATGACCATTTTTCATAACACGTTGGAACGGAGTAATCATTTGTTCGTCAGCTCCGAGTGCCTTTAGTGAATGAAGAAGAGCAGTCATAATGGCGATAATTAAGAAGATATTGAACAGTTCGCCAGCTGCAATTAAACTAGCTTGGAAAATAGTTTGTAACCCACTTGAAAATGAACCTGTATATACCCAACCTACAATAAAAGTCATTAGCACGGCTGGAACAACAACATTTTGTCTAAATAACATCGTTAAAATGATGATAAGCGTACCAAGTAAATAGATCCAGTGTGGAGCAGTTAAAATCATATTGTCACTTCCTTTCATCCGCCTTCAAAATTTGGCTTACGATACTATATGAAAAACAATGGGCAAGGGTGTAAGAGTGGGAACGTTATTGAAAGGAAATATGTTTAGGTATTCGAAATAAAATGGTTGATTAGAAGAAAGTTTAGGTGTATTATTACATATTAGTTAGGGGGCTAAGTTTTTGAGAAGAGTTATAGAAGAACTAGTAGGGTACCAAGTTGGGGTAGTGGCTCATTTAATGCGAAATCAATTTAATGACAAACTATCTGAATTTGGAATCACTCAGGCTCAATTTAAAGTTTTTTATGAATTAATCGAGCATGAAGAGATGACGCAATCTGAACTTCAGACGAAGCTCTATATTAAAGCTTCAACGATGAATGGCATTATTGAATCAATGCTAAAAAACGAGTTGATTGAAAAGAAGGATAGCTTAATAGATAAACGTTCGAAACGAATCAAATTGACGGAAAAAGGAAAATTGTTAGAAAAAAAGATTTGGCTTGAAGTTGAAAAACTAGAAGAAGAAACACTGAACTTATTTAATGAAGAGGAGAAGCAAGTTTTCTTTTCGTGCTTACAAAAAATGATGGTTCATTATCAAAAATAGAAGGTTGGTAAAAAGGATGAAACAAAAAATACAAAGTGAGAGGTTAGGAACTGAACCGATTCCAAAGCTATTGAAAAACTTATCTGTACCAGCTGTGATTGGTATGTTTGTTATGGCTTTATACAATGTCGTAGATACGATCTTTATTTCGTACGGGGTTGGTATTGAAGGAGTCGCAGGGGTGACCGTGGCTTTTCCGATTATGATGATTATGATGGCTGTTTCGGCTGCAATGGGTATTGGTGGAGCGTCTGTGATTTCTAGAAGGCTTGGTGCGAGGCGTGAACAGGATGCAAATCATGTTTTCGGAAATGTTATTTCAGTTATTTTTATTATTAGTTTAGCGGGAGTTATCGCAGCATTCACGGTACTAGAACCAATGCTGAGGTTATTTGGGGCAACGGAAGCAATACTTGGTCATGCTTCTAGTTATATGTTTCCAATTTTACTAGGAACTTTCTTCTTTTCCTTTGCATTCGCAACGAATAATATCGTTCGTTCAGAAGGTAATGCAAAATTTGCGATGATGACGATGATTATCCCAGCAGTTATTAATATTATCTTAGACCCTATCTTTATTTTTGGATTAAATATGGGAGTTCAAGGGGCGGCAATTGCAACTGTTATTTCTCAAGCCTCTGTTACAATCGTTCTTTTAAGATATTTCTTAACCGGAAAAAGTTCATTAAAGCTAAGTGTAGCAGACTTGAAATTAAAATGGAGCATTTTAAAAGAGGTTATTGCAGTAGGTTTGCCAGCCTTTGCTCAGCAAGCGGCAGGAAGCATTATGATGATTGCTATTAATACGATGCTTATCCGCTTTGGTGGAGACTTGCATGTTGGTGTGTTTGGGATTATCCAACGTATTATCATGTTTACGGTTATGCCGATGATGGGAATTATGCAAGGTATGCAGCCGATTGTTGGTTATAATTACGGCGCGAAAAATTTTGAAAGACTACGAGAAACGGTTATTCTTGGATTAAAAGTGACGATTTTAATGTCTTTCCTAACTTTTGGATTGGTGATGACTGTACCACACTGGTTAATGATGATCTTTACATCAGATCCAGTTGTAATCGATGCTGGTGTTGAATACTTAAGAATTATGTTCGCAGCTGTATTCTTAGTTGGGGTTCAGGTTGTCGGAAGTGGTTTATATCAAGCTTTAGGCAAACCAAAACAAGCCTTAATTCTCTCTTTGTCAAGGCAATTAATCTTTTTGATTCCACTAGTTTTAATTCTCCCACATTTCATAGGTGTGTACGGAGTTTGGTTAGCCTTTCCTATTTCTGATTTCTTTGCCTGTCTTTTAGCAAGCACATTGTTGTACCGAGATCGTGCCATCTTCTTTGGGAAAGGTACACAAGAACAAGAAACAGCTACGATCCCTGCATCTAGTGGATCTTGACTATTTGAACGAATAGAATAGAAGTTGTAAAATAAAGCATCATAAACTGAAAGATCGGTTTTTTGTCTCAGACATGAAACCGATTTTTTTTAGAGAGGTTGTTTATATTGATCACTTTTAAGGAACTTGGCATCAGTACACGTTTAGCTCAAATAGTAAATGAAATCGGCTTCAGTCATCCGACCACTATTCAAGAAAAAGCGATTCCGGTTCTTTTAGGAAAAAACGATATTATCGCTGAATCAGAAACGGGCAGTGGCAAGACGCTTGCGTTTTTGCTTCCTATTATTGACTCAATAGATCCTGAGAAACATGTTGTTCAAGCACTAATTGTTGCACCTACAAGAGAACTTGCTCTTCAAATTACTTCAGAAGCTGAGAAATTACTTACATCATTACCAGAATTAAAGGTACTTGCTGTTTACGGAGGACAAGATGTATTACAGCAATTGAAAAGGCTAGAAGGAGCTAACCATATTGTGATAGCGACTCCTGGAAGATTATTAGACCATGTACGACGTGAAACGATTTTGTTGAATCAAGTTTCAACACTTGTTTTAGATGAGGCTGACCAAATGTTACATATGGGCTTTTTACAAGAAGTGGAACAGGTTATTAAAGAAACACCAGCAGAACGACAGACTGTCCTCTTTTCTGCAACAATGCCAGAGGACATTCGCAAGTTAGCGACAACTTATATGAACACTCCTATTAGTGTAAATGTAAAACAAAGAAACGTCACACTTGATGAAATAGAGCAAATCGTCATTTCGACGACAGACCGCTCCAAACAAGAAGCTTTAAAAAAAGTGATTAAAAGTGAACAACCTTTTCTTGGAATCATCTTTTGTCGGACAAAGAGACGAGTGAATAAATTGCACGAGGCACTTAAAGAAAAAGGTTATCTTGTCGATGCCCTACACGGTGATTTATCACAGGCCAAAAGGGAAGAAGTCATGGCCACTTTTCGAGAAGCAAAAATCCAGTATTTGATTGCTACAGATGTGGCTGCTAGAGGACTAGATGTTGAAGGAGTGACTCATGTCTTTAATTATGATATTCCTCAGGATCTTGATAGTTATATTCATCGAATTGGGCGAACAGGCAGAGCTGGTGGAACGGGAAGAGCATTTACCTTCGTTGCTCCAAAAGACCGTAATTACTTAGCGATGCTTGAAAAAGGGATTAATCAACAGCTTGAAAGACGTATTGTTAAATAGTGTTGTTTAGATTATTTGGAAGGTTTCCTGACTAAGTTGTAGTTTTACAATTGGTTTTTACTTATTGTAAAAGTACTACTTTCGTATAACCTCAATGATATGGTTTGAGGGTATCTACTTAGGAACCGTAAATTCCTGGCTACGAAAAATGTGCAAATAGCCCATTTTTCGTAGCTTTTTTTTGTCTATTCATTAGAAAGAGGTGTACAGAGATGACGAAAATTTTAATCAAGCAAGCTGAGATTGTGACGATGAATAAAAACAATGATATTTTGGTTGGGGATTTGTATATAGTAGATGATAGAATAGCGGCTATCGGTCCCGAATTAACCATTCCAGAGGTTGATAAAATTATTGATGGAAAAGGCAAGGTTGTTTTACCTGGTTTCGTTCAAACTCACATCCACTTATGTCAAACCGTATTTCGAGGTCGAGCAGATGATCTCGAACTTATGGACTGGTTAAAGAAGCGTATCTGGCCACTTGAGGCAGCACATGATGAGGATTCTCTTTATTATTCGGCTTTGTTAGGAATAGGAGAGTTAATCCAAAGCGGTACAACAGCGATTGTTGATATGGAAACTGTCCATCATACAGATTTTGCTTTTCAAGCACTAGCTTCTAGTGGCATTCGAGCTTTATCAGGTAAAGTTATGATGGATAAAGGAAATGAAGTTCCATTAGTCCTCCAGGAAAATACAACTCAATCTATCCAAGAAAGTGTTGATTTACTTGAAAAATGGCATAACTACGATAATGGAAGAATTAAATACGCTTTTTCTCCTAGATTCGTTGTTTCTTGTACGGATACTTTGTTAAAAGAAGTGGCTTATTTATCCGGTGCATATGGAGTGAATGTACACACACATGCCTCCGAAAACCGAGGTGAGATTGAAATTGTTGAAGAAGAAACTGGGATGAGAAACATTGAATATTTAGATCATATAGGACTCGCCAACGACAGACTGATTTTAGCTCATTGTGTCTGGCTAAACGAAGAAGAAAAACGGATTATTAAAAATAAAGGAATACACGTTAGTCACTGTCCTGGCTCTAATTTGAAATTAGCCTCTGGAATAGCTGAGATACCTAGTTTACTTGAACATGACATATCAGTAAGTTTAGGAGCAGACGGGGCACCTTGTAACAATAACCTAGATATGTTTAACGAGATGCGTCTTGCAGCCTTAATTCAAAAGCCTACCCACGGACCAACGTCGATGAATGCAGAAACAGTATTGAAAATGGCTACGATTGGTGGAGCCAAGGCGATCGGATTGGAACATGAAATTGGCTCACTTGAAGTAGGGAAAAAAGCTGATCTAATTCTATTAGATTTAAATGACTTTCACACCTACCCTTCTTTTGATGTTGATATTGTTTCTAGGATTGTTTATTCTGCCACTAGAGCAGACGTTATTACGTCCATTATTAATGGTGAAATCGTAATGGAGAACAGAATCATGAAAACGATTGACAAACCAATTGTTTTGGCAGAGGCAAATTTAGCGATAAAAAGGATGACACAAAGGATGGTTTCAATTGTATAATCTATTTGTTTACGGGACGCTAAGGCATGAAGGATCGAATCATCACTTTTTAAAAGGTGCTAGACGACTTTCAAAGAGTGGTTATGTACCGGGTGAATTACATGATACTGGTTTAGGTTATCCTGTATTAAAAGAGGGTCGTGCTGGTAAAGTGTGGGGTGAGCTGTACCAAATTAACAAAGAGCAGTTAGAGAATATAGACAGGTCAGAAGGATATTCTCCTGCTAATTACTCAAATGAGTATATTAGAGTTGTTCGTGAAGTTCGTACGGAAAACCGAACAATTGAAGCTTTTGTCTATATAGTAGGTGACCAATTAGCAGGGTGTGTGAATCGAATCAAAAGTGGAGATTGGCTAATGCATATTCAAAATAAACATTAGGAGAGGGTTTGCCTCAACAAGTCTATACAGACCAGTTGAGGTAAACCTTTTTTTGTCTTTTATTGGAGTGTTCATTAAATGTTGGCACATATTTCAATTGATTACCGGGAACATTTTATTTATGGGATTATTTGAAAAGGAGGTTTTTTAATGAGTCGGAAAAAGAAAGGGTTTAAATTCAAAAAGCTATTTCCTCCGCAACCACATGATGATAACAAAGCCAATCCGGGCATTAAAGAACCTATTTCGATAAAAGCTATTAAACAAAGCTTAAGTAATATAGATGACCTTGTTATGAAAGAAATAAAAATAGCAAACACGATGGTTACGATTATCTATTTAGGTACATTGGTGGAAACAACGATTCTCGATGAATTAGTTTATAACCCGCTCAATCAATCAACCTCAGCTAAGCCAGATGAGATTTTCAAAAATTATGAAGTTGTAAAAAATGATGAGTTACCTAAGTTGATTCATGATATTTGTAGTGGTTTTACGGTTATTATGTTTGAAGATACGATTATTCAAATAAGCACCTTTAGCGCACCAGACCGCGCTATCGCTACACCTGATAATGAAACAACCGTAATGGGGCCTCAGGATGCCTTTGTTGAAAGTGTGCAAACCAATATTTCGATGGTAAAAAAGAGGCTACGTTCCCCTCAACTAAAGTCGAAATCTATGTTGCTTGGAACAGAAACTAAAAACACTGTTGTCATGTTGTATATGGAAAACCTAGCAAACGAAGAAAATATAAGCCGCGTGCAAAGAAGGCTTGAAAATGTTGAGTTTCATGGTTTTATTGGAATGCCCGTATTAAAACAAATGCTTGAAGATAAACCGTTTTCTCCCTTTCCTCAATTCGGGATAACAGTTAGAACTGATAATACGGTCGATGCCCTTTTAAATGGAAAAATAATAGTGATGATGAATGGAAGTCCAGAAGCAGCGATTTTACCTGCATCGTTTTTAGAAATGTTTTTATCACCGGAAGATTACTATAACCGCTGGACAACTGCATCCATGTTACGTTCATTACGATTAGCAGGTTTCTTTATCTCGATATTCTTAACGTCAACCTATGTGTCAGTGCTTACGTTTCATCCTGAAATGTTACCGCCGCAACTTTTAAGGCTATTAGCTGAATCGAGATCGCAAGTCCCGTTCCCTCCGGTTATTGAGGCATTAATTATTGAGCTTGTCATTGAGGTATTACGAGAAGCCGGGGCTCGAATGCCGACAAAAATTGGTCAAACCATTGGTATTGTTGGAGGGATTGTTATCGGGACGGCAGCTGTTGAAGCAGGTCTTGCTAGTAATATTTTAATTGTATTAGTCGCTGTAACAGCTCTACTTTCATTTATACCACCTAACTATTTGATGAGTAATGCCATTCGTTTCATTCGCTACACGTACATTATTATAGCTGGAACGTTAGGAATGTTTGGACAAATGATTATTTTGGCTTGGATGTTTAATCATTTGATGAATTTAACATCGTTAAGCACTCCTTATATGGCTCCTATTATTCCACGGAAATGGAGCGACATTTTCAATTCAATCTTAAGAGCTCCTGGTAATTTTGTTATCCAAAGAGCAGGTATTGCAAGAGCGAAGAAAGATCTTGTAAGGCCGTTAGATGAGGAGTAGGTTTAAATGGATACAGGTAATTTGAAGAAATTGAATAAGTTCCATGTTGTTTTTTTAAGTCAGAACGTTATTATTGGAATCGGTTTATTTACTTTATCTAATGAGATTAGCATGGTAGGTTATAATCAGTGGCTTATTCCAATCATGTTAGGCGTTTTAGCAAACATCACTTTGATCCCAATTGTGCTTCTATGTAAGAAGTTCCCTGATGATTCTTTATTTAAAATAAATGAAAAAATTTTAGGGAAGCTACTAGGGAAAATGGCGAATGGTGTTCTATTCCTATATGGGTTAATGGGCGCAGCATAATTATAAGAGGCTATAGTCGAATTGTGCAGTCTGTTGTGTTACCAGGATTTCAAGTGTTACCTTTAACGGTGAGCTTATTTTTTGTAATGAGTTGTATTGTTGCAGGTGGAATTAAATCTGTTGCCAGGTTTTGCATTTTCTCGTTTTTTATGACTGGATGGATGGTTATCTTTTTGCAATGGCCACTTCAAGCGGGAAACTGGCTTCATGCTGTTCCTACCTTTGAAGTTAGTTATACTGATTGGCTTGAGGCATTACATGAAGGAGCACTCTCAATGTTTGGTTACGGCTTATTGATGTTTTATTATCCTTACATTCAGAATCAAAAGAAGGTGTTTCTTCATACATCAATTGGGATTTGGTTAGCTGTTTTATTTTATTTAATCGTTTCAATAGCAGCAGTCGTCTATTTTTCTGCATGGCAACTAGATAATTTGTTGTTTCCAGTCTTAAATCTTTTCCAAGCAATTAAATTGACGTTTGTGGAGCGAATCGAAAATTTCGGAACCACTCTTTGGGTATTTCTCGTTTTGTCTACCTCTTCTGCTTATTTATGGGTTGCGAAAAAGGGGATGGACGCTTTAACAAACAAGCATAAAGATAGAGTATGGCATATCTCTGTTGTTGCATTTTTATCATGGCTACTTGTATCAGGTCCGATTCCAATGGATATTCAAGTTATTATTTTCGATGAGTGGAGCGTCTTTTATGGATACGGGTTGTTACTCTATCCTATTTTCTTACTAGTTATTAATTATATTAAAAGAAAGTTGACCAAAAAGGAACCGAAGGAACAGGAGGTTTCTACATGAAATTGCTCCTTTTACCTGTGATTGTAGCAGTCTTTATGTTAACTGGCTGTAATGATCCAAACATTGAACATCCCGTTATAGAGGATTTGGGAATGGTAGGGGTAATGGGCTTTGATTATGAAAATGAAAATGAAATGAAAATAAGTGTCACATTGCCACAACCTTCTAAAGATGCTCAAGAACAAGTTCAGCAGTTTTCATCCATTGTTAAATTACCCCATCAAGCGATGATGGATATTTCAACGTTAACGGAAAAGACACTAACTCCGGCCCAGTTGCGAGTTTTGTTATTTAGTGAAGAATTTGCTAGGAAACAAGGGATCTTTAAAGTATTAGAAAATTTATATAGAGACCCCCAAATAGGTTCTAATATTTTCATTGCGGTAGTAAAGGGAAATGCTGAGGATATTCTATCAGCAACCTATAAAGATAAACCTGAAATTAATATTTATTTAACAGAACTTTTAACACCTAGGAATATAACTGCCTTTTCTCCGTTTACGACTTTACATCAATTTATAAACAGGGAAACAGATGAGGTATCAGATCCATCTACTCCTTATTTAGAAAAGGTTGATGAAGATTCTATCAAGATTACAAAAGTAGCATTATTCAAAGAGGACAAAATGGTAGACGTGATTACACCGGAAGAAGCAAAGGTCGTTGAAGCTATGAGAGGAAAAAAGAAGTTACCTGATATCTCTATCACTATTCCTGGGGCGGAGGGAGATGAAGAGCATCTTGTCATGAAATTTGTAGATAGTAAATTTCATGCGAAAGTGAACGGTGACTTAGATAAACCAGAAATATTTCTCTATTTATATGTTCGTGGAAGTGTCGTTGATTACGATGGGGTCAGATTGTTGTCTAGTAACGATAATCGAATAATAGTGGAAACAGAAACTGGTAAGCATATAGAGGACAAAGTAATGAGAGCTGTAAGTTTATTTCAAGAACTAGGTGTCGAACCAATTGGTCTTGGTGAATATTTTCGCTTGAGAAATGCACCCGGATGGACAAAGGAAAAATGGCTTGAAGCTTTTAAACAAGCAGACATTACAACACATGTTGAAGTTCGGATTGTATCAACAGGAACTGTTCGTTAGAATGTTTTCGTGCTTAAGAACTTAAAAGGGTTATTGCAAAGATTTGCAATAACCCTTTTAAGTTCTTTTGGTAAAACTACATATTTTTACGTTACCAGGAAATCCTATAAACAAGATTCTTTAAGAGCTAAGTGGTGAGCAAATGATTACATTCGTCTATTTCCTTTTACTTATACTTATGATTTTATTAATGAGTTTATTTGATTCCATCGTGTTTGAGAGAAATTTTCTGTATTCTCTTCAAGTCATTTACCCGTTTGAATTAGGGACACGAAGAACGATAGTTTCTACTTGGGCCATTATTGGTCTATTTACGGCAGTTTATCTTGACTATCGAAAGATGAAAGATGCTAAGAAGCAACAATCAACGAACAGGTGATGCTATGAACACGGTTGGGAACAATAAAATTTCTTTATGGCAGTTGTTTGTTTTAATCACTATTTTTGCAATTGGGACAGCAGTTGTAGTCGGAGCAGGAGAAGAAGCTAAACAAGATATAT
Source organism: Halalkalibacter akibai JCM 9157 (assembly GCF_000513135.1). GTDB lineage: Bacteria > Bacillota > Bacilli > Bacillales > Bacillaceae_D > Halalkalibacter > Halalkalibacter akibai. The sequence goes on from NZ_BAUV01000007.1 coordinate 11,099, forward strand.
GGATTGCGGAAATCATTGCTACTGTAATTGGTGTAGGTATTATTTTCAGCTATCATAAGCTACTTACATTTGCTGGTCAAAGAAATTTGTATGAGATATTGGAATTTTCGATGGGAAAGATAATAGGTAAGGCGTTATGCCTGGGTTACTGTCTTTACTTTCTTTATATTGCTTCTCGTAATATCCGGGATTTTGGTGAATTGATGAAAGTTACCATTTTGCCGTTTACACCACTTGAAGTAATTGCGATTGCAATGATGGTCGTTGTGATGTACACCGTATATTTAGGATTTGAGACGTTAGCAAGAGTTACTGAAATTATTTCACCCTATATTGTGGTCATCCTATTGTTAATAGGAGTTTTGCTGTTTATTAGTGGTGAGCTAAGGATGGATCATTTATTACCAGTGTTAGGAGATGGTTTTGGTCCAATCTTACAAGCTCTCTTTCCTACATTAATTACGTTTCCTTACGGGGAAGTCATTGTGTTTACTGTTTTTATGACATCCACATCGAACTTTTCTTACGCAGGAAAAGTAGGAGCGATTGCCATCATGCTAGCTGGTATATTGATCACATATTCAAATATTATTCAAATTACAGGACTTGGTGTCGATTTGAAAATTCGCACCTTATTCCCTTTAATGACGGCAGCTAGAGAAATAAAACTAATGGATTTCTTTGAGCGAGTGGATATTTTAGTTGTTTTTATTTTAATGTGCGGCATTTTCATTAAAGTTAGTGTATTTTTCTATGCTGGATTAAAAGGGTTAGAATATGTTTTTAACATTCCATACCGATCTTTGATCATTCCAGTAACAGCACTTATTCCTTTTTTTGCTGTTATAAATTCAAATAATGTTGTTGAACATTTTGAAGAAGGATTAGTAATTGTTCCATATATTTTACACTTACCGTTACAGTTTGGAATACCTTTTGTCTTATTTGTGATTCTGTTTATTAAAAAGAAGAAAGGAAAAGTGAGTAAATCAAGGCCAGAGGAGGTTCAATCGTGAAAGTATTTAAAAAGATTATCTCTTCGATGAAAGTAGATTCTACAAATAATAAGACGACACCAGAAGATTTTATTGATGAACAAGGGAAAAAGGCTCTTTCTAAATCTCTTAGCAAAAATGAAGATCAATTCAAGCAAATCTTCGCTAATAGTTTTGATTTTTATTTGGAAAGAGTGTACGTTGGCGAGACAGAAGGCCTGATTTTATATTTAAAATCGATGGTTGATTTGTCAAAAATCTCAGATTCTGTTCAAACGACGTTAACGAAAGCTCATAGTAAACAATATAAGATTTCCAATTCTGCAGATTTAACAGAGTTTCAGAAAGAATACTTTTCAAGTTATGATATTGATCCAGTAAAGTATGAACATGATGTTGTTTGGCATGTGTTATCAGGTTATTCAGTTATTCTTATTGGGGGTATTTCAGAAGGAATTGCTCTCCATACATCGACTTCAGAAGCGCGTTCAATTGAGCAATCTCAAACGCAAACGATCATTAGGGGGCCGCAAGAAAGTTTCACGGAGTCAAAAGGTACAAACCTAAGCTTAATTAGAAGACGAATTAAGAATTCTCACTTAAAAACAGAGAAATTTAAAGTAGGCAAGGATACGCAAACGGCTGTTTGTATTATTTATTTAGACAATGTTGCAAGTAAGGATATTGTAGACGAGGTACGGAGTCGGATCAATCAAATTAAAGCGAATGCCATTATTGATTCTGGGAATCTAGAAGAATTAATTAGTGATAAAGTGTTAACTCCGTTTCCGATGATGTATCATTCTGACCGGCCGGATGCGGTTTCAGCTGATATTATTGAGGGAAAAGTAGCTGTTTTAGTGGATGGAAGTCCTTTTGCTCTTGTCGCGCCTGTAGTTTTCACAGATTTTTTTCAGGTGAGCGAGGATTATTATCAAGGATTCATGATGGCAACGATGCTTAGAATGCTTCGTTTCCTGGCCTTTCTTTTAGCTCTGCTACTTCCATCTATGTATATTGGGTTAACTACTTTTCATCAACAGTTGATACCGACGGATTTAGTGGTTAGTATACAAGCGCAACGCGAAGGCGTTCCATTTCCAGCCGTAGTTGAACTTCTGCTCATGGAGGTTACCTTTGAGATTTTACGCGAAGCAGGAGTTCGCATGCCTAGAGTAGTAGGGCAAACGGTTTCGATTGTTGGAGCACTTGTTATAGGACAAGCAGCGGTTGAAGCAGGTGTTGTTTCTCATTTTCTCGTCATTGTGGTTGCTTTAACAGCTATGGCAGGCTTTGTGTCTCCAGTTTATGCATTTGCTAATGCAACAAGACTATTAAGGTTTGTACTTATAATAATAACAGCAATGTTAGGGTTATTTGGGACTTTGTTAGGGTTTTTAATGATCATTGCCCACTTAACGCATTTACGGTCATTTGGTGTGCCTTATTTAGCACCGATGGGTCCTATCATCTTAGAAGATCAAAAAGATGTTATGGTAAGACTTCCAATTCAATTAATGAATAAAAGACCTAACTATTTACATGCACAAAAAGACTTGAAGCAAGCTTCATCTGATCAGTTGCCAAGACAGAAGAAGGAGGAGAGTTCATGAGAAAAGTCTTCTTCATTCTTCTTGCTATATTAGTACTAACAGGTTGTTGGGATCGAAGAGAGATTAACGAATTAACCCTTGTTTCTGGTTTGGCCATTGAAAAAGGGGAAGGCGATTTTTTTAATTTAACAATTGAAGCGATTAATGCTAGTGAATTAGATCCGAGTTTATCTGAGGGGCTAGCGCCAACGGTTACCTTTACTTTGACTGGTTTAACAATGGGAGAACTTTTAAGTAAAATGAATCTTGGTTTAACGAGAGAGTTAAATTTCTCTCATGCAAGAACGTTAGTCATTGATGAGAAGCTCGCTCGAGAAGATGGAGTAAGTCGATTTTTAAAGTTTTTGGAAAAAAGTGGTCAGTTCAGAAATGACTTCCAAATTATTGTCTCTAAAGGAGTCAAGGCTAAAGATATTATTACGACAACTTATCCCGTACAAAAAGTCCCTTCATTTAAAATTTTTAGACAGTTTGAGACTCTAAAAGATCAATGGGGAGGATTCCCTGAAACAACTTTAACCGATTTTGTTTTTAGTTTAACTTCACCAGGGAGGGATCCGATGGTAGCAGCTATCTCAATTGAAGGAGATCCTTCTAAGGGAAGTTCGGTTAATGATAATATGGAACTAGATATGCCTGCTATTGCCGTTTATGATGGCATAGCAGTATTTGAAAAAGACAAATTAATTGGTTATTTAAGTGTTGAAGAAGCTAGAAATGTAATGTGGATAAAAGACTTAGAAACAACTACCACATCTGTTCCATGTGGTGAAAATGGTTATTACTCGGTTAGAGTATTTAACAACCATTCAACTGTTGATACGGAATATGAAAACAATAAAGCAAAAATCAAGGTGAAGCTTGTCATAGAGGGAGAAATTTATGACAACCAATGCGCAAGAGGGTTAGATGATATTAATACGTATGAGGATTATCAAAGCGCATTAAAGGAACATTTAGAAACTAAATTAAGGAAAACGATCAAAAAAGTGCAAGAGGATTTTAAAGTGGATATTTTTGGATTTGGCGAAAAGATGAGTAAACAACATTATCAGAAATTTAAACAAATAAACGACTGGAACGAAGAATTTATTAATGCAGATGTTGAAGTAGAGGCAAGTGTTTATATAAGAAGAGATGGAATGAGAACGAAGAGTTTTCTTGAACAAGTAGATTAAAAAAGGAAGACAAAAGTCTCCTTTTCGATTATGATAAAAGTATTAAAATAATTGAAAAAGGCAAACTTATCGAAAGGTAAGGACGCAAAGCCATGGGCCTAAAGTGATGTGTATATCATATGGTTGCCAGGTTGCCAATGTCTTCTATATGAGGCTTTGGGTTTCATAAAGGAGACTTGAAAATGAAAAACATCATTTATTCTACTGTATTGGCTTTTCTCGTTCTATTCACTTCAATGACACCCTCATCAGCTGCAACAGAGACGAAAACAATATCTACGTGGCTATGGAATCCCTATGAAATAGTTGATAACTCAATAGAAGTTCTCTTGTTTTTAGAACAAAATGGAGTTACCGATCTTTATTTGCAAGTTGATCGTGACATTGCGATTCGTCATTATCAAACTTTCATCGCACAAGCATCTCAACGAAAGATAAATGTACATGCCTTAGACGGTGCTCCTTCATGGGCAACGAAACAGGGAAAAAGGCAGTACGATCCAGTGATCTCCTGGTTAAGAAATTATCAAGCTCAGTCTACAAGTGAGCAACGATTCAAAGGGATACACCTTGATGTTGAGCCTTACTTAGTGCAAGAGTGGAACAGCAATCGTCAAAAAACGATAGAGTACTACCAACAAGCCCTTATTAGTTTTCAAACGCTAGCAAAAGAACTAAAACTCGTTTACTCAAATGATATTCCTTTTTGGTTTGATGAGATCTCGTTTAATAATAAACCTTACGGAAAAGGGAATCTATCTGAATGGTTAATCAACCAATCTGATTTTATTACGATTATGGCTTATCGCAATATGGCGGATGGTCCCAATGGCATAATTGAGTTAGTAAAAAATGAGATTAACTATGCTTTGAAGCAACATAAGAAAGTTGTAATTGGTGTTGAGACGATGAAGTCGTTAGAAGGTTCACATATTAGTTTTGCTGATAAAGGACAATCCTATATGGAGAAAGAATTACTAAAAGTTGAAGTCGCATATCAATCTACAGTTAGTTTTTCAGGATTTGCTTATCACCATTATGCTAGTTGGAAACAATTAAAATAAAAATGTAATCGAGGATCATTATTTGATCCTCTTTTTTTTTGTTACTAGGAATCTCTGACTACTTACGAGTTTGTACTAGGAAGGTAGGCATAGAAAATGAACTTGTTATTAGTTCTAAAGTAACGGATGAGAAGATGAATACTATCCAAAAAGGTCGTGATTTTAAGCTGTCAGTCATGAGAACCCACACCGTTTGAAGAAAATAGGAACAGAAGACAATATATTATGTTTGTCAGATAACCGATAATAGTATTAAGAGCATTCTCTTTCTGTTGAATTCTAGTTATAGTGTATCTATAATTTAGTAGGTAGAGAGCGGGTTGGATTGGTGAAGTATTTGTTCGGTCAAAGACATAATTCATTATATAAGAAGGAATATAGGTGATAACTATGAGATACGAGCAAGATCATCAGATTGGGATTTTATTTATCGAAGAAGATATTACGATAAAAAATGTAAATCAGTTTAAAGAAAGAATGGAGACATTTATACACCAATCAGAACAGCAGTTTATTTTAGATTTGACAAAAGTTAAATACTTGAACAGTTCAGCTTTAGGAGTAATTGCCAATACAGTTATGCAGGCAAAAGAGCAAGAAAAAGAATTTATACTCTCGGGAGTGACCCCTCCTATAGATGAAATTTTTGATATTGTAAAGTTTTCAAGCTTTGTAAAAATGTATACAACGATTGCTGAAGCTCGTAACTACTATAATCCATAGAAATTTGACGGAGGAATAATCTACGCATTCGTTTGAAATCGTGCTTGAAAACATCTCATCGTGGCAGCAATTAGCAGAGTGAAAAACCGAACTTGCCACTTAAGAATCCGAAAAACTCCTTTTTATTAAGGGGTTTTTCTTTGATAAAAAGTGATTAAATAAAATGAACAATTGTGCTGTAAAAAAAATGGTTTTAACCGATATTAATAAAAGATTAGATAATATCGTGTGGGGTTATGAAATGGAAAAAACAACAAAAATGATTTATCAATTATTAAAAACATACAGTTCTTTGCTGCAAATTCCCATTTATTTATTAGATGAATGGGGAAATCTCTGCAACTGTGATGATCATAAAGATGAAGTCTATACTGAGCTGAGCAAGGAATGTTTCAAGATAAGTAAATCTATTCAAAAGCCTATCATTATGAATCCTAATAATGAAGATAAGACAGTAATTCTATGTCCGGTTTTTATTTTTAATAATCAAGATTATCTGTTAGTAACAGATTACTTTTCTTCTGTAACGGAGACTTCTGCTGTTGACTTTAAGAATGGAATGAAAAGTTTTACAAGAGAACAGCAAGTCAGTATATTACACGAACTAGAACAACTTATGGTTATGATTGGATTTATGATTGAAAACACACGGAAAGTAGATATTCAAAAAAATTACTTAACAATGATTAATAGCTTCTCAGAAAATACGCGCACGGAAGAAAAGAAAATAAAAGAATTACTTGGGCAAGTTAAACTGACAACGAGGAATTTAGATTTTATTGGGTACGCAGTGGAAACACAGAACAATTTGTTTGAAATTCAAGATGGTGTTGGATTTGAGAACAGTCAGTTGATGGGTAGTTCCTTTTATTTAGGAGAAGGTTTGTTAGGCCAAAGTGTAGCATTAGAACAAAACATAGAGCATTGTAATGTGAGTGATACGCATAGAGGCCGTTTTTTTGCTGAACGTGAATTGAATCCAAATCAAGTGTTTGCTTTTCCGATTAAATCAAATAATAAAGTGAATGCTTTATTATTTGGTGGAACGTTAACTAGTAACTTAATCCCGAAAGAATTCATTGATTCGTTACAGTTATTCAGTAATTATTTAGGAAGTGTTCTTTCTCTTAAAGAGGCTTCTAAAGAAGTCGAAGAGAACAAATTAGTAAAACATTTATTATTGGAACTCTTAGAAATTTACACTCATACATCTACCCCTTCTCATGTGATGTTTAAGATTCTCGACTTTTGTTCATCCATCAATCAAGGTGATGATGTTAGGATAAAGCTTGTGAATGGTGAATCTTTCAAAAGAGGTAGCTCTTTGTCAGATTTAGACAGGCTTCATGAGCATGCATTTCAAACACACTTTTCTACTAAATCTGTTTCTGCTGAATGTGATGTAGAGTTGATTGGTGACTCTCTTATTTATCATATTCCAATGATTACGAAAAAGACATTTAGCGGTTTACTGTCATTTAAGGTAAAACAAGATTATAACCTAGCTGAAATGGAACAAGTTCTAAGAATTGTGTGCGATCTTGGGGGTATGAGTTACAATATCGTTGAAAAAAGCGAAGATACCGAGGCTAAATCCTCAAAAACGTCTATTACAATGCTTTATCAGCAACTAGAATACTGGAACAAGGAGCTTTTCAATTTAACAAATAATGCAGTAGAGTTGGCTAAATCATTCAGTATGTATATAAATGAATCAGTTAATCTTTCTTTGGTACAACAGGCTTGTCAGGTGTCTACCTACCAGCTTTCTTTTTTACAAAAACAGGGCATTGAATTGGATGTATTATCATGTTTAGAAGAAGTGTTTGCACCGAAGAATACAATGAATCAAGCTCCTAGCAAAGAAGCTCAAATACTAGGTCTAATCGCTAATCATTTGAAAATGACAGGTTCAGTGTGTCAATTAACTTTTGAGCAGTCATTAACAAAACAATTCAATATGTTTTTGGAAAAGTTCAACTATCTAGAAGATGTTAACTTAACGAAAGCGAACGAATTAGACATTCGAAAAATTGAAGAGTTAGAGGATTTAACAAAAGAAATCGATCTACTACCATTAACCGCCCGAGAAAAAGAAATTCTCTTTTTTATTTTAGAAGGATTAAATAATCAAGAGGTTGCTGACCAGTTAAACATCAGTAGCCATACTGTAAAAAATCACTTAACAAATATATTCCGTAAATTGGATGTCACGGACCGGGTTCAAGCAATGGCAAAGATCTATCGAATTAAATACGGGATTTAATAGTGAAAAAGAGGATGTCTCAATTGTGTTTGAGACATCCTCTTACAAAACTAAATCAATAGCTTGAAATAAAGCCGACCAAACAACCTATGGATTTGTTGACCATAAGCCTGCAGATTTAATGAAAATGCGAGGGTGAAGCTTTAATTGTGCAATCATATATTCAGCAAGATCTTCAGGTTGCATTACTTTTTCTGGATTGCCATCTGTTAGATTTTCTCTAAATGCTAGTTCTGTCGCAACGGTGCTAGGTGTTAGAGCTGAAACACGAATATTATGTTTACGAACTTCAAGAGCTAGTGATTCAGTGAGTCCTAATAAGCCAAATTTAGAAGCGCTATAAGCACTTGTTACTGGAGCTCCTTTTTGACCTGCCGTTGATGAGATGTTAATAATGTCACCACCATTTTTCTCAATTAATTGCGGCAACACAGCTCGTGTAACGTAATAAACTCCCATTAAGTTAATATCAATCATTCTTTTCCACTCATCAGGATCTAGTTCTAAAAATGAGCCAAATTTACCGGTACCGGCATTATTGATGAGTATATCAGCTGAACCTAATTCTTCAGTTAGTTTACTAATAGCTTGATCGACTTGTTCAAGAGAGGAAACATCAGCTGTAGCATAAGCTGCTTTAACTCCTAGTGTTTCAATTTCATTTGCCACTTCAATTAGATCTGTTTCAGTACGAGCGAGTAGACCGACAAGAGCTCCTTCTTTTGCAAGAGCTATGGCAGTAGCTTTTCCTATACCTTTTCCTGCACCTGTTACAAATGCAACTTTCCCTTTTAGTGACTGTGCCAAGAAAATCTCTCCTTTCAATATGTAAGATAGGATTGTATTTTACATAATAAGCAAAATGAAGTCAAAATAAATGCACAATCATGACATTGAGATAAATGAGATTTTTTCTGTGCATTAGTTTCATACGCTGGAGGGGGAAAAGTTGAAAAATCGACCTTTTTTTCTCTCTATACAATTTACGACAGTTTTTTTATGGTTTTACCTGTATACTATTCTTATAGAGAAGTGAGAGATCTTTCTATTAATAATGTATTACGCTAGAAAATGTTTTAATATTAAACAAAAGAAGCATTTTTTTTGGTACTATAGTAAGAGAGAAAATCTAACATTACTTCTCATTTTACTATGACATCATAAGACAGTAAGGGGTTTTTGAATTGCTAAAACGTACATATGGGTTTAAAAATGACCATTGGAAAAAAACTCTTGACCAAAGTGGAATGGAATTAAGAGAGTTTACTGCAATGAGTCTAGAAAAAGTAAAAGTAAAGTCAAAAAAGAAACGTATTAGACAAAAAGCATTAAAAAGAGCTTTAAGTCAAAAGGAAGTTGCAAAAGAAATTTTATTGATGGTTCAAAAAGAAAAACAGGATAGTCCACAAACTATTAAACAAGAACAGTCTGTAACACTAAATTCAGTTTCTGTTCGAGGTTTACCGGTAACATTTCTTTTGAAACTAGGAAAAAAGTATTTTAAAGAAGCAGATGTTGTCAGGTTTTACTACAATGCAGATAAAGAAGTTTTTTATAAAAATAAAGAACTTTTAGTAGACGTTGTTGAGACAGAATCAAAAAATTTACAAGACGATCAATATGATTTGTTCCTAAAAGATGTGCAAGCTGAATTAGAGAAAAGAGCGGCAAAATAAAACAAGGTAGCAAAGGGTTAACGCGAAAGGTCGAAATATAGACTTTCGTGATAACCCTTTTTTACTTTAGTAGATTAAGAAATCTTTAAGCTTGTATTCAGCTAGTTATATATTTACAATAATGACATATTGAAACAAGATGGGGTGGATGCATTGAATATTGAAATTGATCTTACTCAGAATTTAAAGTCAAAACCAAATGCTGATCAAATTGCTTTCGGAACAATCTTTACAGATCATATGTTTGTTATGGATTATTCGACTGAAAAAGGTTGGTATGATCCTAGAATTGTACCGTATCAACCAATTGCCCTTGATCCAGCTGCTATGATCTTTCATTATGGACAAACTATTTTTGAAGGTCTGAAAGCATATACTACACCAGATGATCGCATCCTTCTGTTTAGACCAGAAAAGAACTTTCGTAGATTGAATTTATCCGCTGATCGTATGAGTATTCCAGCTATAGATGAACAGTTCGCGTTAGCAGGCTTACAGAAATTAATTGAAGTAGAAAAAGAATGGGTTCCTAAAGCAGTAGGTAATTCTTTATACATAAGACCATTCATTATTGGGACTGAACCTAATTTAAGCTTAGCCCCATCAAAAACGTACCAATTTATCATCATTCTTTCACCTGTTGGCTCTTATTATAAAGATGGAATTCAACCTATTAAAATACATGTGGAATATGAGTATACAAGAGCCGTCCGGGGAGGAACGGGATTTGCTAAGACGGCTGGAAATTACGCCGCAGCTTATAAGGCTCAGGAAAAAGCTACTACAGAAGGATACTCACAAGTGCTTTGGTTAGATGGAATTGAAAAAAAGTATATTGAAGAAGTTGGAAGTATGAATGTATTTTTTAAAATAAATGGTGAGGTCATCACACCGGAGTTAAATGGTAGTATTCTAGAAGGTATAACCCGGATGTCGATCATTGAACTATTAAAGGGCTGGGGAATTACTGTAATAGAGAGAAGAATTTCCTTAGAAGAATTGTATAATGCTGCTAATTGTGGAGAGCTTGAAGAGGCTTTCGGGACTGGAACTGCAGCGGTTATTTCCCCAATCGGAGAACTAAATTGGGGAAATCGAAACATCGTTATTAATAAGAGTGAAATTGGAAGCCTCTCTCAAAAGTTATACGATACACTAACAGGAATTCAGACAGGGAAATTAGAGGATTTAAATGGTTGGACTGTTGAAGTGAAGTAAAGGTTCTTTCAGCAAAAGGCAATTTAATTTGAATTATTGTTTATAAGCGCTTGGACGTGATACTACTTACCAAGCGCTTTTTGCTTTGAACTCACTATTAGTTTGAAGAGACTTTCTTCAAAGAGTGAGTGTATTTGGAAGACATATGTGAATTTTTCACTACTTTACCAACTATAAATGCACCATATTTCCATTTTAAAATCAGGTTTGCAGTTACGATCGAACTTACTGTGCTAGCTACGAATAAAACAATGATATAAATTGCACCAAGCTTTAAATTTAGATGATCAACTAGAAAATCGATTGCAGATAAATAAAACATATGAAGAAGGTATATTGAGAATGAATAGGAATTAATTACTTTTAAAGGTGGTGGTATAGACTTTAACTTCTGTGACATGTAAAAGAACAAAAAGCACATTGCCGTTGTATGGAAAAGCATATCTACCCGTTTTGAACTGTGGGTGGAAATGATGTCAAAATGATAATGAAAAAGGAGTACAGTAGTAGAGAGAATAGGTGCAGTTAACACAATCCATTTATATCTGTTTAATAGCTTAATAAATGTTTTATAGTATAGTCCACAATAAAATCCGAGCGTAAAATAAAATATCCAACCTATAAAAGGGACCCAGTAATATCGGTCCCATACATAATTGTGAAACGGAATTGTTTCTGGTGCTGAAATAAAGTTAAATATTACCAAGTATGTTGTATTGATTACGAATGAAATGATGAGTGGATAAGTGGGCTTAATTTTTTGTAAGAGACGATGAAAGAAAAAATGTAAAATGTAAAATTGGAAAATGATTAAAATAAAATAACCATGAAAATCTCCAATAAATACATTCAGAAAAAACTTAGATAACCAATCGTGAAAAGAAGATGCGTATGGAAGAGAATAAAAGATCGCCATGCTACAGAATGGTAGAAAAATATACATCACTCGTTTTCTTAAGAAATGAGAAGGTAGCTGTCTATTTTTATAACTATATGACAGTATAAATTCGGATATAAAAATAAACATTGGTGTACCAAAATATAGAATTACGTGTAGGCAATCTAATAAGAATTTTGCCATGTCATTAGTGTAAATAGTAGTCATTCCAATACCAATAGAGTGAAGTAAAACGATTGACAAACAAGCTATGCTTCTTAGAAAAATAATTTCATTTACCGTATTTCGTTTCATTGTTTATCATCCCACCATAAAAACCTAATAAAGCGATTTGGTGAAGTTAGTTGATCTTTTTCAAGAAGGATCAGACATTTCTCCTCTAGGTGATCCCACTTTTGCTGCCAATCTATTGACATAATTTTATCCGCAAGTTTTAAAGTGAGAAAGCCAAATAATGCACCACCAACTAAGTCAATAACCCAATGTATACCTAAGTAAACAGTTGAGAAAATGATCCCAATATTCAAGAACGTATAAAAGTATTTAATTGGTTTTGAAGATTCTCTAAGGGCTAATAAAATCGTGACTGTCGCAATTGATGTATGCATGCTAGGAAAAACATGATTTAAACTCGGGATAACGGGTTCAGACACAGTCCGATACCCTAATAATGGATCAGTATAATTAGTACCGTGCCACAGATTCTGAATCCACCATACTTGATGACCATCTACCCAAAAATGAAAGGGCAAAATCAGTAAGTATTGAAGGAAGTGACCAGCAAACATAGCTAATAGTATTTTGCGCGGTTGCCCTGTAACTAAATAATATAAACATAAACCTAATATACAAAAAACAAATCCATGAATATAAATGTAAACAAAGAAACGATCTAATAAAGGTGTGGATAACTGCCACAACCAAACTCCATCATTATAAGGTATCATACTCAATAATGGATCAATGTAAAATTTAAAACCGAATAATCCATTTTGATTACTAAGTTCCCATTGGAGTTGGAGAACATGAATCACAAATGTAAAGAGGCTAAAGAAAATATATAAGCCTAAATATCGAATCGAGGTTTTTAATTGTTCACGATCAAGATTAAAATATTTGATTGAAAAGATGATCGGAAGTAGTAAAAGAAGTAAAAACTGTAATCGTTCCCACTCAGAAGGTACTAGTAAAAGACATAAAAGCAAGCCTACTAATAAATATAATACTGTACGGTTAGCTTGTTTCTTATAATTAGTTAACATAGTCCTCACCTTAAGTTTAGTCTTAGATGCTAAATAAAGTGTACCGAAACAATTTAACCAATCTATAATCAAACTTTTAAAAAAATATTAAAAACCAACTTGGGCGAATTTCCCAAGTTGGTTGAAGTGGAGATTTATCTCCACAGGGGTTTAATTACAACTTGGGCGAATTTCCCAAGTTGGTTGAAGTGGAGATTTACGAGTTATATAATGTATCGTAATTATATATCGGAAATGAAATGGTAAAAGTACTTCCTTGTCCAAGTTTACTTTCGACATGAATGTTACCTTTATGGAGCTTAACTAACTCTTTTACAATGGCCAATCCAAGTCCTGTACCTCGTCCATTTTTTGTACGATCACGGTCCACTTTGAAAAAACGGTCCCAAATTCGATCCAAGTCATGAGAAGGAATTCCAATACCTGTATCAGTTACAATTACACATAAACAATCGTTTTGAACTTTTGTTTTTACGGTAATGGTACCATTGGATGTGAATTTATTTGCGTTATGAATAATATTTGTTAATATTTGTTCAATTCGTAATGAGTCACCAATAATATACGGGAGGGGCTCCAGAGTAAAACTTTGCAACTTATTATTTCTTTTAATAAATGTTGGATTTAACTGAAGAGAAACGACTTTTATAATTTCAGCGATATCAACTTTTTTTAGATGCATAGAAATCTCTTTTTGTTCCAGTTTAATTAGGTCCATTAGATCGTCTACTAATTGGTTAAGGTATTCTGTTTCACGAAACATAATGTTGTAATACTTTTGCTGTAATTTAGGGTCTTTTACGAAACCTTCTTGCAACACTTCTAAAAAGCCTTTCATTGCAGTTAGGGGTGTTCTTAATTCATGTGAGATATTTGCGATAAAGTCTTTACGACGTTGTTCGGTTGAGTCTCTTTGTTTTTCTATTTCATTTAATTTGGCAGCCATCCGATTAAAGGATTGTACAAGTGCGCCAACTTCATCTGGAAGATGGTGGTTCACCCGTTTACTATAATTTCCTAATGCGATCTCATTCGCTGCTTCTTCTACTTTTCTTAAAGGTTTTGAAATGGTCCAAGATAGGTAGGAAACTAGAATACTAACAATGAGGAGACCTCCAAGAATTGACCAAAGTACGATCTCACGGATGTTACGGACCGTGGACTTTATGCCTGCAATCGGTGAATGCAATATAATTCCTCCATGAATAATTCCTTCAGAAGTCCATGGAACCGCTACAGATAGCATTGGTCTTTCTTCTTCATCTATCTCCATTATTTGGATGCTGTTTCGACCATTTAATAGATCTTCCATGAGCGAATCGCTCATGATTTCACCAACGAATTCATCCTGCATTGTTGAAGCAGCTACAATTCTTCCCCCAGTATCTATCAACCAAATGTTGTACGAAGAAAATGAACCTAATTTTTCAATGGTTTGTAACAATTCACTCGTAACTTCTGAATTTTCTATAATCGAAGAGTTAATATTTCGAGCTTGTCGTAACATATCATGTCTTTGTTGAGTAGTAAGATAATCGGTAGTAGAAATAGATATTTGAAGGCCAATTAAGCCGATTCCTAAAATGAATATAGTTAAAAAGCTAATCATCAATCGACGAAACAAACTATGATTAAGCCACGCAATGATCTTATTCAATATAGAACTGATAGCCTACACCCCAAACTGTTTTAATACATTGAAAATTAAATGGTTCAAATTCACTGCGTATCCGTTTAATATGAACATCAACGGTCCGAATATCTCCAATGAAGTCATAGCCCCACACATGTTCAAGAAGTTGTTCTCTAGTAACAACAATATGTTTATGTCGAATTAGATAAACAAGTAAGTCAAATTCTTTCGGTCTGAAAAATAAAACGGTTTCATTTAGTTTTACTTCTCTTTTCTTTACATGGATTAGTAAATCATGATACTTGAATGTTTCTTCTTTCTCTTCTTGACCTTGATTGGAGGTTCTTCTAAAAACAGCTTTTATACGAGCAAGAACTTCACGTGGACTAAATGGTTTTGTAACGTAATCATCTGCACCCATCTCTAATCCTAAAATACGATCTAATTCTTCTGCTTTAGCTGACAACATGATAATAGGAACTTCTGTTTTTTTTCGAATTTGCCTACAAACATCAAAGCCATCCAAGCCTGGCATCATTACATCCAATAAGATAATATCAGGCTTTTCTGTTTCAAATAATGATAAGGCCTGTTCACCATCCGAAGCTTCAATCACATTAAAATGATTTTCTTGTAAGTAAATTCGAATTATTTCACATACGTTTGGATCATCGTCTGCAATAAGAACTTTTGCGTGAACCAAATACTCACCCCCTTGTTCATTCTTATGTGAATTTCTATAAATGTAGAAGACGCAGAGAAAGACAGTCAATTAAAGCATAGTGAAAAAGCCAGCTCACATATCGTATGAAAGGCTTCAAAGTATGAATTTTTAACAAAAGTGGTAATAAATCAACATCCAAACCATGACATTTTAAAAGTTGTTTTCGTTTGAGAAAAAAAGGCCAATTGATAGAGAAAACAACATATAATATAGAAGGAAATAAAAATTAAAGAGAAATCTGGTGTGAAATTATGTCTTCCCTCTCTGCTACTATTTCGTTAAAAGACAAAGAACCAATACTTGAACATGAAAGAAAAATTGTGTTGTTGTGGAGTGTAACGGTGTGGCTTGTCGTTATGAATACGACGATGTTTAATGTCGCTCTTCCAACTGTATCTAATGAGTTAGTCTTAACATCTGCGACAGCATCTTGGATTGTATCAGGCTATTCCATTGTTTTCGCTATATCAACTATTACATACAGTCGACTATCCGATTATATCCCGATAAAAAAATTGTTGTTTGTTGGACTTTCTATACTAGGAACAGCATCAATCATCGGTTTGATCGCTACAGAATACAGCTGGCTTATTGTGGCAAGAGTGTTACAAGCTTTAGGTGCCGGGGCTGTACCCGGTTTAGCGATGGTTTTGGCCGGCCGTTATATACCAGTATCTAGACGGGGGAAAGCGATGGCCTTCATATCGTCGGCTGCATCTTTAGGGTTTGGGATAGGTCCAGTGATGGGAGGAATTATTACTCAATACTTAGGTTGGAATTACCTCTTTTTAATTACAGGTCTTGTCCTTTTCTTAACACCGTTCTTTATTAAATGGCTTCCGGTAGATGAAATTAAAAGAGTAAGATTTGACTTTCTTGGTGCTTTCTTAACGGGGGGAAGCGTTACAGGATTATTGCTGTTTCTCTCTACATTATCCTTTTATTATTTATTAGCAAGCTTAATTGGACTAATTTGGTTATGGATCCACATTAATAAAATATCGGTTCCTTTTATGCAACCTAGTCTTATAAAAAATAAGGCATATAGAGCACTTATATTTGTCGCTTTTACGGCATTTATTATACATTTCTCTTCTCTTTTCTTAATGCCAATCATCTTATCAACTGTTTATAATAAAGAACCAGCAGCTATTGGTATGATTATTTTTCCGGGAGCGATATTGTCAGCTATCGCAGCTCAGTTTATAGGACGTCTAATTGATCGACTTGGCAATAAGCCCGTTATTACTTTGGGTCATGTTTTTTTAATCGTTGCTACTTTGTTGTTTGCCTTTTTCTCTAGTGTGACGCCCTATGCGATAATGGGAACTTATATGTTTATGAGTGTGGGTTTCTCAGCTCTTACTTCAAGCACATCTAATCAAGTTACAAGGCTCTTACCAAAAGAAGAAGTAGGTGCTGGAATGGGTTTGATACAACTCATGCAGTTTTTTGGCGGAGCGTTAGGAGTAGCGTTATCAGGACTTTTACTCGTTTGGCAAACAGAATTATCACCAGCAGAAAGCTATCGCAACATCTTTTTAGGTTTTAGTTTACTCTTAGTTCTTTCTGCTGTAATGTTCGTAATGAATCAAAATAGAAGCGAAAAAGCTTCTTAAATCAAGTTAAGACGAAACGTACATGAATTATTTTCAAGAAATACCACATCCTAAAAAGGTCTTAATAACTTTGAGAAGGATGTGGTATTTTGGATTCAAATTTAGCTTTTTTACGCGAGTCTCTGTCGAACCACACTGATAATCATAAAATATGTCAACGTATTTATCAGAAGCTAGAACAGAACCATTATGCAAATGAAGAGGAATTTGTGAAGGATTTAGAAGAAAATGAAGCGACTATTTTAAATCTGGTGCTTCAATATGAGTTAGATTATGCAAGGAATGAACAGGATGATGTAAGAGTACAGCAGTTAAACGGTGTATATGAGCTTTTACTTATCTAGGCATAATTATAATTTAGGCATGCTAAGAGTCTTGACTTTTAGCATGCTTTCTTATTTGCTTCTTGCTTTATAGTTAATCTTAGTTTTTCAACAGTTTTTGGTAAAATTTCTTGTTTTCGAGTATAATAGAATAGGAGATGAAACTGTTGTGAAAGGGAAGATTGTCTATGAATATCTCATTTTTCTTATTGCCCAAAGCAGAGGTTGCCTTTTTAGATCTTGAATCAACGATGAGACAAGCGTTAGAAAAAATGGAATATCACAAATATTCAGCTGTCCCAATTATTGATCGACATGGCAAATATATTGGCACTCTTACTGAGGGAGATCTGCTTTGGCAAATAAAGAATACTCATTCTTTCTCCCTTGATTTAGCTGAACAAATTCAGTTGAAAGATATAAAGAGAAGAATAAAAAATATGCCTGTTCGAATTGACTCTGAGATGAAAGGCTTACTGACGCTCGCTATTTCTCAAAATTTTATCCCTGTCGTTGATGATCATGGAATCTTTATTGGTATTATTAGAAGAAGAGAAATTATTGAATACTATGCTAACTCAATGGATAAGGGACATGTTAGTTAAAAGGAGAAGATGAAATGGCTTTATTTACTGCAATATTATACATGGAAAATGAAGAATTAAATGCTACATATCGTCCTGCACACTTAGAGTATCTAGAAGGTCTTGAGAAAGAAGGCAAGATTTTCGCAAAAGGCCCTTTCTTAGATGGAGCAGGAGGGATGGTTATTTATGAAGTTGATTCACTTGAAGAAGCTAGAAAACTAGCCGAAGCCGATCCTTATGTTGTAAAAGGTGTAAGAAAATTAGAGCTTCATGAATGGGGAAAAATGTAATCATTTTAAGGGATAATTCGATTCAGTCGAATTATCCCTTGTTTCTTTGACAAATAGCTGTTTTTCTTAGATAATTATCTATTAATGAATTAAAAATACGGGGGCTTTTTTTTGAATACATATAGTCGTTTACCTTTTGCATTTAACCCAAAGGAATCTTTTTTTGAACAGTTAGGAGACTGGATTGGTGATGTCTTCTACGACATATTGCCGGAGGCTGGTCTCGAACTTCGTGATGAGCAAATTTTCATGGCGTTCCAAACGGAAAAAGCATTTATTGATAAGAAAATTATGTTTGCTGAAGCAGGAGTAGGGACAGGGAAGACACTTGTTTATTTACTGTATGCGATTAGTTATGCAAGGTACATGAGGAAGCCAGCTATTATTGCTTGTGCGGACGAGTCTTTAATCGAGCAATTAGTAAAAGAAGGCGGAGATATTGATAAGTTATCTAAAATCTTAAATATAAATATTGACGCCAGATTAGCCAAATCAAAAGATCAGTATTTATGTTTACAGAAATTAGATACAGAACGATCGAAAGAGGACTATGAGGACGTTTTTGATGATATTCATGTTGATTTACCAGCTTTTGTTCATGGCAATCAAACGATGCAATCCTTTTATCCATATGGTGATCGGAAAGAGTATTCACATTTAAGTGATCCAACATGGACTAAAATTGGTTGGGACTCTTTTCAAGATTGTTTTGTTTGTGATCAGCGCCATCGCTGTGGACAAACACTTTCGCGCGATCACTACCGTAAATCAACTGATTTATTAATTTGTTCTCATGATTTTTACATGGAGCATGTTTGGACATATGATTCACGTATTCGAGAAGGGCAACTTCCGCTTCTACCGGAACCGAGTACAGTCATATTTGATGAAGGCCATTTGTTAGAAATTGCAGCGCAAAAAGCACTAACGTATCAATTGCGTCATGATGTCATCGAAGATCTGTTAACGAGATTATTGGAAAATGATGTACGAGAAGAATTTGCTGTTTTGGTCGATGAATTAATTTCACATAGTATGCATTTTTCTTTTGAATTAAAACAACATGCAAAAACAGTCAAAGGCTCAAATCGAAAAGAGCTTGAACTAACATCTAATTTGACTCATTCAGCAAAAGAATTTGTTCAATTAATTTCAAGACTTGAAGACGAAATTGTTTTCGAAAGCGAAATGTACACAATTGATCAATATCAGTTGAAAATTGTGGAAGAGCATCTAGATATGATTCACCATGCTTTGAAAATTTTTGTGGAACAAGACAATTTAATTACGTGGGTCGAGGAAGATGATTCAGGAATTAAGTTAGTTATTATGCCAAGACTAGTCAAAGAAGTTTTAAAAGAAAAAGTTTTCTCTAAAAAGTTACCTTTCGTCTTTACATCGGCTACATTATCAACGAATGAATCTTTTACTTACTTAGCTGAGAGTTTAGGGATAGAAGATTACTTATCGTTTTCGGTTGCTTCTCCATTTGATTACGCTGAAAAAATGCGAGTCGTTGCAGCCACAACGACAGATGATGTGGAAAAGCTTGAAGTTACGAAAAATCTGTTAGAACAAACAGAAGGAAAAGCTCTTCTGTTATTTACAAGTGAAGAAGAATTGCAAACCTTTAAAAAAGGTGTACAAGATGATGCGTCTTTCGCTAAATGGAACATTCTATTTGAAGGAGATCAAGAAATAAGTCAGTTAATATCTGTTTTTCAACATGATGTAAATTCGGTTTTAGCGGCTGTAAGTTTATGGGAGGGTCTAGATATTCCAGGAGAATCTCTTTCAAATGTGATTATTTGGTCGTTGCCATTCCCGCCTAATGATCCTGTTTTTGCGGCAAAAAGAAAAGCATCCACTGATCCCTATTCAGAAATTGATCTTCCACATATGATTTTAAGATTGCGACAGGGTATGGGTAGATTAATTAGAACTCACGAGGACCAAGGTGTCGTTACTATATTAGATGCAAGGGTTTGTAAAGATGACCGTTTAAGAACACTGGTTGAAGGAGTACTTCCTGAAGGTGTTGAATTAGTGAAACAATGATTTCAATAGTTTACTTCTTTATATTAAAGCGGTAATCTAGTAGAGTGGGAAAATTGTCGTAGGGGAGAGTTTTGTTGATGATTAAAGCAATCTTTTTTGATTTGGACGATACACTTCTATGGGATCAAAGAAGTGTAGAAAAGGCATTTGAAGCGACATGCCAGGTTGCGGCCGAAAAATATGAAGTGGATCCTGCTGCTTTAGAAGAAGCAGTTCGAAATGAAGCGAGAGAACTATACTCAACCTATGAGACTTTCGAATTTACTCAAATGATTGGAATTAATCCTTTTGAAGGTTTATGGGGAAACTTCCTTGATGACGATGTGAATTTTCGTAAGATGAAAGAAATGGTTCCGGGCTATCGAAAAGATGCTTGGACGAAAGGGTTAAAAGCTTTGGGTATTGACGACCCTCAGTTTGGGGAAGAGTTAGCAGAAAGATTCCCAAGCGAGCGTCGTAAGCATCCATTTGTATATGAGGAGTCTTTTCAAGTCCTCGATCAACTTAAAGACAATTATCAACTTTTACTTTTAACAAATGGTTCACCAGATTTGCAAAATACAAAGTTGGACATTACTCCTGAACTAGTTCCATACTTTGATCATATTGTTATTTCAGGTGCTTTTGGAAGAGGCAAACCTGACCCAAGCATCTTCCAGCATGCACTTGATAAAATGGGGCTTGGCAAAGATGAAGCGATTATGGTTGGGGATAATTTAATGACTGACATACTAGGTGCTTCTAGAATTGGTATGAAATCTGTATGGATTAATCGTCATAATAAAGAGCGTAATGAAGTTTTGCCTGATTACGAGATTAAACACTTAGAAGAATTGTTTCCGATTTTAAGTAACTTAAATAAATAAGGATAATAAGATGAGCTATGTTAGCTCATCTTATTTAGTTAGAAGCAGTCTTTTTTAGGGTATATTAAAAATAGATCGACAAATATACTTTAAAAAAGTAAGTGAAATTAGTTTACAATTTATCAGTTTAGATATAAACTGATAAAAGAAGAAAGGGTGATTTCCATTGTCCAGTTTTAATATGGGAAAATCACAGGATTTAAAATTAGGTCTGCTATTATGGTTTCGACTTGCACAATTTTATAACCGAAGTAATCAGTTGTCTAATCAGCATTTGAAGAAGTGGAACTTGAGTATTGCCCAATTTGATTTACTTGTGCAAGTAGGGGTACATCAACCAATTTCACAACAAGGTCTTGCCGAAAAACTTCTTGTGACCAAAGGGAATATAACGCAAATGGTTGTGAAAATGGAAAGCGCAGGGTTAATTCAGAGAACACAAGAATGGCGCACGAAACACATAACATTAACGAACAAAGGAAAAGAGTTATATGAAGAAGTGGTTCCGCAACAAGAACTCTTTCAAGTTAGTCAGTTTCAAGCCTTAACTAAAGATGAACAAAAACAGTTACTAGCATTATTGAAAAAATTGTAAGGAATTAACGGAGGTAACGAGATGGATTTAAAACCTTTATTAGGTCAACACCATGTTTCAGCCATTACGGCGAACGCGAAAGAAAATTATCGTTTTTATACGAAAGTTCTAGGACTTAGACTTGTGAAAAAATCAATCAATCAAGATGATCCATCTGTTTATCACTTGTTTTATGCAGATGAACGCGGAAATCCAGGAACGGATTTAACCTTTTTTGAAATCCCACGAGCAGGGCAAACGTATCTTGGTACGAATAGTATCTCATTAACTTCACTAAGAGTGGCTTCAGATGCTTCACTTGACTATTGGAAAAATCGTTTAGAAGAGTATCAAGTAGATCACGATGAGATACAAACAAAGTATGGAAGAAAAACACTAGCTTTTCGAGATTTTGAAGGGCAAAGATTGGAACTTGTTTCTGACCAATTAAACGAAGGGGTAGCGGGTGGAAAACCATGGGATAAAAGTCCAGTTCCTGTGGAACATGGAATTACAGGCTTAGGTCCTGTGAAGCTAACAGTTCCCAATTTAGAACTTACCGCCAATGTACTCGTCGAAGCAATGGGATACCGTCAGAAAGCTTCTTTTCTTGAGGGGGAGCATAATGTTAGCATCTTTGAAACTGGTGAAGGTGGTACGGGGGCTGAGGTTATTGTTGAAGAAAGAGCTGATTTACAGCGAGAAAGACCAGGGCGTGGAAGTGTGCATCATGTAGCTTTCCGTGTTGAGAGTGAAGAAGAATTACGAAAGTGGATTAATCACCTTAAGAAACTTCGCCTTCCAAACTCAGGTTTTGTAGAAAGGTATTATTTCCGGTCGCTTTATTTCCGAGATCCAAATGGCATATTGTTTGAATTAGCAACAGATGGTCCGGGTTTTGAAGGGGACGAATCGTTTGAACATTTAGGTGAAAACCTTTCATTGCCACCTTATTTTGAAGATCAAAGAGCTGAAATAGAAGCAAAGCTAAAACCGTTAGATACTAAGGAGTGAATATGATGAAACATGTTTATTTTGAAGGAAAGAAAAAGGGTGCACCTACTCTTGTTTTGCTACATGGAACAGGTGGGAATGAACACGACCTGTTATCATTAGCTGAGATGATTGCACCAGATGCAGCGGTATTAAGTGTAAGAGGAAATGTACTAGAAAATGGCATGCCACGTTTCTTCAGACGACTTGCAGAGGGAGTATTTGATGAACAAGACCTTCTTTTTAGAACAAAAGAATTAACAGAGTTTATAAGTGAGAAAGCGAAAGAATACCAATTTGACAGAAATAAAGTGGTGGCAATTGGATATTCAAATGGAGCTAATATTGCAGCTAGTATGATGTATCATCATGAACAGTCTTTGAATGGAGCGATTCTGTTTCATGCAATGGTACCACGTCGAGGCGTGAATATACCTGACTTAACAAATACTAAAGTGTTTATTGGGGCAGGGAAACAAGACCCTTTAATTCCTTTGAATGAAACAAAAGAACTCATTGAGGATTTAAAAAAGGCGAATGCATCTGTTACAGAATATTGGGTTAACGGTGGTCACCAGCTAGTAAGAGAAGAAGTTGAAGAAGCGAAAAAGTGGTATGATCAGCATTATAATAAATAGCAAGTAATTCGCTTATAATTAGCAGAATAAATGTTTAGTAAAATAGCGATTAAAGACAATGCTTGGAGCAGCCTCTGAGTGTTGTCTTTTTTTGTGTCGTGTTAGTTAGTAAGCGGTCACCATTGCTCTTATATACTAAAAAGTCTTGTTATTTTATTGTTAGGAGGACTATAGATTCCCTATTCAGTATAAAAGAAGTGAAATTTTTAAAAAAAAGTGTCAATAAGTACTTATATGTCCGCTAACCTTGCAAAAATGAAGTTTTTTTATCAAATAAGAAACCTGGTGTCCGTAACCTCTCTGTCAAAAAGTAAAATCAGTCCGTATAATACAAGTAAACATTAATTAATCAAATGATCATTTGATTATTAGGTTGACATACATTCAAACAGAAATTAGAATGAAAATATATAATCAAACCAATATTAGAATGAAAGCATCACCAAAACGAATTTTTGATTGAGGAGTGGATATTATGAGCGAAAAAGTTAAACACTCAGCAGATACTTGTGAAATTTTCTGCTATGACGAAGAAAAAGTTAACCGGGTTAGTTCAATTGTAGATCAAGAGACTCTTGCTCCTGTCGCAAATATATTTAAAGCTTTATCGGATGAAACTAGACTTAAAATAGCCTACGCTTTATTACAAGAAGATGAATTATGTGTGTGCGATGTAGCTAATATTATTCAAGCAACAATGGCTACAACCTCTCATCATTTGCGTCATCTGCGTAACTTAGGAATTGCTAAGAGTAGAAAAAAGGGGAAATTAGTTTTTTATTCTTTAGATGATGATCACGTTAAAATGCTAATTACAACAGCGGTCGAACACGGAAAGGAGGTTAGAGAACGTGGGGGAGAAAAAATTAACTGAAGCTAACCGACATGTATACCGGGTCGAAGGATTCACTTGTGCTAATTGTGCTGGTAAATTCGAAAAAAATGTTAAGAAGCTTCCTGGGGTAGAAGAAGCCAAAGTGAATTTTGGGGCATCTAAGTTATCTGTAATTGGTACTGCTTCAGTAGAGGAATTAGAAAAAGCGGGGGCTTTTGAGAATCTTAAAGTGGTACCTGAAAGAGTGAGAGAATCATCTCAACAATCTGTTGAAAGCTCTGTTCAAGTTGAAAAAAGACCGTTTTATAAAAAGTACAATACATTGCTATATTCTGCTTCGTTTCTTTTGATTGGTTTTCTATCGTATTTTGTAAATGGTGAGGGAAACATCGTTACTACTATGTTATTTTTAGCTTCTATGGTAGTCGGTGGTCTTTCTCTTTTTAAAGTAGGCTTCTCTAATCTACTACGTTTGGAGTTTGATATGAAAACGTTAATGACCGTGGCGGTTATTGGTGGAGCCATTATAGGAGAATGGGGAGAAGTGGCCGTTGTCGTTATTCTGTTTGCTATAAGCGAAGAGCTTGAACGATTTTCAATGGATAGAGCAAGAAATTCAATACGTTCTTTAATGGATATCGCTCCAAAGAAAGCTACGGTTAAACGAAATGGTGAAGAATTAGAAGTGCATGTAAATGATATTACAGTTGGTGATATCATGATTGTAAAGCCAGGGCAGAAGATTGCGATGGATGGTGTAGTAGTTAGCGGGTATTCTTCTGTGAACCAGGCAGCTATTACTGGTGAATCTGTACCAGTAGAGAAGAAATTGGATGATGAAGTATTTGCTGGTACGTTAAATGAAGAAGGTTTGTTAAAAATTAAAATTACTAAATTAGTTGAAGATACAACCATTGCAAAAATCATACATCTTGTTGAGGAAGCACAAGGAGAACGTGCTCCGTCACAAGCATTTATTGATAAGTTTGCAAAGTATTATACGCCAATTATTATGGTTGTTGCAGCTTTAGTTGCCGTTTTACCGCCTTTATTTTTTGACGGGAGCTGGGAAACATGGGTGTACCAAGGGTTGGCAGTTTTAGTTGTTGGATGCCCATGTGCATTAGTTATCTCAACTCCCATTTCAATAGTTTCGGCAATAGGAAATGCAGCAAAAAAAGGAGTATTAGTAAAAGGCGGAGTCTATTTAGAAGAAATAGGCTCACTAAAGGCGATTGCCTTTGATAAAACTGGAACTTTAACAAAAGGGGTTCCTGTTGTAACCGATTATCATGTTCTTCATCCACATACAGACGATAAAGAATTATTTACAATCATTACGGTTTTAGAATCTCGTTCGCAGCACCCTCTTGCATCAGCAATTAAGAAAAAGGCTAGTGCAGAGAACCTTAGTTACTCTGACGTTCATGTGGATGATTTCACATCTATCACTGGAAAGGGAATTAGAGGAAAAGTTAACGGAAACACTTACTTTATTGGTAGTCCAAACCTATTTAAAGAATTTACAACAATTGATAGTGAGTTAGAAGAAAGAATTCAATCTCTACAAAATCAAGGCAAAACAGTAATGGTAGTTGGAACTGCAACCGAGATCTTAGCTGTGGTTGCCGTTGCGGATGAAGTACGAGAATCTAGCAAACTAGTAATTGAAAAGCTGCACAAAATGGGAGTAAAAGAGACGATCATGCTTACAGGTGATAATCAAGGGACAGCACATGCTATTGGTCAATATGTAGGCGTATCAAGTATCCAAGCAGAACTTATGCCGGAGGACAAATTAAATTTCATTAAACAATTGAAGGCAAGTTACGGTAAAGTTGCTATGGTGGGAGACGGTGTAAATGACGCTCCTGCGCTAGCAGCCTCAACGGTAGGGATTGCTATGGGAGGAGCAGGGACTGATACAGCATTAGAAACAGCAGACGTTGCTTTGATGGGAGACGATCTAAAGAAACTCCCGTTTACCTTAAAGCTAAGCCGAAAAACGCTTAATATCATTAAGGTAAACATCATATTTGCAATTGCTATAAAATTCATTGCCTTAATGTTGGTCGTACCTGGGTGGTTAACACTGTGGATTGCGATCGTT
This sequence comes from Halalkalibacter akibai JCM 9157, assembly GCF_000513135.1. Lineage (GTDB taxonomy): Bacteria > Bacillota > Bacilli > Bacillales > Bacillaceae_D > Halalkalibacter > Halalkalibacter akibai. Next base: position 37,242 of record NZ_BAUV01000007.1, read on the forward strand.
TCGGATATGGGGGCCACTCTTCTAGTAGCACTAAATAGCATGCGACTTATGCGTGTTAAAGAATAAACAAGAGGGAGTCAAAAATGGACTCCCTCTTTCTTTCGTTTAGAATGTTTTTTATTTTAGTATAATTATATAGGGGTGAAGCTATTCTAGATTGTTATACCTATAGTTAGTAAAAAATCTAACAGGGGATATATCACTATTGTTATAAAATAAACAGGTATAATTCCTTACCAGATTACAAAGTGATTTAGGAAGAATTAACCTTTTATTGGAAAACATTGTAAAAGGAATGTTCGAATGTGGAACAAGATGGTAAACTACTGTTGATTTAACCGCTTGCAAAACTAGCGATAAGGAGGAATCTAGAAAAAACTTGTTTTCCAGAAGCTTGCTTAAAAATTAGAAGAGGTGATCTGATGAAGAAATGGATTATTTACCTGATGGCAGTAACATTAATCGTAACAAGCTTCTTACCAGTCAGTCAGCAAGTTGCTTCAGCCCGCCAAGAGCCAGTCCCCCTTGTTGTTGTTTCTGTAGAAAGTGAATCAGACATACAGGAACTAATTAATGCAGGATTAGATATTGCTGATATTGATCCTGTCAATTTGGAAGTTACCATTGTACTTGGAAACTTTGAAAAACAGTTTTTAGATTCAAACGATTATTCTTTCGATATTTTAGTAGAGGATTTAAACGTACCAGCAGAATCTGATATTGAGAAACCTCTAAGTATTTTTTCTGTGTTGAAATCTACCGAAAGAACGGATTACCGAAACATTGATGAATTTTATGAGGAAATAGCCGAGATTGCTGAGAAATACCCTGAACTTGTTCGCGTAGAAGAAATTGGTAGATCAGTTGAAGGAAGACCAATTCATGCGATTGAAATCAGTTCAACACCTGGTCAGAAAGATGGAAAACCTGAAAGTGTTCATATGGCGAGTCATCATGCACGTGAATGGCCAACAGGAGAGCTGGCAATGGATTTAGCATGGTATTTGGTTGATAATTATGGATCTGATACACAAGTAGATCACATTGTCGATAATGTACGAACGTGGATTATTCCGATGGTTAATCCTGATGGGTTTGTATGGTCTCAAGAAAGTTTTAGAATGTGGCGTAAAAACAGAAAAAATAATGAAAATGGTACATTTGGGGTCGATCCAAATCGAAATTATTCATACTTGTGGGGTGGAAATGGATCCTCAGGTGTGGGAAGTTCTGAGACCTATCGTGGGATTGCGCCATTTAGTGAACCAGAGACTGCTGCTATTCGAGACTTTTATTTAGATCGAAACATTGTGACGACTATAACTGGTCACACATATGGACAGCTCATTTTATATCCTTGGGGTAATACAACAGATCCTATGAGAGCAAGTGATCAATTTATCGCAGAAATGGGTGCGGAAATGGCTAAGTGGAATAATTACACAGATCAGCCTGCGATGCAATTATACGCTACTCATGGCGATACAGTGGATTGGATTTATGGAGCCATGCGTGGGATCGCATTTACGTATGAATATGGAAAAGAATTCATCCCACCATATGAAGGGTACCGCTCTACTGTTATTGATGCAGGTGGACATGGTGAATTTGACTTTAATACTTTCACTTTTTCTGTTGATTATACAGGTACTAGTGGGAAAATTATTCATGCAGGTAAAGGCCTGAGTGCGGCAGATTTTCCTGCAGAAGTAGCAGGTAATATTGCTTTGATTGAGCGAGGCGATATTTCGTTTAGAGACAAAGCACTCAATGCAGCTGCAGCAGGGGCTTCAGGAGTGATTATTTACAATAACACAACTGGAACGGTTTCTGGTACGTTATCAAGTTCAGGAGTTCCAATTCCAGTAGTAGGGATTACAAGAGCAGATGGCGTTAGTCTTGTGAATAAATTAAATGCAGGTGAAGAAGTTACTGCATCATTACAAGTGAGTAACACGCCTAGAGATAGTTACAAACAACTATGGGAAATGAGTCTACCCCCGTTTCTATACAATATTGAAAAAGCGGCAGAACACGCAAGTACATTAGAAGGTCAAGTAGTAGATAAAACAACAGGTGAAGAAGTGAAAGCTACTCTAGAACTTGATTTGGACTTCTTTGTTCCTCAAACAGGAGTCAGATCAGGACAGTCTGTAACAGAATCGCAACATGTAACATTAGACACAGATGGTTCTTTTGTTTGGAATGTTTTACCGAGTGAACAACCTGATTACGACACACCACCTTATTTGATCACTGCTAAGGCTGCAGGATATTACGATGCGGCAACGGAAGTAGAGGTTAAAGAGTTTGGTGAGAAACATAACATCGACTTCCATTTACAACCAGTCGCAAAGGTAATTGGTGCTAGTGCTAGTAAAGAGAGCTGGAATCCAAACGCCACGATTCCATTTAAATTTGAAACATTTGATCATACAGGTGAAACAAAGGCAATGAAAGACGTAAAAGTCAAAGTGTTAAATGGGGACAAGGTTGTGGCTACTTATTCGGAAGGGAAAGGAGCTAGTGCGATTAGATCAGATGTTGCAGGTGAATATATCATAAATATTCAGCCGCGTTCTCTGGGTTTACAATCTGGAACTTACTCAATTATTATTGAATTCACAAATCAAGATACGATTGAAACGCTGGTTGTTCCAATTGAGGTAGGTCAGTCTAACTCAAAAGGAAAAGCAGCATAAAAACATAACGATTAAGGGTTATCCGAAAGTCGAAAAGACTACTTGGATAACCCTTTAACTTTATATGCCTTTGATCATAACTTCTTGAATTTCATTTAAACGTCTTTTGGCTTCTGTTAATTTAGAGTGTTCAGAGCTAGTACCGATATCTTGAATAAGGGAATCTAATTCCGTTTCAAGCTCGTATAACTCATTTTGAAGAAATGCGAATTCGGTTGGATCATTTTCACGGATGATTTTAACTTCAATTAATTCTGTTAGAGCTTGATCAACAGTTGATTGTATACGTGTTAGAAATTCTTCTATTTGATCGTCAGTTGGCATAAATAGTAGACTCCTTTTTCTTTTATCATGTGCGTGTCAGTTGCTTTTATTCATAAAAAACTTATTAATAAGAGGGATTATGCATATCCTTATTGAAAACTGTATATACCACAAAGAAGTAAAAAGCATTCCATAAATGAAGGAGTGGACGAATGAGTAAGCATCCAGAATGGCGAGATGAACAACAGAGAGTTGATTTTGTTGTTAGTGAAATAGAAATAAGAGAAAAGACCTTAAAAGCAAAGCTCGGGAATATAAAGGGAGATGTAATTGAGATTCGAAAGAACTTCTGGGACGATGTTACGGTTAACCTTGATAATGCAGAGGAAGCTGCAGAGACGTTTGCTAGTATAAAACAACAAGCTGAGTTGATGTCTGAACGAGAAAGAAGTCATCGTCATGATGTAAGACAATTAAAAAATCTACATAAATTAAAGAATTCACCTTATTTTGGTCGAATAGATTTTGTGGAATCTGGTGAAAGTCAAACCGAATCTATTTATATAGGAACCGCCTCTTTTGTTGATCAAGAAGGAATTGATTTTTACGTATATGACTGGCGTGCTCCGATTTCAAGTTTGTATTATGATTACGGTCCCGGTCAAGGAAGTTATGCCACACCTTCTGGTTTAATTTCTGGTGAAATTACATTGAAAAAGCAATTTATTATTCGAAATGGAGAAATTAAACATTTGTTTCACACAGGAATTACAATTGGTGATGAACTTCTTCAAGAAGTACTTGGTAACGCTTCTGACTCACAAATGAAGAGCATTGTTGCGACCATACAAAAAGAACAAAATCAAATTATTCGAAATGAAAAAGGACGACTACTCATCGTACAAGGAGTCGCAGGAAGTGGGAAGACTTCAGCTGCCTTGCAAAGAATTGCTTATTTATTGTATCGCTATAGGGATACACTTTTGGCCGATGAAATTGTTTTGTTTTCTCCAAATCCTTTGTTTAACAGTTACATTTCTACGGTTTTACCTGAGCTTGGTGAAGAGAATATGCAACAAACGACATTTCAAGATTATTTAGAACATCGTTTAGGAGAAAAATGGACGTTAGAAGATCCATTTAGTCAAATGGAGTACGTTCTAACTTCAAAGGAAGATCCCGCTTATGCGGCTCGTATAGAATCAATAAAAGTGAAGTCATCACTCGAGTGGATTGTCTATCTTGATCAGTTTATTTCCTCACTAGAACAAGAAGGTTTGATGTTTAATGACATTACTTTTAGAGGTCGTATCTTGTTTCAGAAAGAAACGATTTATCAATATTTTTACGAATTAGATGCTGACATTTCTATTCCTAATCGGATGAACATGTTAGTCGAACGATTACTAAGAGAAGTAAGAGAGTTCGAGTTAAAAGAAAAGTATGAAGAGTGGGTTGAACAAGAAGTTGAACTATTAGACAGTGAAACACTATTAAAAGTTCATCAAAAAGTTGAAAAAGAGAAACAGAAAGACTCTGATGATTTCTATGAATTTGATCGCGAACAGGAACTGTTACAATCACTTGTCATCAAGCGAAAATTAAAAATCGTTAGAAAAACGATTGAAAATTATTCTTTCCTAGATGTGAAGGCTATTTATTTGAAATTATTTCAAACAAAGACTAATGAAGTGTTTAATAATGTTCTTTGGCCAGAAATTTGCTTTATGACTATTGATCAAATTCAACAAGGACATTTCCTTTATGAAGATGCAACTCCATATCTTTATTTAAAAGGTAAATTAGAAGGATTTCATGTGAATACAACGATTAAACATGTTTTTATTGATGAGGCACAGGATTATTCTCCTTTTCAATTTGCCTTTATTAAAAATATGTTTCCGCGAGCAAAATGGTCGGTACTTGGAGACTTTAATCAATCCATATACGTTCATTCTAAAAGAAGTAGCTTTACTGCATTAGAATCATTGTTTGAACCACAAAATATTCAGAAAAATACATTGACGCAAAGTTACCGTTCAACAAGGCAAATTATTGATTTTGCTAAACATATTCTTGATGCGGAAATTGATCCTTTTAATCGGAGTGGTGACAAGCCAACCATTATAAAGGCAAAGAATGAGCAAGATTTAAACCAGTTGCTTCTTAATCGAATTAATGACATTAGCAAGAAGCATAAAACCATTGCCGTCATTTGTAAAACAGCTAGAGAAAGCGAACTGTTATATAAGCAGATTCAAAACAAAGTGGATGTTCGCTTAATTACAAAGAACTCTACTGGTTATGAATCAGGAATTGTCATTATTCCTTCATATCTAGCAAAAGGGGTAGAATTTGATGCCGTTATCGTGTTCAACGTGTCAGAGACTATCTATAATCAAAATAGTGAACCAAAGCTTTTGTATACCGTTTGTACTAGAGCCATGCACTCGTTAGATTTGTTGTACAGGGATAAATTAAGCCCGTTGTTGACTAGTGTTAAAAGAGAAACGTATCATTTTCAAGGTTAGAATTCTTGATTCTACCCATGGATGTCTTAAAAGATGAAGAATCTTTTAAGACATCCTTTTTTGTTGAGTTTCAAATAGCCTTCTTTTTGAGAACTTTAAAATTTTGTGTATCGTTTTTATAAAGAAAGAGAAAATAACCTTGAAACTAAACAATATTTGGAGGTAAATAATGAAACGTGTACATGGAATTTTAGTCGCTGTCGTTCTAATGATGTCAATTTTCTCTGTTCAACCGAGTGCGGATGCCGCTATTCAAATGTTCAAAGAGCCGCCATTCTCTCATTACAAAGTATCTAGAGGAGATTCTTTTTGGTTTATTGCTAAGCGCTATGGCCTTGATTATCAGGAGCTAATGCGTTTAAATCCCGATGTTGTTCCGACGAATATGCATGTCGGTGAAGTAATCAGATTGAAGCCAGAAGCTTCTCATCATAGTGCTTTTGAAGACCAAGTAGTTGCACTAGTCAATCAAGAAAGACGTCAGCGTGGTTTAAATCCACTTCAACACAGAGCTGATGTGAAAAATGTTGCTCATAAGAAGGCACAGGACTTAATTAATGCAAATTACTTTGCTCATAACAGTCCGAACTATGGGTCGCCGTTTGACATGTTAAGAACGTTTGGAATTAGTTACCGGACTGCAGGCGAGAATATCGCCAAAGGACAAACAACTCCTGAACAAGTCATGAGAGACTGGATGAATTCTCCTGGTCACAGAGCGAATATTCTTAAACCGGAATATGACACAATTGGTGTTGGTTTTTACCATGGAGCTTGGGTACAAATGTTTATTCAAGCTAGATAACCACATTAAGTCCCGCTCAGAATAGAGTGGGACTTTTTTTTGAATGAAGATTGATTTAAGAAGATAATTGCTTTAAAAAGAGGGAAATAGTGATTAAACGGAGAATTAGATAAAAATTGGAGGCGTCAAATGTTTATTGAAATTGAACCGAACAGTTTTTTATTTAAACTTACGATTGCTACATTTCTCTGTATTATTATTGGTCTAGAAAGGGAATTAAAAAGAAAACCACTAGGTTTAAAAACGTGTTTAGTCATTGGTATAATGAGCTGTTTGCTCACCCATGTATCTATAATTGCGGCAGAACATTACGCAATTGCCTATACGAAACCAATGGATCCGCTTCGTCTTGCAGCGCAAATCGTTTCTGGTATAGGTTTTTTAGGAGCAGGCGTTATATTAAGAAGAAACAATGATATGATTTCTGGGCTTACAACGGCAGCAATGATTTGGGGTGCTGGTGGGATTGGCATTGCATGTGGGGCTGGATTTTGGATTGAAGCAATAGTAGCGACTGTTTTACTTTTAATCAGCGTCGAATTTTTACCGTTCTTATTTAAATTTATTGGACCCAAAGCTCTTCGAGAAAAGGAATTAAAAGTTAAAATTACCGTACATGCAGGAGATCAGTTAACCGAGATCTTAAAAGATATGAAAAGTCAGAACATGAAGGCGAAAAAAGTAAGAGTAAAGGATTTAAAAGATACAACAATAAGGCAAATGGATTTAATCATTTTAGTCGATGAAAAAACGTACACAACAGATATTTATTATAACTTAAAAAAAATGGATTACATTGAGAGTGTGGAAATTGAGTCATTGTGAGATGCATCTAAGGGTGCATCTTTTTTGTCATCAAATTACATGACAAAAATTCGAATAATACTAATGCATACCGCCACTACGCTAATTCCTGTTCCAACAGACCATTTTATTAACTGAAGTTGTTGTTTACTCAATTTGCTTTCTACTTCTTGTTCTAACGCGAATTCTTTTTCGTTTAAAATTTGATCAATCAGTATCTGGACTTCATTTTGTTTTAGGTGTTGCTCATTCGCCATCTTTAAAGTCTCAATTTTAGATTCTAACTCTTTAATTTTGAGTTCAAGTTCTCTTAGCTCTTGATCTTCTGACATCGTATTTTCATCCTTTCATGTCAAATAGTTTTGGTTATGTCTATAGCTATTTATTTGATTGTATCGTTCCCTTTCTCCTTCTAAAATGAAAAGAAAACCTTTTGGGATAGTGGGGAGGTGCCCAAACATATTTAAACGTATTGCATAGGCTAACAAGTGTGAAGGGCAGTTTCACTAAGAAAAAAAGGAGTGTTATAAATGACAACCGTAACAGGGTACTCAGGTGGATTTCCATTAATTGTTGTTTTATTTATTTTATTAGTTATTGTTGGTGCAAGTTGGGCTGGAACTGGGTATGGTGCAGATTATGCACCAACGTATGGCTATGGATACGGTTATTAAGTTACAAGCAGCACGTCGTTAATTTGACGTGCTGCTTGTTATATTGCAATTAGATAACAGTTGCTCCTTAATCCTTTAGATCCACCATAAAGCAGAGCCTAAGGCTAAACCACCAATTGCAGCTAAAGCAATTGGGAACCCTAATCCAAAGCCAGGGCGACCCCAGCCCCAGCCCCAACCGTAGCCGAAACCGCCGAATTGACTAGTTCCAGTTGGTTGCAAGTAAACATGAGTATCTGTAACATGTGTAATTGTTCCTGTATATCTCTTCCCATCAAGACAAGAAATTGTTACAACTTTTCCACGATAGCGACAACAAAGATCGTAATAAGACAAGACATCTCTCTCCCTTCGTTAATAAACGTTCACTTTTATACTATTTTAAGAACCGATATTTGTTTGTGAATAGGCCTAATTCCGAAGCAAAATCAGCATTTGTCTTGGAAGAACCTGTTTAAAACATCTACATAGAATAGTAGAGAAGACAGAAGTGGGAGTGAATCAATGAAAAAATATAGTTATATCGATTTCTTGGCGGAATTTGGAGTGAGAGGTGCACATCCTGGTGGTATGGAGGCAACAAAATATATCATGCAAAAAACAAACTTAAAAAAAGGGGCAGCGGTTCTTGATGTAGGGTGTGGAACGGGAGAAACGGCTTGCTACTTATCTAATCAACACCATTTTAAAGTTTGTGCACTAGAAAAACATCCTATCATGTTAAAGAAAGCAAAAGAGCGATTTGAAAAAGAGTCACCAACAATTCAGTTAGTTGCTGGTTCAATTGAAAACATGCCTTTTGAGCAAAATAGGTTTGATCTGATTTTAGTAGAATCGGTTCTTTCTTTCGTAGAGGCTCGAAAAGCACTGGTAGAATGTTTTCGAGTTTTGAAAAAAAATGGAACTTTAATTATAAATGAAATGACGTTATTGGACGTGTTATCTCAAGAAGAAGTGGCGAAAATAAAACAATTTTATCAACTGACCGGCTGTTTCAATGAGCAAGAATGGAAACAATTACTGGTAGAAGCAGGGTTTAAACAGATAGAAAAATGCCAAGTTAGTTTAACTGACAATGATAAAGTTAATGAATTAGAACTTAGCCCTAATATGGACCTTGAGCTATTTGATATTCTAGATGAGCATGATAGTCTCTTAGAAGAATTCAAGGGAAGAATGGGGAATGTTGTGTTATTTTCTAGAAAATAACATAATCACTATGAAGAAGGTTTACTTAATCCTAGGACTAAGTAAACCTTTGCTAGTTAGTTATTTTTTTTCAGCAGCATTGCCATTACTGTTTCCGATTCCATTTCCGTTATTTCCTCTTGTTAATACTTTAAGACCTTGTCCCATATCGGAAGCTAATACGTAATTGCGATCTACAAAGACGCCCCAAACATCAGCGTTTTCAGGAGTGTATTGACCAATTTGCTCTGGGTTACTTGGATCCGTAATATCAACCATTACAACCCCACCCGAGTAATAAGATAGATAAAGAGTGTTTCCGTGAACTTTAGGATCATGTACTGTTTTTGCGAAAGTGGTTCTACCAGCTGAAGTAGGAGGGATATCATACGTTAAATCAGTGGTAAATTCGCTTAATAATTTTGGATTAGTTTTATCTTTAATATCAAAGATACGTGTATAACCGTAAGCACTTTCATAACCTGCACCTACTGGATTAGAAACTTCACGAGTTTCAATTAACACAGTACCACCTTTTGCTAGTGCAGCCGAGTGAGCAGAGCCCTTTTGATTGTCTCTATATTCTGTACGACCAAGAAACACAGGATTTTCTGGATCTTTAATATCAAAGATGACTGTTCCTAAGTCCCACATAGATACATAGGCATGTTGAGCATTGTTGTCTGTAATAACACTGTGATTGAAGGCAGGTCTTGTTTTTCCATCTGGAGCAGCCCAGTGGTAACCATTGAAGTCACTAGCCACTTCAGGAAGATCACGTGGATCCCATTGCCATAATTTCTTAGGTTCTGCAGGATTCGTTACATCAATAATCTGGAAATCCTTTTCGACTCCGTGCGTGTAATAATCAGCATAAGGATTTGATAAAAGCACAAGAGCGCGATTTCCTTGAGTTGTTAAGTATAATTCATGAGTACCTGTAATAGTACGAGGTAAGTCATAAAACCCTAATTTTATTGGATTTGTAGGATCGGTAACATCATATAGCAACATGCCACCTTTACTATTAGGACGATTCACATTATTTCTAGAAGTTTGTTGAACACTCACTGCAGCTAAATCGCCTTTAAAGTGCGGAGTGTTTACAGATTTAACGATTACTTTTTCTTGCCATGTTTGAGGGATATCATCTGCGAACGTAGCTACTTCTACTGGGTTTGAAGGATCTTTTAGATCAAATACACGAACCCCACCATTGGCGCCGTTAGCCGTATGAGTCCCTAAGTATGCATATCCTTTATGAGCATATACATCTGCAGTGTTATTTTGAATACCATTTTTTAAACTAAGTTGCACCGCAGCAGCTTCTTTAAAATTACCAACATTCTTTGATCCCGATAAACTCGCGCTTAAATTCTGAACTTGTAAATCAGTATAAACTTGTCTTTCTCCTTTTGATACATCGTGCTCAAGGGCATCATGTGCATAAGCTGGCGCAAGTCCGCCAAGTGTAATTGTACCAATTAAAGCAGTTGTCACTAGAAAATTTTTCTTCTTCAAAAAAACCCCTCCAATATTTAATTTGGTTACAAGAGAAGTATAAAATGAAGTGAGAATTTTGCCTATAGAGGTCGTTATACTAAAATAATATCGACTTATGCTTTCTCAGTAATAATACCTATTTTGATATAAAAAAAACTTGTAGTTAACGGGATATTTTGGTTTTATTGTAAGAAAATCTTTCTGTAAACGGGTCTTAAACCCTTGTTGTAAGAGTCTTATGCTAGGTTATTTGAAGTGTTTTCATATAGAAGGATACACAATTTATTTAGGAACACTAATTTTATCAGACTTTAGTAAATAAGAAGGATGATGACCAAAAAAATCATCCAAAAGACTTATCCAATAAGGATTTTCACTCATTATTTTCAAGAAATTAAAATTTATCTTGTTTTTTGTCTAAAAATTGTGATAATTGTATAAAGGAATTAATTAAGCAATCGAAAAAGTAATACTTATTACTTATTAATTTCCGAAATAACTAGGTATATTCTCTCTGCTTTAAACATCTTAACAGTAGTTAGGTTAAATAAGTTTAAAGTGATGTTTTAAATATTTTAGTATAGTACAGAGGGAATTTCTTTCCATTTAATTAGTGTTTTTATGATAGTAGCTTTATTTCTTAACGAAATAACTCTTTAAAGAATTAAGCAAGAAACTTGAAACCGAGAGAAAATAACTTTAAAGTAAGATAAGAATTGAATGTTGACTTCTATGATTAGATTAGGTTACTTTTTAATAATAACGAAAACAAGGAATTATAAGTAAAGAGAGGCCGGAAATATAATGAAAAACCTAGAAAATCCTAAAACTTCTTTAGTTATTTTTGGTGTAACGGGGGATTTAGCCAAAAGAAAGTTATTCCCGTCCATCTTTAAATTATTTAAAAATGGTAAATTATCTGAAGAATTTACTGTTGTAGGCGTAGCTAGAAGAGATTGGACAAATGAAGTTCTTCGTGAAGCAGTTGCCAACTCATTACCATCTGGTGAAGAAGCTGCACTTGTTGATAAATTTTGTTCTCATTTTCATTACTTGCCATTTGATGTTACCAACAAAGAATCTTATCGTGATCTAGATTCATTATTAGGTCAATTGGAGAATGATTATAACATTCCTGGAAATCGAATTTTTTATATGGCTATGTCTCCAGAGTATTTTGGTACAATTGCTTTGAACTTGAAGACCGAGAGGGTAACAGAGACTAATGGTTGGACGAGATTGATTATTGAAAAACCTTTTGGACGAGATTTACCGTCAGCCGAGAAATTAAATAATGAAATTCGAGAAGCTTTTTCTGAGGATGAGATCTACCGTATTGATCACTATCTCGGAAAAGATATGGTTCAAAACATCGAAGTCATAAGGTTCGCGAATGCAATATTTGAGCCGTTATGGAATAACCAATACATATCTAACATTCAAATAACCTCAAGTGAAACGCTTGGAGTTGAGGATCGAGGCGGGTATTATGAAACGTCAGGTGCTCTAAGAGATATGGTTCAGAATCATATGTTACAAATGGTTTCATTGTTAGCGATGGAACCACCAATTAGATTGACGACAGATGAAATTAGAAGCGAGAAAATAAAAGTTCTTCGTGCTCTAAGAGATTTTACACCTGAGCAAGCACCTTCTTATTTTGTAAGAGGTCAGTATGAATCAGGTTTAATAGGCAATGATTCAGTCATTGGTTATCGTGAAGAGAAGAATGTAGATCCTGAGTCGATTACGGAGACTTACGTAGCAGGTAAGTTGTTAATTGATAATCATCGTTGGGCAGGTGTTCCTTTTTACATTCGAACAGGTAAACGATTAAAGGAGAAGTCCACAAAGATAGTGATCCAGTTCAAGGAAAGACCAATGAATTTATATTATAGTGAAAATGCAAAAATGAATTCCAATTTACTGATTATTTCAATTCAACCAGATGAAGGAATTACTCTTCATTTAAATGGCAAAAAAGTTGGAACATCTGGTGAAACAACACCTGTAGAATTAGATTATTGCCATGATTGTGTTGATACGTCCAACACACCAGAGGCTTATGAGCGTTTAATATATGATTGTATCCAAGGTGACGCAACTAATTTTGCTCACTGGGATGAAGTAGACTTATCTTGGACGTTTATTGACGCTATTTCAAAGGCTTGGGAGAGTAGAGAGGTTCCTGTGGCTAAATATGAAGCTGGTACAATGGGTCCAAAAGAAGCAGACGATTTGCTAGAGGCAGATGGATTTCATTGGTGGCCAATCATTACGCGTCACTAAATGGATAAACAATACGATTGAGACATGTGAAACCTCACATGTCTTTTTGTAAGGGGATATGCACAATGGAGAAAAATAAAATATTAATTGTCGACGGGATGGCATTATTGTTTCGAGCTTTTTTTGCAACGGCTATGAGTGGATATTATATGGTTAATAGTAAAGGTGTACCAACCAATGCTATACACGGATTTGTGAAGCATTTATTTACGGCTGTTAATACGCATCAACCAACACATGTCATTTGCTGTTGGGATATGGGAAGTGTAACTTACAGAAATGAAATATTCTCTGATTATAAGGCGAATAGAGGGGAACCACCAGTAGAACTAATCCCGCAATTTGATCTTGTAAAAGAAGTCGTTGACGAACTTAATATTCCGAATATAGGTCTTGCTGGATATGAAGCAGATGATTGTATAGGCACTTTAACGAAGGAGCTTAGTCTAGAATCGGAAGTAATGATTTTAACAGGCGATCAGGATATTCTTCAGTTATTAGATAAGAATGTTACGGTAGCTCTTTTAAAAAAGGGTTATGGAAATTATGCAATATACGATGAAAGTGTATTCTTTGAAGAAAAAGGAATCCGTCCTAAGCAGATGGTCGACTTAAAAGCATTAATGGGTGATACGAGTGATAATTATCCAGGAGTTAAAGGGATTGGGGAAAAAACAGCTTTGCGCTTACTGCAAACTCATGAAACCATTGAGGGCATTTTAGATAATCTCCCGGTGTTAACAAAAGGTCAGCGACAGAAAATAGAGAGTGATCTTGAAATGCTACATTTAAGTAGAAAACTAGCAGCTATTCATTGTGAAGTCGATGTTTGTTGTTCGTTAGAGGATGCTATCCTTAATATTAATCAAGAGAGAATGCTTGCCAAATTTAAAGAATTAGAACTTAGAAACTTAGATAACATTCTTAAATAATTTTTGTATATTTTAAGAGTAACATCACATAATAGTTATTGAAAATAAAAAAGCGAGGTGAAAGAGAATGGCAAACAGCAATAACAACCTTCTAGTACCAGGAGTTGAACAAGCACTTGATCAAATGAAGTATGAGATTGCACAAGAGTTTGGTGTTCATCTTGGTGCCGATGCAACAGCACGTGCTAACGGCTCTGTTGGTGGCGAAATCACTAAGCGATTAGTTCAACAAGCTGAACAACAGCTTGGTGGATCACAACTTCAATAACATGTAACTGTAAAAAACAGCTTGAACTTCTTAAAAGAAGTTCAAGTTGTTTTTAAGTTGCGTTGTTTTCCTCAATCCATTGATCTGAAGGTAAAAAAAACGTTAATATTCCAAGTAATGGTAAAGAGAAAGTGAAGAGAATCGTCTTAGTTAAGCCAAAACTATCTGCCATTATCCCCAAGGCTACAGAACCAACAGCACCCATCCCAAAAGCTAACCCCACAATTAAACCAGATACCATTCCAATTCGCCCTGGCACAAGTTCTTGAGCGTAGACAACAGAAACGGAAAAGCTTGATAAGATAATAAATCCAATAATAAAAACGAGGGGGTAGGCAAGTATTGGACCAACATGGGGAAGCAATAATGTTAATGGCGCAGAACCTAACATTGATAACATGATAATGTTCTTTTTCCCGTATCGGTCGGCCAATGGCCCACCTGCAAATGTACCTAATGCACCTGCTGCTAAGAAAATAAATAAATATATTTGTGCTTGAGCAATCGTCACTTCGTATTGGTTAATGACATAAAAGCTATAAAAGCTTGTCATTCCTGCATGGAACCATGATCTAGCAAAAACTAAGAAGACAAGCAAACAAATGGCATAAACAACTGTTCGATGGATGTTCTTAGATTGTTTTTTCTTTTTTTTATTTGATGGGGCAAAAGTGTTGATGGAGATTTGTATTGTGTACCATCGAGCTATATAAATTAACAGACCTATCGCTACTGCTGCTACGAGCGTGAACCAGATTGAACCAAACTGTCCAAACGGAACAAGAATTAGCGCTGTAATCAAAGGAGCCAGAGCTTGCCCAGCATTTCCACCTACTTGATAAATGGATTGAGCTAAACCTCGTCGTCCTCCAGCTGCCATATAAGCAACACGAGACCCTTCAGGATGAAAAACCGCTGAACCTAAACCAATAAATAAAACGGAAATGACTACAAATATAAACGAAGGAGCAAAAGCAATCCCTAAAACTCCCAAAAAGGTAAAGCACAAGCCAAAAGGAAGAGCATATGGACTAGGCTTTTTATCGGTATAGGCGCCGACAACTGGTTGTATTAAGGAGGATGTAAGATTTAAGGTGAATGCTATCAATCCTAATTGCGTGAAAGTAAGTCCCATTGATTGTTCTAAAATAGGGAACATGGCAGGAACTAGTGATTGTATTGCATCATTTAGTAAATGAACCAATCCAATAATATATAAAATCGGGTAAGCGGTTTGTTGAACAGATTCTTCAACGTGTCGTACTTGTTGGGTTTGCATGCAGAACCTTCTTTCTGTAATCGAAATGATTAATTAAAAAAAGACGCAATTTCTAAAAACAAAAAATCTTATAATTGTTTATTCAATTTAACTAGTTCTTTTATGCTTCCACATTAAATATCGAAATCGAATAGTACACCCGATACAAAATCCAAGAAGAGCTACACCGGCTGCAACAATAACCATTATACTAAATAGATAACCTAAAACTTCAAAACCAAAAACAAAGCTAAGAATAGATATTCCTAAGCAGATTGTTGCAATCCATTGATTAAATTGTTGTTGTGCTTTGTCTTCTTGAATGTACAGATTTTTAGGTTTTCTTAAAAGTCCTTTCCCTAAGATCATGATTATGTTCTTGTTTGTAGCCAATGCTAGAGCGCCAATGATAAATGGAAGAAATAAAATATATTTTGTTAAAATTAATCCCATTATAGTAGTTACGACGATAAAAAGTTGATTAATTTGGACTAAAGGTTTTGGTATTCCCATGTGATCTCTCCTTTTTGTTAAATTATAAATGAAGTCCCGTGATTATTCACGTAATTTCGTACGGTAACTAGAGGAATACGAATATTATTTTGTTGCTTATCCCTAATTGTATGGATAATTACTCTTCTGAAACACTTCATTAAGATTAAAAAACTAAATCAAATACTCGAATGGATTCATAAGAGTTCGGTAATAATAAGTTTGGAAAAGGAGGTGGATAAAATGGCTAAACGTAATAAGAACAATAACAACAACAATAATAACAACAACAATAATGAAGTAGAAAATGCAAATGTGGAATTTGCGAGTGAGAATGACGCACAAGATCTTAACAACAACAATAATCGCAAAAACCGTAAAAACAACAGATAACATAGGTTACTAATAGCTGTACACATAACTAACAAGACCTTAGTGTTTTTTAAACTCTAAGGTCTTTTCGTATTTAAATTAGGAAATTACTAACTTGGTTGCCAAGCTTTTCTTGTCATAAGTACTCTCCTATTGCACACGATAAAAGTAGAATAAGAAAAGAGAGGTGAAACAAATTGGCAAACAACAATAGTAGCAATAAATTGCTAGTACCTGGAATCGAACAAGCTCTTGATCAAATGAAGTATGAAATTGCACAAGAATTTGGGGTTCGCTTAGGTTCTGATGAAACTGCTCGCTCAAACGGATCAGTTGGTGGCGAAATTACGAAACGTCTAGTTCAACAAGCGGAACAACAATTTAATGGCTTAAAATAATATAAACATGGAATATGGCTTGAGCCCAACTGGGCTCAAGCTGTTTTAATGACTAAAAACCCCCGTTTAAGGGGGGTTCGATTATAGTTGGTCGTGGTCTTTTTCTGAAATCTCCGATAGTGCTTCGCCGGCTTCATTCTCATATATGTTTTCAACAGCTAAATCGCCAATTGCAACCATTCCGACGATTTGCCCGTTATCAACAACAGGTAGTCTGCGAATTTGATGTTGAGCCATTAAATTAGCCGCCTCATGGGGATCTGTTGATAATGAAGCTACAGTAAGGTTAGTTGACATACACTCTTCGACAGCAACGTGTGTGTCTTGTCCACTCGCAGTTGAACGAAGTGTAATATCCCGGTCAGTAATAATTCCTACTAACTCACCATTTTTTACAACAGGGATAGAACCAATATCATGATTCTTCATAAGTGTAGCTGCTTCTTGAATAGATTGATCGGAATTGATAGTAATTACGTCTTTTGACATGATGTCGCTAATGTTTTGTGTCATATAGAACACTCCTTTCATAAAGAGTATTTCTTAACAGTCTTTATTTATTCATGAAGCAATAAATGCTACTATAGAGTAGAGAATTCTAATGTAGATCGGGGTATGGTTTAGTGACTAAGAAGTTATATTATGAAGATCCATATATTAAGACATTTTCAGCTATTATACTTAAGCAAGAACAAACAAATGAAGGCAACTGGTTTGTCATATTGAATCAGACTGCTTTTTATCCAACTGGAGGAGGACAACCTTATGATACTGGTACTTTGGCAGGCGTTCATGTAGTGGATGTCCAACAAGAAGAAGGTATCATCCGTCATTTTTTGAAAAGTCGTATTGATGTTGATGATCATACAGAAGTGGAAGGTGTTATTAATTGGAGTAGACGATTTGATCATATGCAGCAACACGCAGGTCAGCACCTTTTATCTGCTGCTTTTGCCGATCTTTTCGATTATGAAACGGTGAGCTTTCATTTAGGAAAAGAAACGTTAACTATTGATTTAGAAACTAAACAACTTACACAGGTAGAAGTAACTCAGGCTGAGGAATGGGTTAACGAGAAGATCTTAAAAAATATCTCTATTGAGCCTAAATGGGTGAACCTAGAAGAAGCTCTTTCTTACTCACTTAGAAAGCAGCCTGTTGTGAAAGAGGATATTCGTCTTGTCATAATCCCAAACGTTGATTATAATGCTTGCGGTGGTACACATCCTTCTTCAACAGGGCAAATTAGAGCGGTTAAAATATTGTCTTGGGAGCAACAGAAAAATCGAATTCGAGTACATTTCATTTGTGGAGACCGTGTAATCTCGCTTTTTGAACGTAAACATACTGTATTACAAGAACTTGTGAGCTTAACCAGCTCTTCTGAATCCAATCTTCCCAACGCAGTTCGGAAATTAATTCAAAAAGACAAAGAACTCGAGAAACAAGTTGAATTATGGAATGATAAGCTACTTACATATGAAGCAAAAAAAATGTTAGAGAATAAAATGATTTTCAAGTTTTTTAAGAACAGACCAGTAAAAGAATTGCAAAAACTCGCGCAAATGATTGTCACTGAGTGTAAAGATGCTTGTGTTGTGTTAGTAGTCGAAAACGATAATCGAATTCAATTCGTCGCTTCAAAAGGCGACGGCTTACAGGTTGAAGTGAAAAAAGTTGTATTAGATGCATTACCTTTAATTAATGGTAAAGGTGGTGGAACTGACAAACTCATTCAAGGTGGGGGAGAAACGAAAATGACAGGGAAAGCTTTTTTAGAGTATTTGGAAAAAGAGGTGAGAAAAGCTTATAATTAATAGTATGAGTGACTGTTATAGATTGAAATCGTCTTAAAATCTACGGGAGCTTTTGTACAACCCGTGTCTTGTGTGGAGTGTGAGGTTTATGAGATTTACGAAGAGCATTCCGAATATGTTTACACTCGGAAATCTTTATTGTGGTTTTTTATCAATTGGATATGCGGCAAATGGACAATATAAAAATGCCGCTATTCTGATTTTAATTGGGATGATGTTAGATAGTATGGACGGACGGCTTGCTAGGATGTTAAAAGCTGATAGCGCCTTAGGGAAAGAATTAGATTCACTTGCAGATATTGTTACGTTTGGGGTAGCTCCCTCTTTTCTCATTTATTATACATACTTTTATCAATTTGGGTTATTAGGATTACTTGTAGCTGGTTTGTTTCCATTATTTGGTGCATATAGACTAGCTCGATTTAATATTAGCTCACCCAAATCGTCGCTCAATTATTTTATTGGAGTTCCCATTACGGCTGCAGGGGGAATCTTAGCTCTAATCACGTTATTTGGAGAATTAGTTCCAAATATCATTACAACGGTTCTCTTTACAGCTTTATGCTTTTTAATGGTTAGTAAGGTGCGAATTCCCAGCTTAAAAGATGTTCCTCTCCCAAAATACGGTACAATTATAACTATTTTCTTAGGGTGTGCCCTTTACATGGTTTATAGAGGAACATATGGAACCTTTCCTTACTTAATTTATATAGCAACCCCACTATATATTGCTTACTTAGCTTATTTGTTTGTTAAAAGGAAAAAATAAGTGAAGGGCTTGAATGAATCAATCATTCAAGCCCTTCATTCATTAAAATAATAATAATCCAACTATCGTTGTCAAAGTTAATGCAATAATTACGGGTAGAAAGCTTTTCCTTACTAAATCAATGACAGATATTTTTGCGAAACCTGCAATAGCTATAATTGGAGACCAAGCGACAAGTGTACCTCCACCTACCAAATAGCACCCATTTGTCCAATTGCAGCAAGGGTAGTGGGGTCAATACCAGCAGAATGAGCCATGGCTTCTGATAGTGAACCGATTAGAGGAAGAGCAGAAAACCCTGATCCATCTAGACCGGATATCATACCTAGAATTAAAATCCCGAAACCAGTAATAAACGCATGGTCTGGAATTGCATGCTGACTAGCTTGAACGAGATCAAATAAAAAGCCAGGAGCTTGATCGGCGTTTTCAATTCCTAGTATCTTGGCCGAAAAACTGTCACTTCCTATAAAGAAAAACCCTGCAATAGGTATAACTAGCCCCATTACCTTAAACGAATAGACGAAACCATTGACCAAGTAGTTACTAACTTCCTTCAACGTTTCACGATAATTTCTTGAAATAGAAATAGCCATTAAGAGCAGAATGGCGGTGCCTCCGATAATGGATGCGCCAGCACCATCTTCAATAGATGGAAGTAGGTTGGAGAAAGTTGAAACAATGACATAAGCAACAATAATTAAAAAAGTCGTAGGAACAAGAATAGCAAATACAGTGCTTGATTTACTTTTCTTGACGACCAGCTCATCTGAACTTATTTTTAAATTATTATTTCCGTTATTTTCCCATTCGGTCACATTCTTTTGAGAAGGCTTAATGATTTTCTTTCGAATTGACATATAAGCAATTGAAAGAGCGATAATACCCGTGATGATTGACAAAACAAGGGCACGATCTGCTAATAGACCAGCATCAATAGACGATGTTGATGCAGTAAGAGCAGGAGCTACCTGAAGAACGTAATCGGAGGACAACGCCATTCCGTGTCCAGCAAGTGAAATAGCTACCGCTGCACCAATCGGTGGCAAACCGGCTTTAATTGCAACTGGAATTAATAATGCCCCAATTAGCGGAACCGAAGGAGCTGGCCAAAAGAACAATGACATGGCGTACGTAATACATACTAAAATCCAAAATGACCAATGTCCGTTTTTCATAACCTTCAAAAAAGGAGACACCATTTGCTCATCTGCTCCTATGGACTTCAACGATTGCAACAGGGCTGTCATAATGGCGATTATTAAGAAAATGTGAAATAATTCTCCTGCTGCAGTTAAACTGGCATTAAAAATAACTTGTATCCCATTTAGAAATGAACCATCGTATGCCCAACCGATTATAAAGCTCATTAAAAGAGCTGGAACGACTACGTTCTGTCTAAAAAGCATTGTAACAATAATGATAAGTGTGCCTACTAAATAAAGCCAATGTGCTAATGTTAAATCCATTTTTCTAATCTCCTTTTTGGGATTTTAGAAGAAGCTACAATTAGGCTATGTCATTAGGCGATATTTGTGATTAGTTAGTGAATTAAAGGATTTGATTGGTTAAATTTTTACTCAATGATGCACACTAAGGAAAAAGGATGGAGTTGAGTCTTACATGTTTTTTAATGGAGTGAATGGTACTTCAAGTAATGGTAACGGAGCGTCTACTGGAGGAGCAGGAATCTTTACCTTTGGCATTTTCGATGGAGATCATGAACAAGTTAAGGAAGCTCATGACGCATACGATTTATATGTAAATGGCGAGTACGTAGGAAAAAAAGTGTTACTCACTCAAACAGAAAAAGTAAATGACGTCATCGACTTTCTAAAAGTTCAAGGTGTACAAGATGTGTCCGCTGAATTAACTGGAGATCATTATTTGATCCAAACGAACGATTCTGGACACGTAAAAGATATCTTAAACACCTATTTAAACAACCGGTAAGACATAGGGTGTCTAAGGTCAAATGATCTTCCTCGGACACCCTTTTTTTCATTTTTAGACACGAAATTATATTTACTTAGTTTACAACGTTGTTATTTTTGGGTTTTTGATTTAATATTATATATTAACAATTAGTTCAAAAGAGAGAGAATAGAAAGAAGGGATTACTGGAGAAAACATAGGTGCTTTATCTAATAAGAAAATTCTTACGTTCTTTGTTCCGCTTGGTTTATCAGCTATTTTGGTAACTCTCTCCCATATCATCATTAATGGAACATTAACTAGGGGAGAGAACGCTGAAGTTATTATAGCCAGCTATGTAGTAGCTATGAGTTTATTTTCCATTATTGAACGATTAGGTGTGTTATTACGAAATGCTTGTTCGGCTTTAGTACGAGACAAAGTTTCCTTTAAAGCCATGTCAACAGTTGCTATTTTTATTGTTACGATTTTAATGATTATATCTTCTATTATTGCTTATTCACCTATTGGATGGTGGATTTTCTCTTATGTTTTTGGGGCAGATCCTAATATGATTGAGCAAATTGTGGAAGTATATCAAATCTTAATCCTTGTCTCTTTGTTCTCTGCCATTCGCTGCTTATTTCAAGGTGTAATTATTTTAAACCGACAAACGAAATGGCTAACGATTGGTATGATCATTAGACTTATAGCGATGTATCTCTTATCCTTACTTTTTATCCACACAGGAAATATTAATGCAAAAACGGGAGCTTATATCTTCTTAGCAGGGATGATGGTGGAGAGCTTGGTAAGCTATCTAGAAGGCCGAATTCTTGTAAAGAAGATGGTTGAAAAAGATGAAGACCATCAAATAACAACGAAAGCTCAAATTTTCCGTTTTTACAATCCACTTATTTTATCGTCACTGATTATTGTTATGGTCGGACCAGTGATCAATGTCTTTTTAGGGAAAACTTCGGAAATCGAATTAGCTATCTCCTCTTATGCGATCGCATTAAGTATTACACATTTATTTCTAAGTTTCTTTAGTTATACTCACCAAATTGTCCTGACTTTTTACAAAAATCATGCTAGAGAAGTAAAAAAGTTTACGTTTATGATTGGTTTTATTCCAGCTTTAATTTTAGCTGTTTTTTGTTTTACTCCAATTGGGGCTTGGTTCATTGAACATGTTCTTGGAGCCAATGAGCGTTTAGTGACAGCGAGCTTAGATAGTTTAAAAGTATTTATGCTTATGGTTTTGGTTTTTCCTTTTGTAGATTTTTGTAATGGTTTGTTAATGTTACGAAGTGAAACAAGAACGATGGTCTTCTCTCAATCTGCCAATCTAGTGTTTACGTTTGTCGTTGTCGCAGTATTAGCTACTGTGATGCCGTCTTGGAATGGGATGATAGGGGCACTGGCACAATCGGTTGGTATGGTAGCAGAATTAACAGTATTACTTGCGATCTTATTAAAGGGTAGAGCAAAACTGAGGTATACTCACTATAAAGAGAAGAAGCTAGGTCAAACAGTTTAAATAAAAGGCTGTGTAATGATTGTTAAGTGGGAAGTAATTTCCATTAAGTGAAGTTGCTCGAGCAGTAGAACATACATCGTCCTACCTATAAAATCGATATGATAAAAAGCAAATTAATAAGAGTGTTTCAAGAGATGTCCTACTTGAAACACTTCTTTTTTTGTTCTCCTTGAATAATCGGTGGTATAATACGTAGGTTATTTCGATTTTTTTATGAATTAGATTGAAAAGGTGATTAAAATGGATTTTGCGATACAATATTTATCTTTTTTTGTTGTACAAATTGATGGACAAGGTGAACAAGCAGATAAAGCCTATAAACACTATCAAACATTAGATGAAGCAAATTATTTAGAGAGCGCATTAAAGGATTTTTTGGATGGCGAATTAATGAAAGTAGTCAAACGGAAAGTAGAAAGAAATCCAAAATCAGAGCAAGTGCCAACGAAGATTGGAAGATTCATTGTCGAACCAGGCTATAACTTGGATACTAATCCTAACTATAATATGTTTCATCGTATTCGCTCAGCTGAGTCAGCAGATGATTTCAAAAAAAACAGTGAAGAACTTGTCCGTGCTTATATGGACACAAGTGCAATTCGTGGTGGAGCGGTTTTAGTATTACGTGCCAAATTCAATAAATACTTTGATGAGCCATTTGTTTTCGTATTAAAATGCGATTTTGAACAAAAAGTCGCTACCATAACAGATGAAAAAACGATGATCCGCCAAGTAGAACGCGCAATTACAACGAAAAATATGAAGTCTATTCAATACCCGTACATGCCGGAAGAGGGTATGCTTGAAGAGTGGGAACTGAAAATTCACCAATCCTCCCATGCGAGATACTTTGAAGACTTCTTGAAATTTGTAGAATACCATCAATCAATGCCTGAAATAGTAAAAACTCAAGTCATCCAAATGGCACAGCAGCATATTGCTGAAACGTATCACGAGGAGAGTCCTGAGCGTCAGCAAGAGGAAGAATACATTGAAGCATGGTCGAATACACCTGTTCGCGAGATGCAGGAAAAGTGGACACCTGAGCAGGTGGTGGAAGCTTCTGCACCAATCATTGAGCATCAGCCAGAGATTCCGTTGAAATTGAAGCTTGACCATATTGATGTAAAGGCGATGTTATCGGACTTTGGTGAATCACTTCATATTGCAAAGGTAAACGGAAGATATGTGATTGTCATTGAAGGAGATGCGTTCACGTTTGAGAAGGGGGTTTCGCCGGTGGAGTTTTTAAAGCCAGAACCATTAGATGAGGTATTAAAGAAGATTGGAAACTAAAAAAGCTCTATAGATATTAAGATAAAGGAAAGCAAGCCTCTACGAATATAGGTAGATGTTTGCTTTTTTTGACTAAGTAGGTTTTTTCCTTTAGTCAATTCTCTAATTTTATTAGCCTTATGATATTCATCTATACGAGGTTGTCCCTCCCTTCATATGATAAAGAAAAATGAAAATTTGGGAGGGAAACATATGAAAAAATACGGTCATTACACTGGTATACAAAACATGAAAATTACAAACATCTCCCACGGTGCATCCATTAATTATGGTCCTACTATTCACAAAGGGCACCAGGCTAATCAAAAGATTGATGCTGGTGAAATTGTAATAGGAGATGAAATTAATATCGGCTGTCCAGCAGAAGAAGATGAAGACGAAGAAAATAAGTAAGACCATTCTTACTTTCTATTCAAACGTTTAATGTTAAGGGTAAACTATTATTTAACTATTAAATTCCAGAGCGGTTTAACTTGTTGATAAAGACTCATCGCTTGTTGAAAGCCCCCACCCATTTTTTTGAAATCAAGACTGCCGTCCGTCAACCAAGATTGAGGATTAGAAGTAGGCGGTTGCGGATACGTATCGATTTGGTTAGGGTTAGCAGCTTGTTGAACATGCTGTGGGGATTGCCCTTGCGGATTCCCTTGAAAGAAATGGCTTGAAAAAGGATTCTGCATTTGTAAAACATTTGGATTCATAAAGCCACTTGTGAATGGATTATCCATCTGAAAAGGTGGTACTTGCTGATTAGAATGTGGTTGGAAAGGAGGGTGCTGTTTGAAAAAATTCTTGAAAAAAGGTTTATTTAAAGGTAATTGTTGAAAACCGTATTCAAAAGGGTTAAATCCCATTGCGGTAGGTGGCTTTGTAAATGGGTGATTACGTTGTGAGAACATGTTAACTCCTCCAATTTATATCATTAACACAATGTATGTTCACTTTAGAAAAATGACAGGGCTAATGACTAAAATTAGAGCTTATAAAATTGTCACCGGAACCTAGAAACTCTCATAAAATTTTATAAGAAGATTTATGGGAGGGGTTACTTTGAACAAGTATTGGCCAAACAATTGGAAAAAATCATTACCGAATTTCCTTGGAGAAGATTTCTTTGCAAGCTTTGAGAATATGGATATAGAAGGTAGTAGTACAAATACAAGTATCAATATGAATATGTATGAGTCAGGTCATGAATTATTGTGTATTTTCACATTGCCAGGCTTAAAGCTAGAAGATGTTGATATTTATGTATACGAAAAAACACTTGAGGTAAGTGGAACGATGCACATTGATTACAATGGTTTTAGGCTACTTCATCAAGAAATTTATCAAGGGCCAGTTAAAAGAACAGTAGAATTGCCATTTGCTGTGAGAGATGATAAAGTAGAAGCTTTTTTTAAAGGTGGGAATCTTTTTATCCATTTATTTCGACTTATTCGACCAGAACAATCAAAAAACAAAGTTGTTGTACAAAATCTAGATAAGACCAGTTAAAAATAAAACTGGTCTCTTTTTTCATATAGGTCTATGGACAAAATGATTGAAATATACATAATGCGGGATGGTCTAAATGTCGTGTTTTAGTGAAAGTAACATCCTAGACAAACAGAAATGAGGTGGTTTTATTGGGCTTTTTTGATGATCACGGGCTGAGTTATAGAAAAAAGAAAGCACTTGAAAGTGACCGGGAATATGATCTTCTAGGGATGGAGCAAGCAGCAAAAGAAGCCAAAATACCTGAAATCGAAAACAAAAAGATTTTGGAGCGTTCGGTAAAGTATGGCCTAGAAGCAGCTCCATCAATTGGAGATCGAACGATTTCAACCTTTACGCGAGAGCCACGCCCTGCCTATGCGGGTATCCCTACTTTCCTTCGAGCGCCGTTTTTAGAAGATGTCCGAAAAGTCGGAGAATACGATGTAGCTTTTATGGGGGTTCCTTTTGACATCGGAACGACTTACAGAGCAGGTGCCAGGTTTGGACCCGAGGCAATCAGAAGAATTTCTAAGCTTTATACGAGTTATAGTTATGAAAAAGGAGTAGATTTAGTCGAATCACTAAATATGTGTGATGTAGGTGACGTCTTTACAATAGCAAACATAGAAAAAAGTTTTGATCAGATATTCAAAGCTGTATCTCATGTATTTGCACAAGGAACACTTCCAGTTATGCTCGGTGGAGATCATGCAATTGGTTATCCTTGTCTAAAGGCAATTGCAGATAATGTTGATGGCAAAGTGGGAATTATTCATATGGACCGTCACTTAGATTTGCAGGAGAAAGACATGGATGAACGAATGCATACAACTCCTTGGTTTCATGCAACGAATATTCCAAACGCACCACCCGAGAACTTAGTTCAGGTTGGTATAGGTGGCTGGCAAGTACCAAGAGAGGCTGTTCAAAATGTACGTAAATTTAACACGACAGCCATTTCCATTATGGATATTGAGAGACTAGGGATTGAAAAAGTAGCTGAGATCGCTTTAGAAAAAGCATGGAAGGGAGCAAAAGCGGTTTATTTAAGTGTAGATATTGATAGCTTTGATGCGGGATTTGTTCCGGGAACGGGTTGGCCTGAACCTGGTGGGTTTACACCTAGAGAAGGATTGAAATTCTTAGATCTTATCGCGCGAGAAGGAATTTGTGGTTTAGAGGTTGTAGAGGTTTCACCTCCTTATGATATAAGTGATAAAACCGCTTTGTTAGCGACGCGTATCATAGCAGATGTGCTTGCGTCGATGGTTGATGCTGGTAAATTAGGTAAGAAATTTTCCTGAGGGATAAAATCAAAAGACCGGATTGAATCCCGGTCTTTTTTAATAGGATATTTGCAAACAGAAAGTACTTTTTAAACATGCAGGATTAAACGTAAACAAAAGGGAGGCTAATCTATGCATGCCATTGAAATTAATCAATTGAGCTTCGAATATCAAGACGGAACGAAGGCTGTCGATCAGATAACATTAAACATCCCTATGGGAGCAAAAGTGGCTATTCTTGGACCAAATGGGGCAGGGAAATCGACATTTCTACATCATTTAAATGGCTTGAAGTTACCGCAATCAGGTACAGTTTCTGTTATGGGAATACCTTTAACTAAACAGAATTTAAAGGCAATACGTCAAAAGGTTGGCCTTGTTTTTCAAGATCCAGATGACCAGGTTTTTTCTGCAACCGTTTTAGAAGATGTTCAATTCGGACCACGAAATCTTGGAATGTCTGAACAAGAAATTGAGGATGTTTGCAGGGCATCTCTTGGCTCTGTTGGAATGTTGGAATTTAAACACAAAGCTCCATTTCATCTTAGCTATGGTCAAAAAAAGAGGGTTGCGATTGCGGGGATTTTAGCTATGAAACCAGATATTGTTGTCCTTGATGAGCCGATGTCTTATCTAGATCCTCAAGGAAAGGATGACGTGGCAGCATTACTTCAAGGGCTAAATTTTATGGGTAAAACGATTATTTTATCAACACATGATGTTGATTTTGCCGCTTCTTGGGCAGATATTATTATTTTAATGAGAGAAGGACAACTTCTTACAACAGGTGGACCGGAATTATTAGTGAATGAAGAATGGATTAGGAAAGCAAACTTACATTTGCCCACTATTGCCAGATTATTTCGGATGTTGGGTGAAAAAAAGTTGCCCGTAAATGAACAAGAAGCAGCCCGGATGTTATATAAAATATTATATAGTGAAGCAACCTCGGTTGATTAACATTATTCATCATTACCGAAGTTGACTTCATCCATCTTTTCCTCAAATTCTTGTTCAAAGTTCTCAGTGTCAATATCATTAAATTGAATGCTATTGTTATCGTTAAGTAATTTCTGTAAGTCTCCCATTTCACCGAGAGTAGTCATTCCAATCATCAAATTTCCAGACAATTCTTCTACTGTTAATTCTTGAATTTTATAATTAATATTTTCAATGTTTATTGGTTTCATGTTTTCTACTTTTTCTTTAAGCTCTTTATTCTCTTTTTCAATTTCCTCTAATTTCTTGGTGAGTGCTGTCATATGTTTAGTCAGTTGTTCCATTAGATTAATGTTCATTGTCTTTTGGTTAGAGGGTGAATACATTTTTTGATGTAATTCATCTGAACTCTCTTTAATTCGTTGTGTCTGTTCAACTTCACTCGGTTCATTGTGCTGTTCGAATTCATTCGAATTTACTTCTGTCGGTTCTTGATAGAAATATTGGTCATAGTTATAAACATATTTTGGATCTGCCTGAACATAAGGAGTATTAGTTGGTTCAGAGTAGGGAATATAATATTGATCATAATAGGGTTGTTGTTGAAGTTCTGAATTTTGTTGTGGTTGCCAAGATGTATAAGGAGGACTTTGATAATTCTGGTTCCAATAATACATGCCACTCACCCCTTAAAAATTCTTATTTGCTATCATTCATTTCATTCAAACTTAGGTCTGTGTACCAGGTGGTAATTCAATAACCGGAACATCAATTGGTAATGCTAACTCCGTTTTTTCAGATTCTAAATCCATTTCTTCATCAGGCTCATTTTCTTCATAATATGGTTTAGGAAATCTGGCACTGGTTGCCCGGTTACCGGCAAGAACTGTTTTCCCAATGTTTAAAGACCCAATCGTACTAATTGAGTTGATTCTAATGTTCTTTATATTGATCTGCATGGGTAACAGTCCTTTCTATTAATTAAATTTGTGTTTGAGTTTGATCTGCCATGTCTGGGTCATTGGTTAAATTGGCATTATTAAATTGTAAGGGTGAAAAGTTGGCGTCTCCTGCTTGTGCGTAGCAACATTTATTTTTACATTTGCTTGGTGCCCTTTATGCAATACGTTTCCAAAGTTGACTGAGGCATTGGTGGAAGTACTATTGATACGGATACCGAAAATGTTATTAACATGTGTCAAAATAGATTCCTCCTAGATTTCGCCTATATTTTAGCCTATGCGAAAGAATAGAGGATGACACTGGAAATAACGTATGTAAAAACAAATAAGGACAGAACAAGAATGTTAGCCAAGTTCTGCCTTTTTTACAGTTACACTTGCCCTTGTGCTTGATCAACTACATCAGGATCATTCGTTAAGTTGGCATTATTGAATTGTAGTGGAGAAAAATTGGCGTCACCGGGTTGTAAGTAGCCTACATTTGATTTCACATTAGCTTGATGTCCTTTATGCAAGGCATTCCCCATATTAATCGAAGCGTTGTTAGAGCTATTGTTAATTCTAATTCCAAATATGTTATTCATATGTGTTAACACGTTATCACGATCCTCTCGTTTATTCCTTATGACGTAATTTAAAGATACATATGAGCATATTATGCTGTCTGAATAGATCAGTGCATTTAGAATTTAAGAAGAGTAATGGCAAATGCGTAGAGGTTTGAATAGACATATAGGGCTAAACTCAAAAATAAATAGGGAGGCTAAAATCGTGAGACTTTATGTTACAAAAGAAGGTGAGTCGTTATATGATGTGGCTAAAACGTATAGTGTTCAATTTGAAATTTTAAAAGCGGTCAATAAACATATAACGGATCCATCTTATATACCTGGGGATACTCAGATTACCATTCCTTCAGTTATGGGATTACCTGCAAATGTAATGGAGGTAAAACCTAACTACAGCACTAACGAGAATAAGGGGAATGTTTGTGCTTTTGTGGACGATACAATCGTTCATTATAATAAACCTAATTTAAGTCATTGGCCTTCTCAAGATTATACTCATCCACATCCTAAAAATGGAACACATGCTGCTGAGAAGTTCAATGATCAAAGTACTCAGACGTACACACCGTCTCTTCCTTCCACACCATATGTCGCACCGTACACTCAACATCCTTATAAGCCAAAACAATATCAAAGGAACGTGGAACGGGGAGCGAGATATTATCAAAAAGATTAACAAAATTATCCTATAGGGAACTTACTTAGAGAGGTGAATCACATCGATTTACGTCTCTTTTTTTCGCATAAAAAAACTGAGAATGTTTTAAAGGTTAGAACCACCTATAAGACATTCCCAGTTAGTTTGTTCCTTAGGTACAGCTCATTATTAACAAGCTAAGACGATAGTTGATTTTTCTTTATCTTCGTTTTAATAGAGAAGTATACGGCAATAAGCACAGAAATGAATACTACAGCTAGGGCAATCAGTAAACGGTGTCGATTAGATTCGCTAACCAT
Organism: Halalkalibacter akibai JCM 9157; assembly: GCF_000513135.1. Taxonomy (GTDB): domain Bacteria; phylum Bacillota; class Bacilli; order Bacillales; family Bacillaceae_D; genus Halalkalibacter; species Halalkalibacter akibai. Next base: position 67,253 of record NZ_BAUV01000007.1, read on the forward strand.
TTCTTTATCTATTCGCCATTCGGAGCGATGTCCCATTCCATCTTCAGCAACAAAAGAAAAAGCCTGCTTGTCATCATAATAAAAATAGCCGTTTGAATCTAAAGATCCTACTTCAATTTCAACTCCTTTATCATCAAAGACCGTCACGGATGTTCTCGTTGAAAAACTCCCGTCATCATACATGACTTTAATGATTCCCGTTTCTACTTGCTCTATCAATAATTTATGAGCATAAATTGGAGAGGGAAGAGAAAGAACAAAAAAGAATAGTAAACTAATTATAAGACGTTTTTCATTAATGGCTGTGACTGTGATCATGTCCTTCATATTCCTTTTCATGTTCTACCGTTATTTCAAATCCGTCTTCATTTGATATTTGCATCTGAAACTCATGAGCATGATGTTCTGTAAATAAAACATAACTCCCAGTTTCAACAACTTCAAATGTGAAATGTGTTGCATCGCTGTTTAATGGCAGGTTATAAACAAACTCATGTTGGGCAATAAAGTGATGATTGACGTCTGTTTCTTCAGGTGTTGCTTCAAATAAATGTGCAGCATGATGCTCTAAATCGAGAATGTTTTTATTTTCTAGTATAAAGGCAACAAGGATACTTTCATCGCCAAATTCATTTTCATTAAATACTAAAGAATACGTTCCTTTTTCAAGCTGATAGGTACCAGCCCACTCATACGGCAACTCACCATGATGGCCAATTCCATCTGCTATACTATCTTCTTCTTCCTCTTCTTCCTCTTTGATTTCAGCTAAATCCACTTCTGTATCCTTTTCTTCAATGATCTCTTCTGATAGATCAGCTTCTTTATCTATCTCCTGCTCGATTACTGGATCGTTTTCCTCAACGTTTGTACAAGCAATTAAAGCGAAACTAAATAAGCTTATACTGATTATAAGTAAGCTAGTTTTCTTCATGTTAACAACTCCTCTGTTATAACCTAGTACTTTAGAATGAATAAAAGAACCTTGGCCTATATAAGGCCAATGTTACTTTTCTCAATGATGACCAGTGCAGATATGGTTAATACAACTACCAAAGACTTACTAATATCGAATTTAGAAACAGCCTTGCATGAACCGAATTGAAGTTGACCAGTAAAGCTTCTAGATGTTAATGCTTCGTATACATGTTCTGAACGGTCTAATGATTTGATTAATAAACAGCCAGTTAATTGGCCATATGTCCTCAGACTTTTGATATTAATACCTCCATTAAAGAAGCGTGCTTTAGCAGCAAGTTGCATTTTTTGTATATCTTCTAGAAATAAAAATACGTAACGATAAGAAAGCATTAGAACTGTAATTAATATAGGAGGGACTTTTAGATGAGCTAAACTATTCATAAATTGTTCTAATGATTGAGAATCTAATAAGATCGTTAAAACAGTCATAGATGTAAAGGCTTTGGTAATAATCAGAAGAGCAAAGATTACATTATCATGAATCAATGAAAGGCCTTGATTAAATAACAAAGGAATGGTCATGAGTAGCAAAAATGGAGTAATAATGAGACAACGTTTAAATAATGACTTAACTGGGATACCCATGAAACAAACGGTTGCAAAAGCAATGATGAAGGCTGTGAAGGCGAGAGCAAGTGATTGCAAGCTAATTACACCAAATATATAAAAGACAGCTGCTAGAAATTTTGTTCGTGGCTCCCAAGAAGAAGCCCATTTTCTGACACCCTCAATATTTTCATCTTCAAATGAAGCCAATACAATCTCCCCCTTTAGCAATTTAATTTTTTATCAAATAAATTGGGGCGTATTGTGTACAAATGTTTTACTGCAAATCCAGTTAAAACACCTTCTAGTAAGGCTAAAGGAAAGTAGGCTATAAAAACGAATCTAATAACTGAAAAGGCTCCCTCACCATAACGTTGATCGGATAAGAGCAAAAGAAGGATTAGTAAAAGGACACCTCCACAAATGGCGGAAAAACCAGCCAAGAACCCCCTGAAGAAAAAAGGAACTTTCTTTAGTAAAGGAATTGACCAATAAATTAATAGAGCGGGGATGGACATTAGTAATGTATTTGCCCCTAAAGTTGTAATACCTCCGTGTTGAAATAACACAGCTTGAAGAATTAACCCAATGAAAATTCCAATAGGGGCTCTGCGACCGAGGACCAATCCTAGGAAACCACCTAATAAAGGATGTACAGATGTGGGGCCAATGGGAATATTAATAAGAGTTGAAACGAAAAAAGCTCCTGTAAGTAAACTAATTTTGGGGATTTCTTCTTCTTTTGTTCCCTTCAATGAGTAAATTAATAAACCAGTCGCACCAACCGTTGTTGCGATAGCTACGGATAGGTCGAGTACTCCATCAGCGATATGCACAGATCGTACTCACCTCCTTTAAATAAATTTGATTATCCAGACTGATTATATTGTGAAAACAATCTAATTATGTACAGAGTATGTTTGGAAATGAATGTGTAGAAATAATTATAAAGAAAATAAAAAAGAAGATGAACTAAAAGATCGACAGTAACCTTTTGTACACCCTCTAAAAATGTAAGATTTTTATTCCAAATTTCCTAATTCAATAGACTAGGAGGCATCTTGCCGTTAAGTCCGTCTTTTAGATTTTCAGCAGCTAATTTAGACATATTATATTCGCATTCTGTAGTAGATGAACCGATATGAGGTAAAGTAACAATGTTTTTTAGCTTTAGTAACGGATTGTCTTTTGGAGTAGGCTCCTCTTTAAATACATCAATACCAGCAGCATGTATATTTCCTGTTTTTAAAGCTTCATAAAGAGCTTGTTCATCAACATTTTTCCCTCTAGACCCATTAATGAAAATAGCCGTTTTTTTCATTCTTTGGAATTGCTCGCGCCCCATTAAATTAGCGGTTTCTTTTGTAGCAGGTACCATTAAACAAACAAAATCAGATCGCTCTAATAACTCATTTAACTCGCAATAAGTAGCTTGATACGCTTGTTCTGCTTTTTTATTTCGGCTACGGTTATGATATAGAATGTTCATGTCAAAACCGAAGTGAGCCCGTTTCGCTATAGCACTCCCAATACTGCCCATACCTATAATTCCTAATGTTTTATGATGAACATCAACTCCATATTGATCAGGTTGTAAAGAGATGTTCCAACCACCAGACTTTACAACATGATCAAGCTCTGGAATTCTTCTTGCTGTAGCTATTAGAAGACCAAATATTGCATCGGCGGTTGTGTCATTTAAGACTTCAGGTGTATTTGTAGCTAAAATATTGCGCTTCGATATTTCATCTAGGTCCAAGTTATCATAGCCAACAGATACGTTACAAACAATTTTCAAGTTGGGTGCTGCATCTAATAGCTCTTTTGTAACCTTAAGTGCTAAACCGATGATGCCATCAGCCTCTTTTAAGGCCGAATCAAAAGCAGGATCACCTAAGTATTCATGATTTTGAAAGCAGGTCACTTCAAAATCCTTCTTTAATGTTTCAATCACACGCTCATCAACTCTCATATAAACAAGTACTTTTGGTTTCATTTACGCTCTCCTTTTTGCAATCCAATCGCTAATTATATAGTAAACCTTATCATATTCTTGAAAATTCAACCAATAAAGAAGTAGACAATAGGTAATTTATGGTATGCTGTATTAAAGTGATTATGTTTTTAAGGAGGAATGAATATGGGATTTTTTGATGGGATAATGGGTAACGCATCAGAAGTTAGCATTTCCGAGGTTGAAAGAGAGTTTGCCAAGGTTTTAACGAGAGATGAAACGATAGACAAAGCGTATAAATTAATTCGTGATTTGTTCATTTTCACAAACAAACGTTTAATACTTGTAGATAAACAAGGTGTTACAGGAAAAAAGGTAGAGATTCATACCATTCCATACAAGAATATTACTCATTTTAGTATAGAAACTGCAGGCAATTTCGACCTAGATGCAGAGTTAAAAATATGGGTGTCAGGAAGTTCAACGCCTATACAGAAACAATTTAATAAAAGCTTGAACATTTACGAAGTTCAAAGTGTTCTAGCAGACTATGTGTTGTAATTAAGGATGGTACTTTTATCCTAAAAAGGAAAAAACTATATCATTTAAAGTCAGTATAGGATATACTTTGACTTGTTTAATAATTTAATAGTAATAACTAGGGGTGTCCAATGAGTTGGGCTGAGAGATAAACATGCAGAAGTTTATTGACCCTTTGGACCTGATCTGGCTCATACCAGCGTGGGGAAGTTTATGACATTACAGTTTAAAGATTACGTAGTCAATTAGCCGGGTCCAACCAATGAACGATTTATTGGTGTACCCGGCTTTTTATGTGTTTTCTTTAATAAACCTTCCTCTTTTTATGTTCTAGATCTCGTCCTTTTATTGAAAAAACTATATTAAAAGGAGAGATTTCACATGTCCACATCTTCATTGAATGAAAAAAACATCTCAATTATGTCTAGCTTTTCAGGTAGTAAAAAAGTATATGTCACTGGTTCAAGATCAGACATTCAAGTACCAATGAGAGAAATCGAGTTGAGTCCTACAACAGGTACTGTAGGCGAAGAAGAAAATGCACCAGTTCGTGTGTACGATACGAGCGGCCCTTACACGGACCATCAGTACTCTGTCAATATAACTGAAGGTTTACCTCCGTTACGTCAGGCTTGGATTAAAGAACGTAATGACGTAGAAGAATACGAGGGAAGAATCATCAAACCGGAAGATAATGGCTTTAAAGCAGAGAATGACCCAAGAGCCAATAAACAAGTATTTACGAGTGTACGAAAACCGTTACGCGCTCAAGATGGAAAGAATGTAACTCAGCTCCATTATGCCAAAAAAGGCATCATAACACCCGAGATGGAGTTCATTGCCATTAGAGAAAATCTAGACCCTGAGTTTGTACGTGAAGAGGTGGCAAGAGGAAGAGCTATTATACCTGCGAACATTAATCATCCGGAAACAGAGCCTATGATTATTGGTCGTAATTTTCATGTGAAAATTAATGCGAATATTGGCAATTCGGCTGTATCCTCGTCGATTGAGGAAGAAGTCGAAAAAATGACTTGGGCAACTAGATGGGGCGCCGATACAATAATGGATTTATCAACAGGGAAAAATATACATACAACTAGAGAGTGGATTATACGGAATTCGGCCGTACCAGTTGGAACCGTACCTTTGTACCAAGCATTAGAGAAAGTTAATGGAATTGCCGAAGATTTAACTTGGGAAGTCTACCGCGATACATTAATTGAACAAGCTGAACAAGGTGTCGATTATTTTACAATCCATGCAGGTGTTTTGCTCAGATATGTTCCAATGACAGCTAGACGTTTAACTGGAATTGTTTCACGAGGTGGGTCCATTATGGCACAGTGGTGCTTATATCATCATCAAGAAAATTTTCTTTATACCCATTTTGAAGAGATTTGTGAAATCATGAAAGCATATGATATTGCTTTTTCACTTGGTGACGGTCTTCGTCCTGGTTCAATTGCTGATGCAAACGATGAAGCTCAGTTTGCTGAACTTGAAACATTAGGTGAATTGACAAAACTCGCTTGGGAGCACGATGTTCAAGTCATGGTAGAAGGACCAGGTCATGTTCCAATGCATTTAATTAAAGAGAATATGGATAAACAGTTAGAGATGTGTCATGAAGCCCCTTTTTATACATTAGGTCCGTTAACAACAGATATTGCACCAGGTTATGATCATATAACATCTGCGATTGGAGCAGCGATGATTGGTTGGTTTGGTACGGCCATGCTTTGTTATGTTACTCCTAAAGAACATCTAGGCTTACCAAATCGTGATGACGTACGTGAAGGGGTTATTACGTATAAGATTGCCGCACATGCAGCAGATCTGGCAAAAGGACATCCTGGAGCTCAAATACGTGATGATGCTCTATCTAAAGCTCGTTTTGAATTTCGTTGGAAAGACCAATTTAATTTAGCGTTAGATCCAGAGCGTGCGTTAGAATATCATGATGAAACCTTACCGGCAGAAGGAGCAAAAACAGCTCATTTCTGTTCAATGTGTGGACCGAAATTTTGCAGTATGAGAATCTCTCATGATATCCGTCAATATGCAAAAGAAAATAAGTTGGAGACGACAGAAGCAATTGAGAAAGGCTTGCAAGAAAAAGCTGAGCAATTCAAACAATCTGGTGGAAACATTTATCAATAATAGATTTTGAAATTTGTAAGGAGGGATGCCCTAGTGGGTTTTCCTTCTTTTTTATTTTTGTTAGAGTATTTAAGACTTTCTAAAAAATTTAATGAAAGTTAAAAATAATAAGCTTTAAGTCGTGTTTTTTCAAGTAGAATATAAAAGAAGATTCATATTCTTACACCTGAGAGAGGGACCTTATGCTAAGACAAATTTCTGGTAACGCAAGAGCTTGTATTATTGTAGAACCATTATTCATTATTCCGTACAGTTTATTTATTACTTATGCTTCTGTTTATATGTTGGTACTCGGTTTAACCGAGATGCAAATTGGACTCATTACTAGTATCGGATTAATCGTTCAGATTTTTTCTTCTTTTGTAAGTGGTTTCTTAACGGATAAACTTGGAAGAAAGTATGCTTTACTTATTTTTGACCTTTTAAGTTGGTCTGTTGCTACCTTACTTTGGGCTATTTCACAAAATTTTTGGTTTTTCCTTGTTGCAGCTATCATTAATGGTTTTCATAAAATACCTCATATTGCTTGGACATGTTTAATTGTAGAGGACACTGAGAAGAGTAAACGAGCACTTGTATACACGATTTTGCAGTTAATTGCTGTTATTGGTGGTTTATTTGCTCCTTTAGCAGGGTTGCTCATTAGTCAAATGTCATTAGTTCCGGCAATGAGATTAATGTATTTCATCGCATTTCTCAGTATGACGTTAATGTTTATTATTCGTCATTTTACAACTTACGAAAGTGAAATAGGCATTCGAAAAAAACAAGAAGCAGAGAAAATGAATATTAAAAAATCACTTCAAGTTTACGGAGAAACGGTGGCAAATCTTTTACGAAACAAAACGCTTCTTTTACTATTTTCCGTTTATGTTCTTTTTCAGTTCCAATTAGTAATGCAAAACACGTATTTATCTATTTATCTAGTAGATGTGTTAGCTTTTAAGGATGCGACCATCGCTATATTTCCTGCTGCTTCGTCTATTTGTATGCTTGTGTTGCTGTTTATTGTTATCCCACGGATTAAAGAGGATAGACACCAACACTTTATGATTATCGGGTTTGTCTTGTCAATTATAGCTTTAATCATATTAGTTTTAACAGAACAAGGAAATATCACTGCTGTTTTAATATGTACTATTTTATTAGCTGCAGGGTTGTTACTATCTAACCCGTATCTTGAAACAGCTGTCGCTAATGTGATTGAAGATGATAATCGTGCAAATATGTTTTCGATTTTACAGGTGATTGTTTTATTGTTTATTTCCCCAGCGGGCATCATCGGTGGGATTACCTATAAGATTGATCCAAAAATTCCATTTCTACTGATGGCTGTTGCGTTATTTTTTTGTATTGGAATCATCTTGGCATCTATTAGGAGACAAAAGGAATTAGATAAATAAAGTTTACAGGTATACTTAAAGTCGTTATTTGAAGGAATGACGACTTTTGTTGTCGAATTCTTTAAGTAGATTGTAGTTTATCATTTGGGGTGTTTACGTGATTAATAAATTTGTTATGCCTGAAGTGATTTTTGGAGAAGAGTCTATAAGTCAACTAGGTGAATGCTGTGCTAGAGTAGGAGCTATGAATGTTTTTATTGTATGTGATCCAAGTATTTTAAACGAAGAATGGTTAGATGATATCTTAAAAAGTTGTTTGAACAAAGGCTTAAAGTATACATTGTTCCATGAGTTAACAATTAACCCTAAGGATTTTGAAGTAGAAAAGGGTCTTTTACTATACAAACAGTTTGAATGTGACGCTGTAATTGGGATTGGAGGAGGCAGTGCCATAGATGTTGCAAAAGCAATCGCTTTACTATCAACGAATCATGGCTCAATTCAGCTATATGAAGGGATTGATAAGATTAAAGCCCCGTTGCCTCCGCAAATTATGGTACCAACTACGGCAGGCTCAGGCTCAGAAGTTTCTCAATTTTCCATTATTATTGATTCCACTAGAAAAAAGAAAATGACGATTGTGTCTAAGTCGCTCATTCCTGATATCGCGATTATAGATCCAAAAACGCTGTCGTCAAAGGAACCACAACTTACGGCAGCAACAGGTCTTGATGTATTAACTCATGCAATTGAAGCTTATGTTAGTGTTGCTGCTACTCCTTTAACAGATGTGCAAGCTCAAAGTGCCATTTCACTGGTTGCAGAATATTTAAGACCTTCAGTTGCTTCGAAATTAAATAATAAAGCTAAATCAAAAATGGCAATGGCAAGTTTACAAGCGGGCTTAGCTTTTTCGAATGCGATTCTTGGCGCTGTTCATGCTATGTCACATGCAGTTGGTGGTAGATTTCCCTTCTCTCATGGAGAGGTCAATGCCGTATTACTTCCACATGTTATGGAATTTAATCTAATTGCATGCCCAGAAAAATTTGCTACTATTGCTAAACTACTTGGTGAAAATACATCGGGATTAACTACGATGCAAGCTGGGTTAAAGGGAATTGAACATGTTAGGAATTTATCCATTGATATAGGCGCACCGCAAAGATTATCAGAAATGGGCTCGGTTGAAGAGTATATTCCAGAAATGAGTGTAGTTGCTTTACAGGATGCCTGCATGATCACGAATCCACGAGATATTACTTTAAAAGAAGTAGAAGCATTATTTAGACAAGCACTGTAGGTGATATAGATGACTAACAAAGTGGAGATGATTGATCTTCTGACTGGTGTGAAATCTTCTAAAAAAAGTTATTACACCGAGTTAAAGAAGACTGTCCTAGAGTTACAAAAGAAAAATATGCAACTTGAAATCATTAATGAAGTGACGAAAAGTTTTAATATAGATACGGATATGGGGGTCATGTTACAAAACATCTTATTGAAATTAAATCAAATTTTTCTAATCGACCGACTGTATGTAGCAACTTTAGAACGTGATGAACTGATACTGACGCATGTCTATCCAGAGAACGAGCTAACGTTGCCACGATTGACTTACTTTCCGAATGGGAACTCATTGTTTCGAACTGTACTTGAAATAAAAGAACCGATCATAAAGACACTTGAAGATAGTGAAGTACCCTTTTTTGAGCAAAGTTCTTTAAAACAATTAGGGGCTCAAACTATGATTCTTTACCCATTGGTCTGTAAGGGCAGAGTGATAGGTGTTTTTAGTTTGGAAAGTAAACATCAAACTAACTATCAGCAAGAGGATTATGCCTTTTTCCAACAGTTGACTGATCAGTTAGCAACATGTATTGAAAATGCAAGACTTTATAACAGTGTCTTAAACGGAAAAAAACAATGGGAGGAGACGTTTCGTTCTGTCTCAAGTATGATATTTGTCATTCATCATAAAGAAACGATCTCACTCATAAATGATGCTGTGAAACAGTTTTTTAATTTGGAAGAACAGGTTATTTATCAACATACATTTCATCAATTAGTAGAGATTGATTCACAAATAAGTCCTTTGACAGAGGCATTTCAAACAAGACAAGTCACAACTAAACAAATAAAAATAAGAAATAGAATTTGTGAGATTATCTGTTATCCTTCTTTTAATGAAGGAAATGAACTCACTGAAGTGATTGTGTACATAAATGATGTAACAGAAAAATTGCAAATAGAAGCTCAACTAATCCATTCCGGAAAACTAGCTGCAATAGGGGAAATGGCTGCTGGTGTCGCGCATGAACTTAATAACCCTCTAACTGCTGTTTTAGGCAATTCTCAATTATTACTTAGAACAACATCAAAAGAAAAAACTGAATACCAATTACTGCAGGATATCCATCAATGCGGAATTCGCTGTAAGCACATCATCCGTAGCTTACTGACGTTTTCCAGACAAGATGAATATGTATTTCAAGAATGTTCATTAAATAAAGCAGTTGAACAAGTACTACATCTAATTCGCTATCAGATTGAAAAACAAAATATAAAATTAAATTTACATTTAGATGAAACTTTACCAACTATTAATGGTAGCTTACAACAAATCGAACAGATAGCTATTAATCTCTTGTTGAATGCGAAACAAGCTTTTGAGGAAGATGATTTTTCTGCAAAAACGATTTTAGTTGAAACGTATGAGGATATTTATAATGACAGAGAAAGTGTGTGCTTAAGTATTAGTGACAATGGAACAGGAATGGAAAAATCTATAATTCAAGATATTTTTAATCCCTTTTTCACAACAAAGAAGGCCATTAAAGGCTCTGGTTTAGGACTTTCAGTTAGTTTAGGAATTGCTAAGTCACATGGTGGAACAATTGAAGTTATAAGTGAATTAGGTAAAGGAAGTAAATTTATATTAATCCTTCCGAAAAAAGGAGGGGAGAGTTTGTATGAAGTCCAAACATCAAATACTAATAATAGATGACGAAAAAGAAGTTGGTAATTTTTTAGTGCATTTGTTAACAAGTAGAGGTTACGTTGTAAAAGTTGGCTACAATGGAGACGACTTCTCTCGCTTATTAGAAGAAGATTCCTATCAGTTAGCAATGGTCGATGTCAAACTACCTGATACAAGCGGGTTAATATTATTAGCAAAATTAAAAGAGAAGTACCCTGCTTGTAAAACGATTGTTATGACAGGTTATAGTACGATTAAGACGGCTGTTGAAGCAATCAAACTAGGAGCAAATGATTATATCGAGAAGCCATTTGACGATATTGAACAGCTAGAACGATTAATTGATCAACTACTTGATAATACCATCACATCTGAGCAAAATACGATGTTTCAATTAGCGACAGAATCTGGGTTGATTGTCGGTGAAAGTCCTCTGATGAATCAGCTAATTACAATGGCTTATAAAATCTCAAAAAAAAATGTGAATGTACTAATAGAAGGAGAAACAGGTACAGGAAAAGAAGTCTTTGCTCATTTCATTCACTTAGCAAGCCAACGTGCAGAACAACCCTTTATGGGAATTAATTGTGGTGCTATCTCTGAAACCTTACTAGAAAGTGAATTATTTGGTCATGAGAAAGGTGCATTTACTGGTGCAATCAAAAATAAGAAGGGAATATTTGAAATAGCTAGCAACGGTACTTTGTTTTTAGATGAAATCGGAGAGGCAACATTAGCTACTCAAATTAAGCTTCTAAGAGTGTTAGAAACAGGTGAATACATGAAGGTTGGGGATGAAGCAATTAGAAAGACGAATACAAGGGTTATCGCCGCCTCACATGTTAACCTGCTAGAAGCAGTTGAGGATAAAAGATTTAGAGAAGACTTGTTATACAGGTTAGACGTGGTCAAATTAACAATCCCCCCGTTACGAGAGAGAAGAGAAGATATCCCAAAGCTAGTCTCTTATTTATTAAAAAAGCAACAAACAAATCTACGTTTCTCTGAAGATGCAATAAGAAAACTTTGTCAATATGAGTGGCCAGGAAATATACGTGAACTATATAATGTCATTAAAAGAGCCATTGCTTTAGCGGATGAACAAGATATCATAATGACTACAGACTGCTTACCAGAAAAAATAATCGGTTTAAATCAACTTAGCCCCAATTTAATTAATGAGACTGGGGCTTCACCAAAAGAAAATCTTGAGTCTTATATACAATTATGGAATAAAGAAATCGTAGCTTTGTGGAAATCAAGCAACGACGTAAATCTAGAACAAGTTTTATTATCTGTGAAGAATCTCGAAACGGAAATCGGAAAAGCATTCGTAACTAAAATGCTTAAGGAAACGATTGGTGATCGTAAGAAAGCAGCTGAACGATTAAATATAAGCATGAGAAAATTACGTTATTTGCTAAATGAGAAAGGATCTTAATTTCGTGAAAAAAAAACAGGCTACTGGGATTTTGAGCTCAGTAGCCTCCATTACGACTTTAACCTCTTAAACTAGCTCGTTCTTCTTCAGAGAACATTCGCGATCTTGTTAGGAAACGTTTCCCTTCAGGACCTTCAAGAGAAAACATTCCGCCACGCCCTTCGACTACATCAATAATTAACTGAGTATGTTTCCAATATTCGTATTGAGCGGAGTTAATGTAAAACGGACATCCGGCTATTTCTCCTAGTAATGTATCGTTTTCACCTATGATAAAATCACCCATTGCGTAGCACATCGGTGAACTTCCATCGCAACAGCCTCCTGATTGATGAAACATCAGTGGACCATGTTTTTCTTTAAGAAGTTCTATGAGTTGAATCGTTGCTTTTGTGCACGTAACTCTTTGTACCATTGAAAACCTCCTCTTGCTTAATAAAAAGGAAGAGGATGTCTAAAATTGGTATTTTAAACATCCTTGAATGAATAAGCAGAATTTTAGAAGAAACCTAAAGCATCAGGACTGTAACTAACAAGCATATTCTTAGTTTGTTGATAATGAGACAACATCATTTTATGATTTTCACGACCGATACCTGAAGCTTTATATCCACCAAATGCAGCGTGAGCAGGGTAAGCGTGGTAACAATTTGTCCAAACTCTGCCAGCTTCTATGTTACGACCAAAGCGATAAGCGGTATTGACATTTCTGGTCCAAACACCTGCACCAAGACCATATAATGTATCATTTGCAATAGAAAGAGCTTCTGCTTCATCTTTAAATGTTGTTACAGAAACAACAGGACCGAAAATTTCTTCTTGGAAAATTCTCATCTTATTATGTCCTTTGAATACTGTAGGTTGAATGTAGTAACCGTTTTCAAAACCTTCGATGTTGTTTCTAGCACCACCAGTTAAACATTCTGCACCTTCTTGTTTACCAATTTCTAAGTAGGATAGTATTTTTTCCATTTGTTCATTTGAGGCTTGAGCTCCCATCATAGTGGAGACGTCTAGTGGGTTTCCAGTTTTGATTTCTTTAACTCTCGCAAGTGCTCTTTCCATAAATTCATCATAAATAGATTCATGTATCAGTGCACGAGAAGGACAAGTACAAACTTCTCCTTGATTTAGCGCAAATAAGACAAAGCCTTCAATCGCTTTATTTAGAAACGCATCGTCTTGATCAAGGACATCTTTAAAGAAGATATTAGGCGATTTTCCACCTAGCTCTAAAGTAACCGGAATAATGTTTTGAGAAGCGTATTGCATGATCAAACGGCCTGTCGTCGTTTCACCGGTGAAAGCAACTTTAGCAACGCGAGAACTTGTAGCAAGAGGCTTTCCTGCTTCTACTCCGAATCCATTTACGACATTTAAAACTCCCGGTGGTAGTAGATCTTCAATTAATTCTATAAGTACCATAATAGAAGCCGGTGTTTGTTCAGCAGGCTTTAAAACAATGCAATTGCCAGCAGCTAAGGCAGGTGCTACCTTCCAAACAGCCATTAGTATAGGAAAGTTCCAAGGAATAATTTGACCGACAACACCAAGAGGTTCATTAAAATGATAAGCAACCGTATCATCATCAATTTGACTAATAGAACCTTCTTGCGCTCTAATAGCACCAGCAAAATAGCGGAAGTGATCAACAGCTAATGGGATATCTGCGTTTAGCGTTTCACGGACAGCTTTTCCATTATCCCAGGTTTCTGCAATGGCAAGTGTTTCAAGATTTTCTTCGATTCGATCTGCTATTTTATTCAGGATATTAGCGCGTTCTGTAGTTGATGTTTTCCCCCATGCGGTTTTAGCTCTGTGCGCTGCATCAAGAGCTAATTCGATATCTTCAGAAGAAGAGCGGGCAACTTCACAGAAAACTTCACCTGTAACAGGTGTAACGTTTTCAAAATATTGTCCGTTAAGAGGGGCTGTCCATTCTCCGTTGATAAAATTATCATATCGCTTTTTAAATTGAACAGTTGCATTTGCAGAACCTGGTTGACTGTAGATCATAATTAAAGCCTCCTTTAAAATAGAGGGGAGAAAAAGTCTCCCCTAATAAATATATTAAAACGCTTACACGAAATTCTATTACGATAGATGATAGATTATTACATCGTAAGAACGATACGACCATTTATTTTTCCTTGTTCCATTCTCTCAAAAACTTCGTTAATAGAATCAAGAGGAGCGGTTTCAATATTTGTTTTAACTTTTCCTTGGGCTGCAAACTCTAAAGCTTCTTGCATATCTTTTCGTGTCCCTACGATTGAACCACGGACCGTTACACCATTTAAAACTGTATCAAAAATCGGAATTGGTAGATCATCGTGCGGTAGACCGACAACAACAAGAGTTCCACCTCGTTTTACTGATTGGTAAGCTTGTTCAAACGCTTTTTTAGTTACGGCAACACTTATTGCTGCTTGAACTCCACCAACAAATTCTGTTATAGCTAAACCTGGATCCGTATTTAAACCATTTATCGTATGATCTGCACCTAGTTGCTTAGCTAATTCTAATTTATCATCCTGTATATCAACGGCAATCACGTTAAAGCCCATTGCTTTTGCGTATTGAAGAGCAACATGTCCTAGACCGCCAATGCCGTAAATAGCAACCCAATCGCCTGGCTTAGCTTCAGATACTTTTAAAGCTTTATAAGTAGTAACTCCTGCACATAAAATAGGAGCAATTTCAACCGGATCAACATTTTCGGGAATTTTAGCAACGTAATTTGCTGGAGCTTTACAATATTCTGCATAGCCGCCATCAACTGAATAGCCACCATTTTCTTGATCGTGACAAAGAGTTTCTCTGCCAGTTAAACAATACTCACATTCTCCACAAGCTGAATAAAGCCAGGGAATTCCTACACGGTCACCAACTTTTATATTAGTGACATCTTCACCAATCTCAGTTACAATTCCAACTCCTTCATGACCAGGAATTAATGGAAGTTTGGGTTTAACTGGCCAATCACCATGGGCTGCGTGTAAATCTGTATGACAAACTCCACATGCCTCAATTTTTACTAGAACTTCACCACGGTTAATAGTAGGTATTTGCATTTCCTTAATTTCAAGTTTTTGTTTATGTTGATTTACAACAGCTGCTTTCATATAGATCCCTCCATTTATAGTTTCACTTTTAGTAATGCAAGTACTGTGCCAATATGAAAAACCTAAAATAAAATGAATATAATGTCTAAGTGGGAGAAAATGAGCCGAGTAATTGATAAATCGGGCCGATTTTTTGGCAGGTTAAGCCATAAGTTTGTCGAGACATTTCATTAGAATTTAACATGAGGTTGTTCTGTTATAAGTCTGAAAAACTTGAAGAATGATCTTATTATTTGGTTGTTTCGAAAAAGAAAGTTTTTTAAATACAGTTTTTTCTCTATAGCTGTTTAAGAAATGGAAGAATACTTCTTTTTTCCTTAATCCATAAAACCAATGTTTGAGAAAAGAGCCTTACCATAAAAATCCTTACTAACCGCTTATAAAAACTTTTTAGTCAGCAAAAAACCTAGTATTCTTAAATTATAAAAACTTTATAATTTTTGTAACCATATTTAACATCGTGTCGTTTTATAAGCAAGAAAGTAAGAACGAGTGAATTCGGAGGTTAACAACGATGGAAGAACAACTAATTGAACGGGCGAAACAAGGAGATGATGATGCTTCCAGCAATTAATTGAACGGCATCTTAAAACAGTTGAAAAATTTGCATTCCAAATAGCGTCTCACCAACTCATATTGAAGATGTAACACAGGAAGTATTCTTAAAAGTATATCGCTTTATTCATAAACATAATCGTGGTAAATTTACTACTTGGCTTTACTCTATAACATTGAATGTGATAAGAGATTTTTATAGGAAAGAAAAACAAATGAAAAGGAAAACAGTAGAACTTCAAAAATATACAACTCAACAAACGTATATTAATGATCATTTCGATGAAGAAGCTCAAGAGTTACATCAAATGATTCATCGTTTAGAAGATAAATATAAAGTACCAATTGTGCTTCATTTTTTTCATGGACAAAATTACCAAGAGATTGCGAACGTCTTAGGTGTAACTGAAGGTGCAATCAAAACAAGAATTTTGAGAGCAAAGCAAAAACTAAAAGCAGAGTATGAAAAAGTAGGTGAACAGCTATGACACATAAAAATTTCGATGAAACGTTGAATCGACTTAATCAATATTATGACGAAATGCCAACTCAATCTTCTTCTTCTAATATAATGGCAAACATAAAAAGAAAGAAAAAACGTGACTGGAGTAGGTATTATCAGAGGTGGCAAGTGGCTGCTTTAATTGTATTAATGGTTGGAATCGGATATGTTTTAGGTGCTAGTCAGCTTACGGGTCAACAGGACTCAGCAAGTGATAGTGAAATAGCAGCTGATCAATCAGAACCACAAATGGAATTGGGCATTGCTGCTGTTGAGGAAGTAGAAGAAGAAGCGTACAGTGAAGAAGCTGTTACAAGAGAAATTCCAAATGCGCTAATGACTGATGATGAAACTTCAATGCCACTTGAAATTATAAATGAAGAAGGATTGGCGGATGTTATTCAGGTCTATACGTTTGAAGACGAAGAATTCGGTCTTACCACTAAATATGATGTGCAACTAGAAGTTCATTATGATGTTGATGATGACGGCAGAGCGATTCAGTGGTTTGCCAATTATAGTGAAGGACCAGTTGAACCAGTTGTTTTAGAAATTTTTCGATTTGAAAATGCAGGTGATCAAAGAGAACTAATTGAAGCGTATCGAACAAGAATGTTGAATTTGGGTTATCAGGAAGATTTCACTGAAGAATATATGAAAGGGCAGGAGGTTCCTGGACAAGGAATAGAAGAACTTCTGTTTGAAAGAGACGGCGTTTATGCTCATGTTGTTCCTGTAGAACATGGAGAGAACCTATTCTTCTTTAAGACAAGTTTGTTTGCACCTAACTCTGAATATATCGAGTACTCTGAAGGATTTGGTAGAAACGTTAAAGTGATATACGAACAATTTAGTTGGATGTATAATTAACTAATTTAAAAGTAGATGTGTTGTTGAATGTAACTAAAGCCCAAATCAATGATTTGGGCTTTTTGCTTTAAATGTTACTCAGCATGTAACTATTTAGCGAATACACAATCAATGATCTAGTATAGAATATAGGATTCTATGTTCCTTTTAAAGGGGCAATTAGCTTCTTTTCTTTTGTTCTGAGCCTGTATTGTAGTAACATATACGATAAGACATTTAAATACCATAGAATGGAAGGGAGTTTGATTAAATGACAATGTATAAATCAAGAGAAGAAGTCCCATTAGAGGAGAAATGGAATTTAGCTGATATATACCCTGACCTAACTGCATGGGAGAAAGATTTACATAGTGTGAAAGAGCGCACAGAAAAACTGAGTCAATTCGATGGAAAAATAACAGGTGCCAAAGAGTTGTTTGATTATTTAACTTTAAGCGAAGAAACGAGTTACACCTTTAAAAAGCTTTATGTTTATACGATGTTTCAAGTTGATATTGATACAAGGGATACAAAAGCACAATCTCTTCAAGATAGGGTGAAATCACTTGGTGTGAAACTCAGTTCCGCAACTTCCTTCTTCACCCCCTTCTTACTAAGCTTAGAGGAAAGTACACTTAAAGGTTACATTGATGAAGTGGAAGGACTTAAATATTTTGAAGAAGATTTATTTGAAGCTTATCGTTATAAACAGCACGTTCTAACAAAAGAAAAAGAAGAGGTGTTGTCACAATTAGGTGAGACTTTCTCTGCTCCTAGTAATACGTTCGGTATGATTAATAATGCTGATATTAGATTTGGAGAGGTGACCAACAAAGAGGGAGAAAAAGTAGAATTAACAAGAGGAATGTATTCAAAATTAATTGAAGACGAAGATCGCGATATAAGGAAAGAGGCTTATAAAGCTTATTATCAGCCGTATGTTCAATTAACGAATACGATCGCTTCCACTTTGTCAGCTTCCATTAAAACAAATGTTACTTTATCGAAAATGCGCAATTATCCTTCTGCTTTAGAGAAATCTCTTTTCTCAGATATGGTGCCAAAAGAAGTTTACGATAACTTAATTGAAGCAACAAAAGCCAATATTGAACCATTACACAGGTATGCGAAAATACGAAAGCAATTATTAGGTTTATCCGAACTACGTCAATACGATCTAAATGTTCCGCTTGTTCAAGATGTAAAAGAGGAGATCTTATTTGACGAAGCATATGAAACGATGCTTAAAAGTTTATCGCCATTAGGAGAAGAATACGTAGAAACATTACGTAGCTTTAAGGAGAAACGTTATTTTGACGTTAGAGAGACACCAGGTAAAAGATCTGGAGCTTATAATTTAGGGTTGTATGGTGTTCATCCGTTCGTGCTTTTAAATCATCAAGATGACCTTGATAGTTTATTTACACTAGTTCACGAATGTGGTCACGCAATGCACTCCTGGTATTCGTCCAAACACCAACCTCAAATTTCTGCAGGTTATTCTATATTCGTGGCAGAAGTAGCTTCAACTGTAAATGAGGTTCTGTTAATTCGCTATTTATTGAAAAATACAGAAGATGCCAAGATGAAAAAACATCTTCTTAATCATTTTATCGACAGTTTTAGAGGAACTTTATTCACTCAAGTAATGTTCTCGCAATTTGAGAAAATCACCCACGAAAAAGCTGAGAACGGCGAACCTTTAAATGCCGAGGTATTTAATGAAGTGTATGAACAAATTTTCCGTGAATTCAATGGAGATGAAATTGTGTTTGACGACGAAGTAAAATATGGTTGGTCGAGAATTCCTCATTTTTATCGTCCGTTTTATGTTTATAAGTATGCTACTGGTTATGCTTCAGCGATTCACATTGCAGATCAACTTCTAGAAGGTAATCCTGACACACTTGAAAAATACTTAACATTCTTAAAAAGCGGAAGCTCAGACTACCCACTGGAGCTATTAAAAGCAACAGGAGTCGATTTAACAAAACCAGAACCGATTCGAAATGCGTTAGCGATATTTGGAGAGTTAGTGGACGAATTTGCTTCGTTGTAACAACATCTTCCTTTAAAATATTTCTGTAAAGCTGAAGCTAAGGCTAGAAACAATCCTTGGTTTCAGCTTTTTTATATGTATGAAGTTTAACCATTAATCGCATCTTAATGATAGTTAATATAATATCTTCTCAATAAAGAGGTTAAGGAGCGTGTTAGACATTTGGCGACAAAGAAAAAAGGTCTTGTAATCTTAGCTATAGGCTCTATCCCTCTTATTATGACGTTAGGCAACTCAATGCTTATCCCAATATTACCGAGGATGGAAACGGAGTTAGGTATATCAGCATTTCAAGCTAGCTTGACGATCACAGTCTTCTCAATCACAGCAGCTATTGCTATTCCTATCCTAGGGTATATGTCTGACCGGTTCTCGAGAAAACAAATAATTGTTCCTGCATTAATTTTATATGGGGTTGGTGGATTGTTAGCGGGGGTGGCTACTGCTTTTTTTAATAATCCATATATGTGGATTATGGTAGGAAGGGCCCTAAAAGGGATTGGAGCAGCAGGAACGGCACCAATTGCAATGGCATTAACTGGAGATTTGTTTAAAGGAGGAGAACAAAGTAAAGTACTCGGGATCGTGGAAGCATCGAACGGTTTTGGTAAAGTGCTTTCACCCATTGTTGGTTCTCTCTTAGCATTATTAGTGTGGTACGGACCATTTTGGGGATTTCCAGTTTTCGTTTTAATCTCTGTCTTATTAACCGTTTTCTTTGTAAAAGAAAAAAAGAAGAAAAAAGAAGCACCAGCAATAGGGAAATATGTAAAGGGGCTTTTTTCCGTTTTTAAACAAGAAGGTAGATGGCTGTTTACAGCTTATTTAGCAGGTGCAACATGTTTATTTACGTTATTTGGAATTTTGTTTTACTTGTCAGATACATTAGAAACACAATACAACATTGATGGAGTTCTTAAAGGTTCTATTCTGGCAATTCCTCTGTTATTTATGATGACAACCTCACTTATAACAGGAAATAAAATTGGTAAAGATTTAAAAAGGATGAAAAAATTTATTATTTTAGGTTTTTTACTTATGACCATTTCGTTTGCTACGCTGGTTTTCTTCCAAAAGCTCATTCCTTTCATTTCCATTCTTGCTGTATCTAGTGTTGGCACTGGCCTCGTCTTGCCTTGTTTAAACAGTTTAATTACCGGGTCAGTTGGAGCAGAAAGAAGGGGATTTGTAACTTCGCTTTATGGATCGGTAAGATTCCTTGGGGTAGCAGCAGGTCCACCTATTTTTGAATGGCTCATGAATTGGTCAAGAACGGGTATGTTTTTAACAACTGCTGGTTTAACTCTTAGCGTTGGGTTGTTATGTTTACTTCTGATCCATGTAAAGAATACTCAGAACGCAAACAAAGAAGATAGTGAAGCACATACGCTCTTTAAAAAATTCCAATTAACCACTGAATAATAGGAGGAAGTTATTTTGCAAATTTATTTTTCGCCTGAATTTATGAAGGAAGATTCTCAAGTATTAAATGTAGTGACAGATGATAATAAGCCTCTTGGTTTTTTAACATTTTTAATGGAACCAGAAAAAAAGAAACTTTATGTTTATGGGCATCTTCAAGAAGAAGGAGTAAATGAAGATTTTAAAGATTTAGTCAAACCTTACTTACAGGGTCTTACTAAATTAAAACCTGAGTTAGAAGTTTATACGTATCTGTCTGTTGGAGGTAAGAAAGTAGAGCTAGAGGCAGGTAGTAAGAAAGAGGAAGAATAGATAAGTCTTCTATTTATATGGAAGAAGTGTATGCTTAATTATAGCCATAGCCCCCTTCTTGAGCACTAGTACTGGTATAGGTGAATATCATATTTTACGGAATATGATGGGGGGCGAGGTTATGGATTTTTTCTTACAAGTATTTGAATTTCATCATTTACTTGTACTTGGGATAGGGATCTTTCTCGGAATCATTATTGGAGCACTTCCAGGACTAACTCCTACTATGGGTGTTGCACTGATGATTCCTTTTACTTTTTCATTAGGTGCAACGGATGGCCTAATTCTTTTAGGAGGCATTTATTGCGGTAGTGTGTTTGGAGGCTCCATACCAGCTATTTTATTTAACGTACCTGGTGCACCTGCCAATGTAGCTACCACGTTTGATGGTTATCCAATGACCAAGCAAGGAAAAGCCAGGAAAGCGTTAGAACTTGCAACCATCGCATCTGTAATCGGTGGGTTATTTGGGATGTTATTGCTGTTATTTTTTGCACCGATCTTTGCTGATTTTTCACTTCGATTTGGTCCAACTGAAAGTTTTTGGATTTCTTTGTTTGGGATAACCGTTATCGCTGCTATCTCAGATGGATCTGTCAGTAAAAACTTAATGGGAGGCTGTTTTGGTATATTTTTATCTTTTATCGGGATAAGTACAATTACAGGCACAGCCAGATTTACATTTGGTTTAGATAGCTTAGTTGGGGGATTGCATATGGTTGCTGTTTTAATTGGCTTATTTGCTTTCCCACAAGCGCTTCGGTTAATTGAGAATCTTCGAAACTCTGAAAAAAGTGAGAAGAATACTTTTAAACAAGAGCAATCGACGATCAGACAATCGTTCAAAGATGTTCTCAAAAATCCTAAATCTGTTACGATAGGAAGCAGCCTGGGGGCCTTTGTTGGAATGGTTCCTGGTGCAGGAGGGAACATTGCAAGTCTTCTCGCTTACAATGAGACAAAGCGATTTTCTAAAAATAAAGATCAGTACGGAAAAGGTGAAAAAAACGGAATTATTGCATCGGAAAGTGCTAATAACGCGATGGTCGGAGGATCATTAATTCCACTTCTTACCTTGGGAATTCCAGGTTCCCCAACAGCAGCCATCTTTTTGGGTGGATTATTAATTCATGGAATTTGGCCAGGGAATAACTTGTTCGTAGATCATGCTGAAGTTGCGTACACATTTTTATATAGCATGGTAGTTGCACAAATTCTTTTGCTTTTTGTTGGTTTTGCGATGATTAAATATATGACTAGATTGACTCATATTCCTGCGCACTATATGGCACCAGTAATTATCTCATTTTCCATAATTGGTGCTTATACAACTCAAAATAACGTCTTTGATATTACTACTGTCGTGATAATTGGACTGTTCATGTTTATTTTACAGAAGTTCGATTTTTCACCAGCACCAATTGCGCTAGGGTTTATTCTAGGTACAATCGCAGAACAAGGACTTTTACATGGTCTTCAAGTTGGAGCTGCTAGAGGTTCTGCTTTTTCATATTTTTTCACAGGTAGTTGGAATATTGTATTATACGGGTTAGTGTTGTTAACGGTTGGAGTTGCTGTTTATCAGAGATTACGAAGTACCAAGAGAACAAGCCTGTTAAAACAAGTTAAGTCAGTTTCCGGATGGAATTTTCTCTCTTTTCGAGCTTTGACTTGGTTAGCACTAAGTATGGGGATTGGAGTAAGTATCTTTCTTATGACGACTATGCCACTTCAACAAAGACTATTTCCGCAAATTACACTGTTGTTTCTGTTGATATTAGTATTGATTGAATATGTAAAAGTGAGTATGGAAAAGAGAGAGGTTAAAAAGGATAAAAGCATCTCTTGGCCCTTTATCATTATTGTAGGATTTGTTTCCATAATTAGTCTACTCATTAACGCAATAGGCTTTTATAATCAGGTGTTGATCCTGGTAATTAGTATACCATTGTTCGCTTTGTTCGTTTATAAGCAAAAACTTGCTATAAGACAGATTTGCTTCGTTGGGCTCGCGTTCACTTTTATTTTATATATCGTCTTTTCTGTTTTGTTACGAGTTCCGTTGCCTGCTGTATTTTAATATTATAGAACCATTACAGGAATCTCAAAAGGTAAATTAACCTTTTGAGATTCCTTTTTTGATGTAAAAAAAAACTGCTAGACACTAAGTCAGCAGTGATAGATTAATCTTATTGAGTGACACCAATTGAATCGAGTAGAGCCTGATATGTTTCTGTTCTTATTTCCATATCAGCGATCACTTGCTCCCGGTCCATAATAAGCATATCTGCCCCTGCTTGCTCCATCTCAGCTAGAAAATCTTCGTCTTGCAATATATTCATAAAAGCTTCCTCAAGCTTATCTATCACTTCTTGTGGAGTGCCTTTTCGTGCTGCAATACCACGGTCAGTCTCATGATAACCTCAGGATAACCTAACTCAGAAAAAGTGGGTATGTCTGGTGCGAATGAGTGTCTTTCCTCAGTAGCGATAGCAAGCGGTCTGACATCAGAACCTAACCTGTAAATATCAGAAAGGTTACCTGCAACTACATCTGTATGTCCTCCAAGTAATGAAGCGATTGCATCTGCTGCACCTGGAAACGGAACGTCTTCTACCTGAATATTAGCTGTATCTTCTAACAAGAGGGTAGCTAAATGTTGACCTACATAAAGTCCTGCATTTCCAACTGTGATACTATTTGGGGACTTTCGAGCTTGCTCAACTAAATCATCAAGGCTGTGGATGTCACTATCGCTTTTAACGGCAAATACGGTTGGATCTCCTCCCCAGTTAACTAGAGGCTCAAATGTATCAATATCGAAACTGGTTTGACCTACTAATGGTTGCGTAATGATATGTGGTAAGTTGTAAGCAGCTAGCGTATAGCCATCTGGTTCGACAGTGGAGAATGAATTCCAACCTACTTGACCACCACCTCCAGGTTTATTTACGATTACTAGCTCTTGTCCGAGGTAGGTACTCGCATATTTAGAAATAATTCTTGCTTGTGTGTCTGTTGCTGCTCCAGGGGAGAAGGCGACAATGAGTTGAATAGATTTGTTAGGAAAGTCATCTGAGGTCCCGTTGTCAGAACAACTAGCTAAAATCATCATGAAGAAACAAAGAAAAAAAATAGGAACTGTTTTTCTTAACATTTTTACCACATCCTTCTTTATGTGTACATTTTAGAAATATGCATAAAGAAGCGGTTTGAATGTTGTCTACTCAAATAAACTCAATGTTTTTAGTTGATAATTTACTTTTTCCTGCTTTTTCTTAAACTTATGAAGGGAGCTTTTACAAAATATAAATCAAGTTTAAAAAGATAATCGACCATTCTAGTTGATACCCATTGTGATAAGAGAGCTTGAATGACAATGGGCCAAGCAATAATGGAAGCAGTAAATACAAAGATGGAACCATTCAATAGGAATAAAGGTTTTCCAGGTGGAATCTCTTTGATCTTAGCGATGATTAAAGCAATAACACCCATCCCTCCGTTTGATACACCTTGTCGTAATAAAATTCCAACTCCTATCCCTAACAGAACAGAACCAAACGCCAGATCAATCCATACATTTTCATAAGGCCTGTACAATGGAAAACTAAAAAGATGAACTCCTAGAGATGTGATTGTTATCCCGTACATCGTCCCGATTGCACTTGCATTTCCTAACCATTTAATCGCAGCGACTAACAAGGAGAAGTTCACAAGCCATAAAGCAAAACTAAGAGGTATATTTAACCAATAATTTAATAATACCGCAAGCCCACCAGCTCCCCCAGAAGGAATAGAATGAGGGAACAGAAAGACAGCCATTGCCATCCCTTGAATTAAACCTCCACATGTTATAAGAATATAAGTTCTAAAGGAATTTACCATATAAGCTCCTATGAATAAGTTTTATAACTCATTTTTTACTTGTCCATTTTAATTGTATTAGCGGTTTCACTATTTATGTATTTTGGTTATTAAAACATAATCAGAATTTTTTTCGGAAAAATGACAAAGAGCCCAAACGAAATTCTAAATCGTACATAGGATAAAATTGTAAGATCAACAGAAAACAAAAGGAGATGGTTTTTCATGACACATGCAACTGCAGGATACGGTGGCGGCTTTGCGTTACTAGTAGTATTATTTATCTTATTAGTAATCATCGGTGCAAGCTGGGCAGGCGGCTACGGCGCATACTAATCTCATGTAATGTTTTAAAATTGGCTCCTGAGAGAGCCAATTTTTTTTGTTTTAAAAAGAGAGAGGCGATTTGAAATATATCTTTCAGTATTAAGTTTGCAAGGTGATTCATACAATGTACAAGCGGTTCGATTGTCCGACTTAACTTAATTTAAATACTGGAGGATGGTTTAATGAGTGTGTTCTTGGGGTATATTTTTCTTGGATTAAGCTTAGCTGCGCCAATAGGGCCTGTAAATGCAGCTCAGTTAGATAAAGGAATTAAGAACGGATTTTTACATGCATGGCTTGTTGGTTTAGGAGCAACTATTGCGGATGCCATTTATATGCTTCTTGTTTTTGTTGGGGTTGTTCAGTTTATTGAGGTACCAATCATCCAGACATTTCTTTGGATTTTTGGGTTCTTTGTACTCGTCTACACTGGTATTGAAAGTATTTCAGGGGCCGGCAGAATTTCAGTTTCCAAAAGTAGAAGTACAAAAGAGTCGAAGTTAAAATCATTTTTTGCTGGCTTTTTTATGTCTTTATTTAACCCTCTTACAATTTTATTTTGGTTAGGAATTTTTGGATCAATTTTAGCTAAAACCGTTACTACATATGGGACGAGTCAGTTAATTTTATATTGTGCAGCCATTTTTATTGGAATCACATTATGGGATGTAACAATGGCTGCACTTGCTAGTACAATGCGGAAGTACTTAACAAACAGACTACTCACAATTATTTCTATTGTATCTGGTTTTTCTTTGATAGGGTTTGGTGTCTATTTTGGAATTCAAGCATTGCTTATTTTAATTTCGTAAATAAGGTAGGGGGCTCAGGAGGATTTTCACCCTGATTCTTCTTCCAGAAATGACGCATAATTAATGTAACCAGAGCGACAATGACGATAAAAGCTAAACTAATGAAAAATCCAGGTCGACTTGTTGTGTGAAAAATGGTTCCACCTACACCTAACAGTACAAGAACAAAACCTAATATACGTTTCAATTTATCTTTTGTTGTTAAATCCAATAGACGTCCGTAAGAACCTAAAATGAACAGCCAGTTATATAAAAGCATAATCCCAGCAGCTGTTGTGACATATTCATATAGTCTGCCTGGGATGACAATCGCTAACACTATAGACACAA
This sequence comes from Halalkalibacter akibai JCM 9157, assembly GCF_000513135.1. Taxonomy (GTDB): domain Bacteria; phylum Bacillota; class Bacilli; order Bacillales; family Bacillaceae_D; genus Halalkalibacter; species Halalkalibacter akibai. The sequence continues at coordinate 93,358 of NZ_BAUV01000007.1, forward strand.
TCATACCTGCTGCCGTTAATGCGATAGCAGGTAATGCGATGTTATTTCCTACTCTTTTCGAAAAAACTTTTGGTGCATCATGGTCTTCTGCTAATGTAACTAATATTCTTATTACCGCAAACAAAGATGCTACCATTGTCGAGAAACCCGCAATAATAAATACAGCATTAAAAAAATGATTTACATATGGAATGTTAAAGGCTCTTAGAGCTGTAACAAATGGACTTTGTTCTATGGAGAAGTTATTCCATGGAACCATTAATAAAGCTAAACCAACAGAGGCGATGTAAATAACGGCCAAAACAAAAAGCATAACCTTCCCCGACTTAGGTGCATCCGTCATTTCTTTAAGTCTAATGGCTAAAAGCCCCATAATCTCGATACCTGCAAATCCATAAAATCCATATATGAATGCTGGCAATAAACCTGTCACACCATTTGGGAAAAAAGTTCCGTAAGTGCGTGGGACGGTCGCTGTTTCCTCTCCTTGTCCAAACACTCCGAATAAAGCCAAACCAGCAATGATAATGAAGCTTAATATAGCAGCAATTTTAAGAACGGCTAATAAATTTTCGACTCGATCGAAACTCTTTGTTCCAACTATAATGACAATAATACCAAGTGCAGCATAGATACATGCAAATACCCATAAAGGTACGTTAGGAAACCAGAAACGAGTGAAAATAGATAATGCGGTCATTTGACTTCCCATAATAAGCATCTCTGAAATCCAGTACACCCAACCACTACTAAATCCAGCCCAGCGCCCGTAGGCATTTTTGGCATAGGAGCGGAATGACCCCTTTTGAGGATCAGCGATAGTCATCTTGGCCAAAGCTTCAAAAACAAAGTAGGTACCAACTGCAGCTAAGGCAAAGGCTAATAGAACAGATGGACCCGCCATATCAATTGCTATACTCGAACCTAGAAAAAAGCCTGTTCCAATTGTGCCTGCTACACCTAATAAAGACAATTCCCACCATCTAAGTTTTTTTTCTGCTTGTTCACCTGCTTTTGTCTTCATTTCCATCACTCCTTTTATACATTGCTATTGTTCGAACAAATCCACTTGTTTATGTAAAAAACAAATGTGTATTGTTTGGCAATAATAAGGAGGCGCGGTATGATAATGTACAAAATGATCGTTAAGGTGTGTTGGAAATGGACACGATTACACATACTCTATTTGGACTATCTACATATGGAGCTGTGAACAAAGAGAAAATGGATGTGAAAACAAAAAGAGCTCTTTTATTTTCTGCGCTCGTCGCTAGTCAAATTCCTGATATTGATATTGTTGCTAATGTAACTGAAACCGGAAGAGTGATGGAGCAAATGTGGCATAGAGGTCTAACTCATTCCTTCTTCTTAGTTCCAGTTTGGGCTGTTATTATTTATGCGTTAGCCTATTTAATATGGAAAGAAAGTGATCGGCTAATCTTTTACATTGCCTTGATAAATGTCTTTATTCATAGCTTGACTGATTCGCTGAACGCATGGGGGACAGGTGTATTTGAGCCTTTTTCCCAAACGAGAGTTACGATGGGAGTCATTTCTATTGTCGACTTTGTTATTTGGTTTATTCTGCTTATTGGATTCATCATTGTAAAAAGGAATAAAAAAATTAAACGATATAAAGTGTGGAGAATAGCTTGGCTCTTTATTATTATTCATATTTCAATTCAGTGTGTTCAGGGATTAGTGATTCATAATGAAGCAACCCAGCAATACAATCATGTAGCTCTCTCTGCTAATTTTATCCCAGGCCAGTTTACTGTCGTCGGGAAAAATGAACATGTAATCCATTTGTATACTTCGACTATTTGGTCAGAAAATCAACTGCAGGATGTATTAATTTCTGATGAAGAAGCTGATTTGGATGAGCTATTTCGAGAAAATCCTAAAGCTGAGGTGCTTAAGCAATGGTCGCCATTCGTTGTGGTAGTCAATACAGATGAAAAATTAGGAATTTATGACCCTAGGTTTTATAGGAATGGGGAATCCTTTTTGTTTGAATACATGTTAAAAGAATGACTATTACAAAAAGCCACCAAAAGGAAATCTTCTTTTAGTGGCTCTTTGCTATTTACTCTTTTTTTCTCTTTTTCCAGCCTTTTCTTTAGAATAACGTATGACTAACGAAAGTAATTCTTCTTTTGAAATAGAGTCACCAAATTCTTGTTTATACTGTTGCTGTAACTTCTCTAGAGTATGATAAGATTTCTTACTTAATCGTTCAAAGTGTTTTTCGGTTAAATCCATGTTGCTTCTCCCTTCTATTTAAACCTATATATTCTATGTGAAATGTAGTGAAATATGTTCGGTGTTTTGTCTAGATTCTAAAATAAAAAGGTTAGGGGTTATTTCGAAAGCCATTAAAAGACTTTTTGTGGATAACCCTTTTTTAGCTTACTGGAATAACGATCCGCAATTTCCTCATACTAGAAGTACACGTAAGTGGTCTCAGGAGGGGATCTCATGTTTTGGAGGGAAAAAGTTCATTTAAAGAAACAAAATTTGAAAGAAGAAGCTTCATTTAAATTTAAGTATGAAGAAGAGTTATTAAAAAAGTTCGGTATTAAATCTACCGATAAACTTCCTACTGACTCAGCGCAAGTTAAATCAGTTATGCAGAAAATATTTAAAGATAGTGATGATTTTAATCAACGAACAATAGAATTCTCTTTTAATCAAAAAGCAACCTTGTATTTCTTTAAAGGACTTACTGATGAGAATCTGATTGAATTGAGTATAGTTCAACCACTAACAGAAAGATCTCATGTGAAAAGCGAGCTTGTTAAACTTGATGATGTAATTACAAGTAAAAATTATTCTGAGCCTGAAAATTGGGCTGAATTAATACGTGGGTGCCTGGGTGGGAACGTGATTTTACACGTTTCAGGTTTAAAACCACTAGAAGTTATGGTATCAAATCCTGTTAAACGTTCTTTTAGTCAACCAACAACGGAACCACAGATATATGGATCAAAGCTTGGTTTTATAGAGAATAGTCGCTCTCGTTTATATCGAAGAATTTGTTGATCAAGAAACGTTACAAGCTGTCAAATCTAAATTAGAAACAATTGATATTGACCAGCTAACAAGTTCACATACTCTTGTAGAACAATTAGTTGAGAAGCCTAATTCAATTTTCCCGCAAATAAAGAAAACAGAACGTGTGGATCATGCTGCGATGGCACTTGGTCAAGGGAAATTAGTTTTATTTATTGATAACTCGGCTTTTTGTAACATCATGCCTATTAGTTTATTAAGTTTTTATCAACCAAGTGATGATAACGACCAAGCTTCAACTTGGAATATTTTCTTTATTCGATTTCTAAGGTTAGCAAGTTTAGTAATTTCCATTATCATGCCATCGCTCTATGTCGCCTTGGTCGCTTTTCATCCTGAGTTGATCCCAACAACGTTAGCGATGACTATTGTTGAATCTAGGAATAATATTCCTTTACCAGCAGCGCTTGAAGCGATTCTTATGATGTTTGCGCTTGATATTTTGGTTGAAGCTAGTATACGTCTTCCTAATATTATCGGACAAACAGTTGGGATAGTAGGAGGCTTAGTAATTGGGCAAGCGGCCGTTGATGCTGGGATTGTAAGTAGTATCATGGTTATCGTTATCGCCTTGACAGCAATTGCATCTTTTACCGTACCATCATGGGAGTTAGCTTCCTCTTGGCGCTTAGTACGTTATTGTATTTTAATTGTATCTTCTTTTATGGGTTTATATGGAATGACTCTTGGGTTATGTGTCGTATTATTACATCTTTGCTCGATAGAATCATTTTCTAAGCCTTATTTAACTCCATTGGCTCCTTTAAATATAAGAAAACTTTTGGATATTTTTTTTCGATTTTCATCAAGAAATTCACAAGTAGAAAGGAGCAAGCATAGTGAAAGCAAGCCTTAATAGTTCGTTTCGATCATTTGATGTATTTGTCTTCACTGTTTGCTCAACGGTAGGACTTGGGGTAGGTGTCTTACCTTACGCCGGAGAGGAAGAGTTAAGGAACGAGTGGCTCCAATTACTAGTTGGGAGTGGCCCGTATTTTTTACTTTTATGGCTTATATATATCTTTTATAAAAAAAGAAACAACATAGATTTCTTCGATGAAATAAAGTCTTTTATGCCAAAATGGATTGTTTGGGTTATTTTTCTTTACCTTGTAGGAAGTACATTGTATGCAGGGGTTATTCAATTTAGTGGGATGAATCAAATTATTGAAATTTATTTGCTTCCTAATACACCGAAATGGATTATTTTGCTTAGTTTTTTAGCAACGGTTTGTTTAGCTGTATATTACGACATAAAAGCCATTACTCGCTTTTTAGTCACTTTATTTTTTATAGAATGTTTATTTATAATTTCACTTTTTGTTTTAGGGTTCTCAGATTACTTTCGGTGGATTTATATTCCTCCGATACATGAGGGAAACATGATTGATTTTTTAAAAGCGTCTATTTCAGATCTAGCACGTTTTGGAGGTGTTTTTACACTCCTTGCTTTTTTATCATACGTCAAACAAGGTGAAAGAACATTTGCCTCTATGGGGTTGGGCTTAGGATTTGTAACTCTTCTATATGTAACCTTAAGTATTATCGTTCTTGGAACGTTTGGTTTCGACGAATCACTAAGCTTAATTTCTCCGTTAATTGTTCTAACACAAACATTCCTACCGGGTCACGGAGTATTTGAGCGATTGGATTTATTATATTTAATGTTTTGGATCGTGGTATTCTTCAAAATGGTTATCATTCATGTTTGGTTTATTGTACATATTACGCTGAAACTGCTGCCGCAAGTAAATCGCCTTCTCATTACAGTTTTTTATTTAGGATTTATGCTAGTTTTAACAATTACAACAGCAGGGTATTCTCATACTGGTTGGGGGTTTCATAATTATAATACGTTGGCTTATACGTTGGTTTTACCAACTATTTTGTTGCTTATATTGATTAATAGGAAGGTAAAGTCATGAAAAATCGCTGGGTTTTATTGATGTTCATTTTTCTAATGATTGGCTGCGCTCCTGATTCTCGGGAACTTGATCATCGGTCTGTTATTATGGGTGTTGCAGTTGATGAAGGAGAAAATGAGAGGTTTTCTGTTTCTATTCAGTTACCGATTTTAACAGAGGGAGGGGAAGGAGGTCTTTCACCACAAGCTAGAGAATTTGAAATCTTTACAACAGAAGCAAATACTCTTTGGGATGCCTTAGCAGATTTAGAAGCCATTACTCCTTCTGTTTTGTTTTTCGGACATTTAAAAGCGGTATTAGTATCTGAACAACTTGCCAAAGAAGATTTACCTCTTATTTTAGACCTTTTCGGTAGAGAATCTACTGTTGGTAATCAAGTGTTTCTTATTGTTGTTGAAGGATCTGCAAAAGAATTTATTGTGAAAGAATCTCCACTTGTTAATTTACCCTCTCTTTATCTCGAACGTTATTTCCGTGCAGAACAAAAACTTTCTCGCTCTCGTGGCGTAATGTTGTTTGAATATCGCAGGGATAGTAATATGATCTCGGGAGCAGCAACCCTTCCTTTAGCTAAATTAAAAGATGAACAGATTGCGATTGAAGGTATGGCGGTTTTCAAGGATCATCAACTTGTAGAAAAATTTAAACCGACGGAAGTAGGATTTTCGGAGTTATTAAAAAATAATCAAATTGACTTCATGAATTATACAGTGACTATGGATGAAGAGAATGAAGAATTTATTTCTCTTTCAAGAATTAATTTGAAGCAAGATGTTGAGATTAAACGAACGAAACCAGTTCATTTTTCGATTCGTATTCAAGGAAACGGAGAAATCCTTTCGGCAAACGATCTGAACCGAAAAGTAGATACTTCGCTAATACAGAAGGTGGAAGAAGAGGTTAGTAAACAGTTTACTGAGCAATTGGAAGATTTAATTAAAAAAATGCAATTAGCAAATGCTGAGCCATGGTTACTCGGGCATCGTATTTGGGCCAATCATCCAGAGTATTTTAGTCAATTGAAATGGAATGAAAAAGGTTGGCAGGAAGCGACGTTTGATATCAAAGTTGACTTTGAAGTCGATAATACAGGACAAAGAGGGTTTATTAATAAACAAAAACTCGGGCGCTAATCACCCGAGTTTTCTTCTTGTCTGTTCGTTGATGATGTTTCTCCTATCTTCAATATGTTTAATTTTTCTTGAGGTAATCTTTGTTTACGCCATTCTTTTTGTAACCTTTGGAGAGCTTCAGGTCCGGTGTCCATCGAAAGGCGATATGTTCCGTAATGCATGGGAACAAAACAAGATGCTTGAAGATCAAGAAAAGCTTGAACTGCTTTTTCCGGATTGATATGGGCTAGACCTGATAACCAGTCTGGCTCATAATCACCAATTGGCATAAGAACAGTATCGATATTATATTTTCGACCAATCTCTTTAAAGCCACGAAAATAAGCTGTATCTCCTACAAAATAAAGTGTTTTTGTTGAATTTGTAATGATCCATCCTCCCCAGTGAGCTTTATTTTTATCAAAAGGACCTCGTCTGCTCCAATGCTGAGATGGTACAAAATCTAGATTTATCGTTTTAAAGGAGTGATGCTCCCACCAATTTGCTTCAACAACATCTTTGTATCCGCGTCTAGTTAATAGGTGTTTTACTCCTGCGGGAACAAAAAATTGAGGTTGACCTTTTATTTTTCTCAAAGAAGGGAAGTCTAAATGATCATAATGAGCATGTGAAATTAAAACAAGGTCTATTTCGGGCAAATCATTCACTTCAATACCTAGTGGGACTAAACGTTTTTCCACTCCCATCCGTCTAGAAAACACTGGGTCTGTTAAAATGGTAACATCTTGTATTTGAATAAGGAACGTAGAGTGGCCGATCCAAGTATAAGAGATTTCTTTTGAACAAAAGGGGAGGATTTGTTTTCTTTTGTCATGAATAGCAATACGACTTTTTAAATCCTTGTTTTTATTTCTGTTATAAAAGTAATGAATAAGCTTGAATGGATTAAATTGCCGACTATTCACATCATCTAAATTTTGATATCGCTTTTTCAAATTTAAATCTCCTCCAAAATACAATGATAAAAAGGATGTCCGTGTTTAGACATCCTTATATTTTACTGCTGGTCACCATCTCGTAATACAGGTAAGGTACAGCAGCGAAATGATCCTCCAGATTTAATTATTTCTGTTATATCAACCTCGACGATTTCATATCCACGATTCCTTAACTTTTCGTTCACATCCTTATTTACTGGCAAGCTAAATATTTTTTTATTACCAATTGAGAGAACGTTTGTTCCTAAGGTGAATTGCTCTTCCTCCGATACTTCAATCAATTCAAATCGTGACGCTAATATATCAATTTCTTTCTGAGTGAAAGCTCCTGGAAAGAAAAGAGCTTCTGTTGGTGAAATAATATTAAATACACAATCTAAATGAAGATATTTTTCAGTGAAAGGTATTGTAACAATCTCATAGTGAGGTAAAATGGTTTGCAAATGATCAATCGCTTGTTGGTTCGTACGATCACTTAAACCAACATAAATACAATTTCCATTGACGATAACGTCACCACCTTCAATCATATCTCCTCTTAAATTGAAATAAGACATATCCTGTTGTTCTAACCAACCTTTTAGAACTTCTTCTTCACCTTGCCTAAGTTTATTAGCCATCTCTGCTACGAACATAATGTGACCAGCAGTAAACCCGATATCCCGAGTGAAAACTTGTTCAGGAAACATTTTTAGAGCAGGTAAAAGAATGACATCAACATCATGATCTTTTAATGTTTGGACAAATTTTTTGTGTTGGGCTAACGCTAGTTCTATATGGATACCTTCATCTTTGAATTTTTTCTGAGTTTCATTAATGACGTCTCTAATTGTCATATATTCAGGTTTACATAAAATAACTTTTTTTAGCACGTCGTACTCACTACTGGCAAAAGGTTTGATAGGTGTTTTAGAAAATAAAGACATAAATTATTCCTCCAATTTTTCTTCAATCTGGATATAGTATTTCCTTTTACCTTTTTTTTATGTTTCTTAAAAGATTCGCTCATACGCGTGGTCTTTATGATCTGACAACAAATAATGTCTGGAATAGAGATGAATAAACTTTACGAAGATATTTAGTCAATTTTTTATCTTATCTTCGCCTATTGATCAGGAAAGTGTGAGATGTTATATGACAAAATTATTAAAATATTATGAAAAAAAAGCTATAACTAGTTTAGAACAAATGAAACAAACTTTTCTCGAAATTAAGACAGGGGGTAAAAAGATGGTAAAAAGATTGGTGATGTTACTTGGAATTTTTTCGATTTTCGCATTAATTTTAACAGGATGTTCAGACGAAGACGTGGCAGCTCCACCTACCGAAACAACAGATGCTACTGGAGGTACTGAAACTACTAAAGTGAATGGCTCTAAACTGGCAGAAATTAAGGATCGAGGTAAATTAATATTAGGAACGAATAATCAACTTCCTGGGTTTGGTTATATGAATTCAGATGGTCAATATGAAGGATTTGATATTGAATTTGGGCAAGTTGTAGCAGCTGCTATTTTTGGGGACAAGGACGCGATTGAATATCGTCCTTTATCCTCTCAAGAACGCTTTACAGCTGTTCAAACAGGAGAAGTAGATATTCTTATACGTAACACAACTTGGACGCTCAGTCGTGATGCAGAGGTTGGGTTAGCGTTTGGTCCACCAACTTTTTATGATGGGCAAGGGATGATGGTACCAAAAGATAGTGGTATTTCATCTCTGGAAGAATTACAAGGAGCTAGAATTGGGGTTGAACAAGGAACAACAACGGAATTGAATTTGATGGACCAGTTGAGTAAGAGAGGAATTGATTTTGAAGCAGTCGTATTCCAAGACCAAGATGGATTGGTAGCTGCATATGAATCTGGAACTATTGACGCTTGGACAACGGATCAATCTGCATTAGCTTCTCGAATGACTACGATGCAAGATCCAAATGGTCATGTCGTTTTGCCTGAAGTAATGTCTAAAGAACCACTTGGACCAGCTGTTCTTGATGGTGATTCCAATTTCTTTGACATTATGCAATGGGCGACTTACGCAACTATTCAAGCTGAAGAGTATGGAATTACTTCTGCTAATGTTGATGAGTTTATGACAAGTGAAGATCCCGACATTCTTCGGTTTTTAGGTGTAGAAGGTAACTTAGGTGAACAACTCGGATTAGAAAATGACTTTGTTTATCAAATTATAAAACAAGTTGGTAACTACTCTGAAATTTACGAGCGTAACTTAGGTAAGGAAAGTGCATTTGGATTAGATCGTGGGATTAATGCTCAGTATACAGATGGAGGAATACTTTATTCACCACCATTTAGATAATGATACTTAATTTTGGAGAGGTTGTCTTAAAAGTTGCATTGTGACTTTTGAGACAGACCTTTCATTATAGACTTTAATAAGAGGTGAATAATGAATGGAAAATAAAGTTTTGAAAGAAACTGTTCCCTTCTGGAGGAATATTAAAGTCATTCATTTTTTTCTTCAGATCATCTTTCTAAGTTTGCTAATAGGTGTTTTTTACATACTCATACAAAATGCTATTGCAGGTTTAAACCGGGCCGGGATTAAATTTGGTTTTCAATTTTTAAATGCAACTGCATCATTTCCAATAGGAGAAAAGTTCTTACAATATTCTCCAACAGATTCTTATAGTAGAGCTCTTATTGTTGGTTTTTCTAACACGTTAAAAGTGACAATAATAGGGATTATATTAACAACAATACTTGGCGTCGTTATGGGAATTGCGCGTTTATCTAGCAACTGGTTAGCCAGAACTGTTTCAGGATTATACGTAGAAATTTTCAGAAATACACCGGTGTTGGTACAAATTTTCATTTGGTATTTTGCTATTTTTCTACCATTACCAAGAATACAAGAAGCTACTCATTTTGCTGGGGCAATAATAAGTAACAGAGGACTAGTATTTCCTTGGTTTGACCTTCATACAAGTTCTATCATTTGGTTTATTATTATGGTTTTTGCCCTTTTTGCAACTATTGGTGTTTGGAGATGGATGGTAAAAAGGCGCATTGAAACAGGTGAGAAGAAATTTCCGGTTTTATGGGGAATTGGGTTATTTTTGTTGTTTGCGATTGTAGCTTTTGCTATTACGGGACGTCCGCCTGTTACTGCTAGCTTACCAGTAGTTGATGGAATGCAAGTTTTAGGTGGATTGAGGTTTACACCTGAATTTTCAGCTATATTATTTGGACTTGTTTTTTATACAGCTTCTTATATAACTGAAATTGTTCGTGGAGGGATTTTAGCTGTTTCAAAAGGGCAGTTAGAAGCCGCCAATGCATTAGGATTAAGTAAGTTTTCCACACTGAGCTTTGTTATTTTCCCCCAGGCTATAAGAACAATCATACCACCTGTAACGAGTCAATATTTAAATCTTGCTAAAAATTCAAGCTTAGCCGTAGCTGTTGGTTACCCCGATCTTTTCAGTGTTGGAAACACCGTTTTAAATCAATCAGGGCGAGCGATTGAAGTAATCATCATTATGTTAATTGCTTATTTAACTATAAGTTTAATAACTGCCATCATTATGAATATATACAATAATGCTACTAAATTAGTAGAGAGGTGATAGTTTGAGTACTGGTACGGAGTCTACTAAAGAATTGAAACAATTACCTGTCACCCCAGTAAACCCTGCTAACTGGTTAAAACAAAATCTATTTAGTAGTTGGTTTAATAGCATTTTAACTGTTTTAATCGGGAGTGTGTTATTTCTTATTTTAAAATCGACTTTAACCTGGGTTTTTTTGGAGGCAGATTGGTCTGTTATTGAGCGAAATCTAAAATTATTTGCCGTCGGACAATATCCTAAAGAAGAGCTTTGGCGAGTTTGGACTTGTCTTGGAATCGTAAGTTTCTTAGCCGGATTATCAGCTGGTATTTATAAAGGATTAGCAAGAACGATGCTAATAGGTATTTTAATCATCTATGGATGTTCGGTTATGATTCCTTTTATATCAGTGAATTCAAGATTATGGTTGATTACAAACATTGCCATCATGTTAATCGCTTATTTATTAGCTAATAAATTTCAACCATTAAAACGTTTTTCTTGGATAGGTTGGATTTTAGCTTTTCCACTAAGTGTCTTTTTATTACATGGATTTGGATTACTTCCAATTGTGAAAACGAATGTATGGGGCGGTTTTTTACTCACCATCTTAGTTGCTTTGGTAGCGATTGTGCTCTCATTTCCGTTAGGTGTTTTATTAGCACTTGGGCGTACGAGTAAGCTTCCTATTATTAAATGGATAAGTGTCGTTTATATTGAACTTATCCGAGGTGTACCGTTAATTACCGTCTTATTCATGGCTCAAGTCATGCTACCTCTTTTTTTACCTGCTGGAATTACCATTGATAATTTAATAAGGGTCATGGTTGGATTTACTTTATTCAGTGCGGCCTATGTTGCTGAAAATGTGAGAGGGGGCCTTCAATCTATTCCAAATAGTCAATATGAAGCAGCTCGTGCACTAGGCTTAAATACAGTGAAAACCACTTCTTTTGTTATATTGCCACAGGCGTTACGAGTGACCATTCCCTCAATGGTGGGACATTCAATCTCTATGCTAAAAGATACAACTCTTGTGGCTATTGTAGGCTTAGTTGACATATTAGGAATTGGCAGGTCCATCATTGCTAATCCTGAATTTCTTGGGAGACAAATGGAGGTGTTTTTATTTGTGGCATTTGTTTTCTGGATTCTATGTTATTTTATGTCTTACATGAGTAGAAAGCTTGAATTAGCTATCAAAACGAGTAGATAAGGAGCGTTAAACATGATACCGAATTTTAAACCGGAGATTCCTTTAGATAATAAAGAGGTTTTAATATCTTGTCGAGATTTAAATAAGTGGTATAGTTCAGATTTACACGTATTAAAGGATGTAAGTGTTGACATAAAAAAAGGTGAAATTGTTGTGATATTAGGTCCTTCTGGTTCAGGGAAATCGACCTTTATTCGCACGATTAATGCTCTTGAAGAGTTTCAAAGTGGTGAAATTACAGTTGATGGAATCACTCTATCGAAAGATATAAAAAAGGTAGAAGCTATTCGAAAAGAAACAGGTATGGTATTTCAATCTTTTAACTTATTCCCGCATTTGACCATTTTAAAGAATATTACTTTAGCTCCGATCTGGGTTCGTAAATGGCCAAAGGAAAAAGCTGAAAAGATAGCAATGGAATTGTTAGAACGAGTAGGTATTCCAGAGCAAGCTCTGAAATTTCCAGGACAGTTATCAGGAGGGCAACAACAACGTGTTGCCATAGCTAGAGCGTTGGCAATGCAACCGAAAATCATGCTGTTTGATGAACCCACTTCGGCGTTAGATCCTGAAATGGTGAAAGAAGTGTTAGATGTTATGAAGGAATTATGTCATACGGGAATGACAATGCTTGTTGTGACACATGAGATGAATTTTGCGAGAGAAGTTGCGGACCGCATTATTTTATTTGATCAGGGTGAGATTATTGAAATGGGAACACCAGAGGAATTATTTGATCATCCTAAACATGAGCGAACAAAATTATTTTTATCGAAAATTATTTAGTTGTTTACGGGTTATTCTAAGGAGTCTTATCAAGACCTTTAGAATAACTTTTCATGTTTATTTAACTTAGTAATAAGCCTTAAGATAAAATCAGAAGATACGGAATTTTGATTAATAATGTTTAAAGAGTGACGACTCGTTTATAATGGTCATATAAGTACTTTTATACAAGGAGGAGCTGTGGAACATTTAGTCGAATTGGGTCAGTCACAATCAAACTTGTTTATTCTTATTTGTGCGATTATAGCGCTGTTTTTAGTTGTGAATCTTGTGAAAACTTTATTTAAGGCTGCTATCTTTTTCGTTATTATTAGCACAGTTTTAATCGTCATATTAGATTTCACTCCGGAGGAACTTACAGAAACAGCCAATCAATCTTTAAAAGCGAGCTCAGATTTTATCCAAGAGAAGATGGTACCAATTATCTCTGATTTCTATTTAGGGAATTTATTTGACGTGAAAGACGATGATAATAATGATAGAATGATGAAGTTACCAACAGACGACTAGCCGAACTTTAAGTTCGGTTTTATTTATTTTCAGTTTTTGTTCCTTTATAATAAACTTATCATTTGTGATTTAAGGGGAAGATTGTGTCATTATGAAATTAATTTCTTGGAATGTTAATGGGATTCGTGCTTGTGTGACAAAGGGATTTTTATCTTTTTTTGAAGAGATGGATGCAGATATATTTTGTCTACAAGAAACGAAATGCCAACAAAGTCAAATTAAGCTTGAGCTTCCTGGCTATCATCAATATTGGAATGATGCAGAGAAAAAAGGGTACTCTGGTACGGCCGTTTTTTCAAAGATAAAGCCAGAGAATGTTCAATTTGGTTTAGGTGATAATTTTGTAGAAAAAGAAGGTCGAGTTATTACATTAGAATTTTCTTCTTTTTATCTTATAAATGTATATACACCTAATGCTAAAAGAGATTTAGCAAGACTAGATTATAGGTTAGAATGGGAAGACGCATTTCGAAATTATTTGTTAAAGCTAGATCAATTTAAACCTATTGTTTTGTGTGGAGATTTGAATGTTGCTCATCAAGAAATAGACCTTAGAAATCCGAAAACAAACAAAAATAATTCGGGGTTTACAATGGAAGAGCGGGGGAAAATGACTCAGTTGCTAGAGTCAGGTTTCATTGATTCGTTTCGGTATCTATATCCGACAAAAGAATTTTCCTACACTTGGTGGTCTTATATGAATAAAGTTAGAGAAAGAAACATTGGATGGAGAATAGATTATTTCATTGTCTCTGAGAGGTTAAAGGAACGCTTGGAGAAAGCCGAAATCCACTGTGATGTTTTAGGAAGCGATCACTGTCCAATTGCGATCGAGTTATCTGTTTAAAAAAGGAGTCAAGTTATGACTTTAATGATTTCATTAGCTGTTGTTGTATGTATAATCGCTCTCGTCATTACGCTAATACTGACACAATCAGTTGATCCAGATTATGATAAAAATAAAAATATAACAAAATTATCTGTAATCTATATTGCTCTCATTCCACTTTTAAGTATTATTATTGCCTTAGTTTGGATTTACCTTTGATTCAAAATGGGGGCCTACTCAAAAAGTCATATACCGTTTGAGTAGGCGCTTTTATTAATTTTGAACTGGGGCTAGAATAAATTTCTCTACTACTTTCGCTACTCCGTCATTCATATTTGAATCAGTCACATAATTAGCAATCTCTTTAATATCATCTGGTGCGTTCCCCATGCTACTCCAAGACCTGCAAATTCAATCATTGCTAAATCATTATAACTATCTCCTACCGCAATCACTTCTTCGCGTTTGATACCCATTGTTTTAATCAGGACATCTAAACTTGTGCCTTTTGTGACTCCGGCTTCAAGAAACTCTAAGAAATAAGGTTTTGAACGCATAATGCTTAATTTGCCATCAAACTCTTTTTTTAGTTTCTCTTCTACTTGAATTAGCTTTTCTGGTTCTTCGACCATTAAGACTTTTACAACAGGATCTGTTACCGATTGAACGAAGCTTTCTACTTTTTTGACAGGAAGTCCAGTAATTTCTCCTTCTCTTAATGTGTAAGGATGTTCATTCTCACTTATAATCCAGTCTTCTACATAGGTATGTATACCAACACCTTCAGATTGACTTATATCATAAAGTTTATGAACAATGTTAGGGGGAAGAGTGCTACTAAAATGTTCCTCTTTTGTTTTCGCGTCTATAATTTTGGCTCCGTTAAAGGATAGAATAAAACTACCATATTCTTTGAGCGAAAGTTCTTCAGCAATGCTATGCATACCATATGTAGGTCGTCCCGATGCTAGCACTACTTTAACTCCTTGCTGTTGAGCAGACATTAATGCTTTCTTTGTTCGTTCAGAAATGCTATGATCGTCGCGTAGCAACGTATCATCTAAGTCTAAGACAATCATTTTATAATCCATTTAAATAATCCTCTCTAGTTTTAAAGATACTCTTACTATAAAGGAAATTTTGTTTCTGAACTAGTCTATTTCATAATGTTTTTTATATAGAATTAAAAGAGCAAGCCAGTGGAAGGCTTGCTCTATTGGTAAGTGGTTACTTGATGTAAAAGAGGGACAGTATTCTACTATAACTATAATTTACTTCGTTCAATCGCATTATCCCAGTCCGGAAAAAAGTGAAGTGCACTTCGCATAAGCTGAGGGTGTGTTTTTTTGATCTTTTTTTTACTTAAATTTTCACCTGCAGCATTTAGTTGTTGAATGGTCATCATCACTTGTTCGGCAGACATTTCTACATCCATTTTGTAACCTCCTTTTCAAATTTATTACAATATTTACCTTTATTTTTTTATTTATACTTAATTAATTTAAAAAGTTGGAATTTAAAGGAAAAGACGTTTTTTTGTCGAAATGAATGAATAATCGTAGCAGCAGGGGGGGGTATATAACATGGAAATAAAAACGGGCACGATCATATCATTAAACATAGGAAAATCTATTAACATTGCAGATACTGGAGAAAGAGAAATCAATTCGGCTATATACAAAAGCCCGGTATTAGAAGATATCTTGTCTCTTACGAAAAATGGATTACAAGGTGATGAGCAGGCTGATCTTGTAAACCATGGAGGCTTTGATAAAGCTCTTTGTGTTTATCCTTTTGAGCATTATCAATATTGGCAAAATAAACTTAATAAAGATTTTCCGATGGGCTCTTTTGGTGAAAATATTACTCTAGCTGGTATGCTTGAGACAGATACAAACATTGGTGATATTTGGGAGATAGGAGAAGCGCTTGTTCAAGTAAGTCAGCCAAGAATGCCTTGTTACAAAGTAGCAAAACGTCATGATGTTGTAAAACTCCCTCTTTATATTCAAGAAACAGGATACTCTGGTTATTATTTGAGAATTTTGAAAGAAGGCGATATCTCGGTTAGAGACCGTTGTATCCTAAAAAAGCGCTCATCTAATATTAGTATTGCATATATTAATCAGATAACCTATCATGATAAAGCGAACATGAAAGCTAAAGTTGAGTTAACGAATTTGGAAGAACTTGCGGAGTCTTGGAAACGTAACATTCAGATCAAATAATTTCACGTACTGTATTTGATAAATTGATAATCATATGAACTTAATTATCGTTGTGATGGTTGTGGTTATTATGATGATGATATAATGAAATTGTTAAATTAATGGGAAAAAATCCGAAGATCTACTAGATTACAATAGTTAATGGTACTAAGTGAGTATAAAAAATTTATGACAAAGTTGATTAGAGTGTGAAGTGAGCTAATGATGAAATCTTTTATGTGTTTAGTTTCTTTTACTTGCTTACTGTATTTATCTGGTTGTAATACACAAACGTACGAAGCAGTAGAAGTCTTTCAAATTGATTTGTTAGAATTAAGTGATCAATCAAAAGCCTATGATCAATCAGGTTATAAAATAGTCAATTCAATTACGACTACTTCAGAAACGAGAAATATGTTAAAGGCTGATATTAAAGCGATTGAAGATCATTTTGATCCAAACGGTAATTATGTGAAAACTGTTATTCTTCATTCGAAATCGACCTTAAATAAATTGAATGATACATTAACGGATCATCAACGTGAAGAAATATTAGATCAGCCATCAACGATTTTTTTCGAAGAGGAATTTAATGAAGCTGAAAGAGAATTGGTGAAAGCAAGGGTAATGGAATTTATAGATCGACTACCGACTAATTAAATTTTCATTCAATGTAAAAATAACTGAGAAAGGTTTAGACCTTTCTCAGTTATTTTTGTTTATAAGTTTTGTTAACTTTTCTGTTAAGGTTTCTAATTCTGAAAAACTACTAACAATTTCTCCGATTCTTTTATGTTGTTCTTCAACACTTGCTAAAATTTCTTCGACAGAAGCACTTGATTGCTCAGTGATACTTGAAACAGAAGAAATTTCTTCAAATATATGATTAGAATCCGTCTTTAAGTTAAGGAGCATCGTTTCGACATTTGTTGACTGTTTCACTACATTTTCTGTGTTCTCGAGAATTTTAGTGAAGCCTTCTTTTGTTTCTTTTGTTGCTTCAATACTTTGTAACACAACTGATTGGCTATTATTAATTTGAGAATTTAAAGAAGCTGTTTTTTCTTGGATAGAGCTTAATATAGTTGAGATTTCAATGGTTGAATTCTTGCTGTCCTCAGCTAGTTTACGAACTTCATCTGCTACAACCGAAAAACCACGCCCATGTTCCCCAGCTCTTGCTGCCTCAATTGCAGCATTCAATGCTAACAGGTTTGTTTGGTCAGATACATTCGTAATTTGGTCGAGTATAAAACTAATTTGATTATTTTGTGAGCTTAAATCTTCTATTAGTTTAACTGTTTGAGAAATAATCGAGTTAACTTCTTCCATTTTAGTTGTCAGAGAGAAGATTTGTTGATTACCTTGTTGTGTAACAGTTAGTGTTAGGTCTGATATATCCTTCATTTGAGTTGCAGAATTTGAGACTGAAGTTACTGTGTTGTTTGTTGAATGTAATGATTCATTCATTTCTTGTACACTAGCAGCTTGAGATTCAACTCCCTTGGCAACTTCAGAAAAGGCAATCGTAATCTCATCAGAAATACTACCAGTCGCTGTTACATTATTCTTCGTTTTATGACTAAAGGTTGAAAGCATGTCAACTGTATATCCAATCTCTTCAATTAAGTGATCTGCTTTTTCTTTTTCTTTCGCAAGGTGTAAATGCTGTTCATTCATCTTCGCTTGCATCGATTGTCCAATTCGAGATTGAGCAATTAACACTAAAGTAATAACTATGAAGAAGATGTTTAATGAGATAAGATAGTCATTTCCTACACCAAAGAACATTTCTTCGCGGTAAGTAAGAAAGAGGTAATTTGAAAGCCCTAAACCAATTACGCCTGCAGCGGCAATGGATTTGTAATTATGATATAAAGAAATCAAAGCTAGAGTTACATAAATCATTAAGTAATTTGTTAATTTCGGTGAAGTCGATGCCATAACAACTGTAATGATAGCTAAACCTATTATTGCAAAGTATTGCACATACAAAACGAGAAAACGTTTCCAGCAAATGAATGTTATAAGAATTGCCACTGTTAATCCTGACACTATATAAGCAATCAGTGCTGAAGCTGTTAATCCACTTAGAAAACTACTCGCTAAGCCTAAGAAGAATGAAAACCATAGTAACTTTGTAATTAAATTGTTCCGTTTATGTACCTCAGTTTCAGTTATCAAGTTAGTTCCTCCAATTATTTAAAATATATCTTTATATCGACATAAAATTAACTTTTGTTAACTGTTTTTTAAAAATTTATAATTTTTGTGTCATTTGATGAATTGGATAATTTTAATTTAGTCGGTATTATAGTAACATGAACTTAATTCAAGTACTTTTTGTATGGAATAAGATATAGTGAATCTGCTTTAAGATGTTGGAGGACACAGGAGCTCTTATTGATGAGAAACAGGGTGTTTTGAGAGTGAGAACGGTCCCCAGGTACCTTATTTGCTGAAAAAAGAGCTGAAAAAGCGAGTGAATTTAGCTGATAAGGAATCTTGTGTCCGCCAAGGCAGGGGAAATAGCTGTTTTTTGTTGAATAAGGCATCCTGAGTCCGCATCGAAATGTTGGAGGACACAGGAGCTCTTAATTAAAGGATGCTGTGTTTCTGGGAGGCTAGTCATGAAATACATTATATTATTTGATGGAGTTTGTCATTTTTGCCACGGGAGTGTCCAATTTATTTATAAACGTGATCCTAGTGCAGTATTTGCTTTTGCTGCTCTTAAAAGTGAAACAGGCAAAAATCTTATTAGAAAATACGATGTTGCTCCAACTGTAGACAGTCTCGTTTTAATTGAAGACAGTCACGTTTACATTAAATCAACTGCTGCTTTACGAATTTCAAGGAGATTAAGAGGAGTTTGGAAACTTTTTTATTTACTTATCATTATACCGAGACCTATAAGAGACAGGGCTTACGATATTTTCGCTAAAAACAGGTACCGGTGGTTTGGGAAAACAGAATTGTGTAATTTGCCATCAAAAGACTTACGTGAGCGGTTGTTAAAGTAATTTTAACTACCTAATAGATTTGTTAGGGAAAACGGAGACTTATTAAATTTAATAAGTCTTTTTTTTGTTTAGGTTGATTTAGAGAATGTGAAAGTATTTATGTGGAATAAACAAATTTGGAAAATTTATATATATTATGTGTAATTATGTTAAACTAAATATTGGAAGAAACAGTCTAATTTGAAACGTAAAATTTGCAAGGAGTGGCTATTTATGAAGAAAAAACATAAAAAGAAAAAGAATCATTTGTCTTTTCGGCTTAATGTTCTATTCTTTTTTGTGTTTCTATTATTCTCTGGACTTATTCTTAGATTAGGTTTTGTACAAATCGTTCAAGGTGAAGAATTTATCAGTCAACTCGGAAGGGTTATTGAGGCGACAGATCGTCAAGAAGCACCAAGAGGCATCATGTACGATCGTTACGGGCATGTTATTGTAGACAATCAAGTTGAGTATTCTATTACATATACGAACCCTTCTCAATCTACGAGAGCTGAAACAATGTTAGCTATTGCGAGGGAACTTGAACCATTGGTAGATATGGAAGAAGAGAGTAGTCGTGTTACGGTAAGAGATCGTAAAGATTATCTTTTGCTTAATATGACAGAAGAAGAACGCTATAAATTAGTGAGTAAAGAAGAGAGAGGCTCACTTAAAAATGTTTCTGAAGAATATCGTCTTGAAATTGAACGAATTACAGATGAAGATGTAGAATCATTGACACCTACTGATTTACAGGTGTTGGCTATTTATCGTGAAATGGTTAGAGGATACGCTAACTCTGCACAAAAAATAAAACAACGTATTACAATGGAAGAAAAGCATGTAATAAGTGAAAATCTGGATCGGTTACCTGGAATTGATATATCACGAGATTCCAGTAGGATTTATCCTTATGGTGATTCTTTCAGATCAATATTTGGTTCTGTTAACTCTATTCCAAGTGAAAAAATTGATTACTACTTAACTAGAGGCTATGATCGTTCTGATAGTGTGGGAACTAGCTATTTAGAATTACAGTATGAAAATGTATTAAAGGGAAAAAAGGCAATTATTGAGCGAGTTACAACACGACAAGGGACACAAACCATTGATGATTCGATTAATGAGAGGCCTGGTCAAAGAGGAAACGATCTAGTGTTAACAGTCGATATGGAACTTCAACAAAGACTTGAAGAGATTATCGCTGAAGAAATGCGTGCTGCTGGAAGAAATTCTTTTATATCAGATCGTTCTGCTTATGCTGTATTAATGGATCCAGCAACAGGTGACATTTTGGCGATGGCTGGATTTTATGACGATGGCAAACCAGATAGGACTACGTTTGCGGATCATGATGGCAATGTAAATAAGGTTTTTGAAATGGGTTCCTCAGTTAAAGCGGCAACCGTACTAACAGGCTTTCATGCTGGAGTCGCAGCTCCCGGAACTCAATTTAATGATCGACCGGTCTATTTACCCGGTACTCCTGTAAAAAGATCTTGGAATACTAGTGGTTTCGGTTGGATAGATGATCGCAGAGCCCTAGAGCAATCTTCTAATGTCTATATGTTTGAAATTGGGATGCGAATGGCTAATTGTCGTTATACGGCGCCTAATGCAAGATGTGGTTGGTCCAATGATTCCATTCAAAAAGCATACAGTGATGTTCGTAACAGTTTTCATCAATTTGGATTAGGCTCTGAAACGGGCATTGATTTACCGAATTATTCATCTGGTCTTCAAGGTCAAGCCACAGTTGGAGGGAATTTGCTAGATTTATTAATTGGGCAATATGATAATTATACAACTTTGCAGTTAGCACAGTACATTGCTACGATTGCCAATGACGGCTATAGGATGGAACCGCGTCTTGTTAGAGAAATCCGTGATCCTTCTATTAATCAAAGTGATCCTGGGGCTGTTATTCAAAAGTTTGAACCAACTATATTAAATCGAGTTGATATGAGTGATGCTCATATACGCAGGGTACAAGAAGGACTTCGAGGTGTTATGACAAGGGGTACTGCACAGTCTCGTTTTTCAGGTGCTTCTTATCAGCCTGCAGGAAAGACAGGTACCGCTCAGGTAAAAGTAGCGGTTGGTGAAGGAGATAATAGAAGAATTATTGATGGAAATACTCAGACGTTAGTGGGCTATGCACCTTACAATAACCCTGAAATAGCTTTCGCTGTTGTTGTGCCGAACGTAAGGTTGGAACGTCATGGAGGCGCCCAAGGGATTGCTCAAAAAATTTCTAAAAAGGCATTGGATAGTTTTTTTGAGATGCAAGGTTATAGAAATGGTCCTACAGTGGTGGATGAACCTATGGAAGAAGAATAAAGGAGAGAGGATGTCTCAAAAAATCAAGAATTTTTTGAGACATCCTCTTTTTCCCATTTATTTATATAGTTCGGTTTGAACTTTTTCATTTTATGAAGTAAATCTTCTGGATCATCTGAAACAATAAGGTTGTCTAGGAAGTCTTGTTTAATGAATCCCTCTGTTTTCATATGATCTAATAGAGAAAGAAGTTTATCATAAAAGTGGTTAACATTTAATATTCCGATAGGTTTTTGATGATAACCAATTTGTTGCCACGTTAGTGCTTCTGCTAATTCTTCAATGGTGCCAATCCCGCCAGGAAGAGCTACAAATCCATCAGCCAACTCATACATCTTCGCTTTTCTTTGATGCATGTCGTCTACAATAAATAATTCGGTAAGTTCAACGTGCTCGACATTCTCATGTATTTTTTTGGGAATGACACCTACTACTTCCCCCTTTTTTTCTAAAACGGAGCGAGCCAATTCTCCCATTAATCCCGCATTTCCTCCGCCATACACTAAATTGATTTCGTTAACAATTAAAGCTTCAGCAAATTGTTTGACAGCTGTTAAGTAAGCTTTATCCTGTCCGAAACTTGAACCGCAAAACACACATATTTTTTGAAACATCTAAATTCCACCTTCTTTAGATTCTCTATTACCTTAGAATAAAGGATAGGCGATCATTTGTAAATTATGGGCTAAATACATTTATTTGTGTTGGCTGTTTTTGCAAAAAGTAATGGCTATTTACTTTCTCTTACAGCAAGTAAAGTACTTGGATGATATTGTGATGGAGCCGTTTAGGATGGTAAAAATAGAGACACCAAGACTAATTAATTAGAAGCTTTTGCAGGAACAAATAGCATTATTAGTCGAATTATAAAAGTGGCGTGTTAGGAGGTTAAACATGAATAAAGAATTAGTCGTTACCTTAAAAGATATACAGTGGAGAAGAGATGGGAAAACCATTTTAGAACAGATTTCTTGGGAAGTTAGTAAGGGACAACATTGGGCTATTCTTGGTTTAAATGGCTCAGGAAAAACATCTATACTAAATCTAATAACAGGTTATCAATGGGCTTCTAAAGGGGAAGTTGCTGTTTTAGGTAGAAAATTTGGACAGACGAATATTCCAGAATTACGAAAATCAATTGGTTGGGTAAGTGTTGGTGTCGATGAAAGATATGCTAGCAGAGGCAATGATACCGCGTTATCGGTTGTAATTAGTGGGAAGTATGCTTCAATTGGGTTGTATGAAGACGTGTCTCAAGCTGACCGAAATAAGGCCGAGGAATTATTGTTAGAATTACGAATAGCACATTTGGCTCAGCAATCTTTTATGAAACTGTCTCAAGGTGAAAAAAGACGTGTTATCATAGCACGTGCTTTAATGAGTCAACCTGAACTTTTAATCTTAGATGAACCTTGTAATGGTTTAGATCTTTTCTCAAGGGAGCAATTATTAGAAACGATAGGTCGTTTAGCTAGTGTAACAGGTGGGCCTACTTTATTGTATGTCACACATCATTTAGAAGAAGTGGTACCCGCAATTTCTCATGCTCTTTTAATTAAAGAAGGAAAAATAGTGGCCCAGGGTGATAAACACGAGACTTTGACAGAGTCGAATTTATCGACAACGTTTCAATTACCAGTTTCAATTAGATGGCAAGAGAACAGGCCGTGGGTCAGTTTTAAGAAAATTTAAGAAAGAGGCCACTAAAAAGGTATGTTCCTCACCGATTTAGTGGTCTCTAAGCAACTTGTGAAACCATTGCTACTTTCTTGAATCCCCTCGTATCAGACGAGGATGAGAGTAAAATGGAAATCTGTTTTTTCAGTTCTTAAGGTATGATAGTGGTCTGTTGTAATTCAGTTTATTTTTCAAAATCTGGTATCTCTTCGTAAGCTAACTTAGAAATAATTTCATGGTGGGTCGGATAATCCTTCAATAAATCTTGTTGCGTAAACAACTCAAAGTCTTCATATTCAAATCCTGGTGCTACCATGCATCCTACTAACGAGAATGATTTATCTTCTGAAAGTGAAGAGCCAAAAATGGAGTTTTTCGGTACTAATACTTGTGGTACTTCTCCTTTGTCTAGGTTAAGCCCTAATTTTGCTTCTTCATATTCACCATTTTCATGGATAATATGTACTGACATGGAACTTCCTGCATGAAAATACCAAAGTTCATCTGATTTTAAACGGTGAAAATGCGAGACGTCACCAGCGCGCAGTAAAAAGTATATACTTGTATAAAGCTTTCTTTCTTTTTCGGAAATTTCTTCTTTAGAGGCAAATGAGCGTTTAAAATAGCCTCCTTCAGGATGTGCTTCAAGTCCTAAATGTGTAATCCAATATTCAGCTTCGTTTTGCTGCAATGGAAAAACCCCTTCCTAATGATTGTCGTCTCTATTAGTTAACCAAAAGGTTACAAAAGAATCAATGAATGTGTACGATCTTGCTGACATCTACATGCCATTCTTGAGGAAAATCAAAAAGCAGTTTGAATCAAAAGGATTCAAACTGCTATTTAAACGAATTTGTGTGGGCTAAGGTATTTTTTCTAAATTAGAATTGTGAACCGCCTAATTGTTGTTCAGCCATTTGAACAAGGCGTTTTGTAATTTCGCCACCAACAGAACCGTTAGCACGAGAGGTAGTATCAGCGCCAAGTTGAACACCAAATTCTTGTGCAATCTCATACTTCATTTGATCTAAAGCTTGTTGTACTCCAGGAACTAGTAATTGATTTGAACTATTGTTGTTGCTTGCCATGATGTATCACCTCTTTCGTTGTTATGGTTCTAGTATGTGGGTTTTTTTGAGCTCTATTCAAAGAAATAAAGGGAAATTCATTCCATTCGTACAACTGATTTCACGCAATCAATGGCGATGAAGTCAATCTCTTCACCGATCTTCACTTTAATTCTTTTTAGTTGTAAATCAACTTTATCAATAATACCAGTTAATTCGCGAAAGAAGCCATCCTTCCAATAAGTTACCTTCACATCTAACTCATGTTTCAAAGAGTCGAGAACGATTTGGCTAATTTCCTCTAATTCTTGTTCATCAAGGCTTGGTTTTTCAACTTTTTTAAGTTCCTCTTTGCGTTGAAGTAATGCTTGTTTATGTTCAGGTAAAAACATCCGACTACTTTCCCATAATAAATTTCCACGTTGCAGTTGCTCATTCATTTATAATGTCCTCCTATCTTTTTCGCCCGTTCAAATGCTTGGCCTGCCTTCGTTAAAGAAGATGCTCGGATAAGCGAGGTCGAACCATACCTTTCTCTAATTCCGTCCATTACATAGCCAAGCTCTAATTTTTTGTCTCTTTCTGTATCAAATAAGCTAAGTTGTAATTCGCTGTCAGGGCAAAGTTTAGTTAAACTAACACCGAGGCGCCTAATTGGTTGACGATCCCAAAATTGCAAAAAAAGCTTTTCAACTGTTTGAAACACATCCATTACGTAATTGGTAGGCTCGTATAAGGTGGTTTGTCGATGGAAGCCAGTTCGAACTTCATAACTAGCCCCGCTAACGCTAATCGTTACGGTTTGCCCCATCATATTTGATTTTCGTGCTCGCATACAAACTTCTTCACATAGCTCAAGTAAGACAACGCGAATCTCAGCAAGACTTATGTAATCACGTGGGAGTGTCATTCCATGTCCAATAGCCTTTTGTCCATCATGTGAAGCTGTTGTAACTGGTGAAAAATCCTCACCATGAGCCGTCATCCAAAGGACTTGCCCATTAATACCCCACTGATCTTTTAAACGTTTAAGCGGGACATCTGCAAGTTGACCAATTGTTCGAATACCCATATTTCTTAGATGATTAGCCATACGGCCACCGACCCCAAACATTTTTTCAACAGGGAGTGGCCACAATGTAGTAGCGAGCTCTTCTTTTTTTAGCCAGAAAATTCCAGACTCATTTTTTTTCGAAAAGTGATCACAGGCCATCTTCGCTAAAATTTTATTTTCACCGATTCCGATTCTGGCCCGAACTCGTGTCTCCTTCCAAATGTGTGTTTGAATTTTAAGAGCGATTTCAGATGGTTCTCCAAACAATGTTTGACTACCCGTTACGTCCATGAACTGCTCGTCAATGGAAAAGGGCTCGACTAAGTCTGTATATTCTTCTAAAATGGCTGTAATTTTCACTGAAATATTAATATAGTCTTGCATTCTTGGAGGAACGATAACTAAATCTAGACATTTTTGCTGCGCTTCCCACAGTCGTTCTCCGTTTTTAATTCCACTTTTCTTAGCGAGCGGACATGCTGCTAAAATGACTCCAGATCGTCGTTTCGGATCTCCTGAAACGACTAGCGGTTTATCGTGTAAATGTGGATATCTTGCTTTTTCTACGGAAGCATAAAAAGATTGCATATCAACAAGAAAGATTGTTTTCATCAAATTCACACTCCGAATAAGAACATTTGTTTGTGTGTATATTATATGCGAAAGTATGTTCGTTATTCAACATACATTTTGTGGCAAAGGCTATGAAGTTGATAAGTACCTCTAGATGTATAAAATATGATAAAGTAATGAAGAAAAAGGAGTGAATCAAAATGCAATACAATGATCAAATGAAAAACAGAGTAAAACGTGTAGAAGGACAAGTTAGGGCATTACTCCGAATGATGGAAGAAGAAAAGGACTGTAAGGACCTTGTAGCACAAATGTCGGCGGCCAGAAATGCATTAGACCGTACAATCGGTTTAGTAGTGAGTACCAATTTAGAGCATTGTGTGAGAGAGCAGATTACAAAGGGAGAAGGTACCGAAGAGTTAATTCAAGAAGCAGTCAACCTATTAGTGAAAAGTCGTTAGTGTGAGAGGAGTAATTTTATGAGGAGAAGCCCTTGAATTGTAAAAGAAGAGGTTGTGTACAACTTCAGAGAAGAAAAACGAGTCATTCATCAACTGAACAGCAACGAAAAAAAGCAAATTCTTTTAACGTTTGATGATGGACCAAGTAAATATTTAGATCGTTTTTTGGATGTGCTGGCAAATGAGAACGTTCCTGCCATGTTTTTTTGGCAATCACGATTGCTTCATTATAAAAGACCGTGGCAACGTGTTTTAACAGAGGGACATAAGATTGGGACGCATTCCCATCGTCACCTGAACCTTGTAAAATTACCATTTGAACAGCAGATGAGCGAATTGAAGAAAAGCAAAGAAATCATTGAACGGATAACAGGACAAGAAGTCAAGTTTTTTCGGCCACCATTCGGTCAATACAATGAAGATACACTAGAAGCCGTTTCACAACTCGGAATGAAATTGGTTATGTGGAATATTTCTTCATATGACTGGAATTTAAAAAGCGAACCAGAAATAATCACCAATAATATTACGGAACATATTCAGGACCACTCCATCATCTTACTTCATGAGCTTGAACAAACACTGACGATTTTACCATCAGTTATTAAACACTTAAAAGAAAAAGGCTATCATTTTACTACCATATAAAAGCGATAGTCTCTTTCTAATGCTATAAAATAATCCTTTCCTCTTTTGGAGAAGATAAGAGCACAAAAAAGAAAAGGATGTTCGTGTTTTGATTAAAGAGTGGATGTTAAAAGTAAGAAAAAATATTTGGATTGTCCCGAGTGTTTATTGTCTCGTCTCTTCGTTATTGGCGGTTGTTATGATTTGGGTCGACACCGTACATGGAGAGAGGGTACAAAACATTTTTCCCGCAAGCCTACTCATTAGTGTTAGTTTAGCTCAAACGGTATTAGCGACAATTGCCGCAGCTTTATTAACGATGGTTACTATTACTTTTTCGACCATTATGGTCGTCCTAACCACTTATTCTTCACAGTTTTCACCAAGAACACTGTCTGACTTTATCACAAATAAGATAACAATGAGAGTGTTAGGAATTTACATGGGTGGATTTATGTATAGCATTCTTTCTTTGTTGTTTATGAGCGAAGAATTACCATACGAAGTACTAGGTGCAACTGTTGCTGTCCTATTTTCCATCGTTTGCTTAGCTTTTTTTGCTTACTTTATTCATTTTGTGGCCACTTCCATTCAAGTAAATAAATTAATAAGTGAAGTAACTAGGCAAACGCTAAAAACGTTGAAAGAGCGATTAAAGCCCCAAAATCAAAAAGAAGCTATTACAATAACAGACCAAAAACCGAATCTTAAAGTAGAGAATTATTATAAGAAAGAATATAAAAGTGAATCGTTTGGTTACATACAATTAATTGAATATCATCATTTATACGAGTTAGCCCGAAAGTACAATCTTGTAATTGAAATTAATCAACAAATTGGAGCTTTTATCACGCATCGACGACCTATTTTTACTGTCTATTATCGAGAGACTTTACCAAAAATAAAAGTGGGGAAATTTGTTGAAGTTGGTGTAGACCGAACCATTTTGCAAGATGTGGATTTCGGTATACAGAAAGTGGTTGAAGTGACTCTAAGGGCACTCTCACCAGGGATTAATGATCCAGATACGGCAATAGACGGCATTTTACATTTAGGAAGGTTGCTATCAGATGTTTGCAAACAAGATGGGGCTTATATCACGTACTCAGATGAACATGCGATTAGATTAGTAGCTAAACAAAAACCATTTGAAGAAACACTGTATACGACGTTTTATCAAATCTGTCACTATGGTCGGGAAGACGTCTCGATTTTACTCGCTATTTACGACGCACTAATTATGATAGCTGAAGATAACTCAAAAATGGTTAAACAGAAAATTGGGCATTTTAGCAAGTATATTAGTGAAACCTTTAACAAACAAGAATTTCATAAGAAGGATTTAGAATATTACGAATGGAAGAAAAATGAATTAAAAGCGATATTTGATACATGAAAGACTAAATAAAATAAAAAAATCTATTAATGATTGTTGTCGGATTAAGTAGATGGTAAAATTAACAGTTGAGGAATAAAAAAACAATATACATAATTGGGGTGGCTAAAGATGGAGAAGGTACTTATTTTTGGACATAAAAATCCAGACACTGATACAATTTGTTCAGCTATTGCATATGCAGATTTAAAAAGTAAATTGGGTCAAAATGTGGAAGCGGTTCGTCTAGGAGAGGTAAACGGCGAAACACAATACGCACTCGACTACTTTAAACAACAAGCACCGCGATTAGTTGAAACAGTAGCAAACGAAGTAAATGATGTTATTTTAGTGGATCATAATGAAGCTCAACAAAGCGCGACAGATATTCAAGATGTACGCGTACTAGAAGTAATTGATCATCACCGAATTGCAAACTTTGAAACAACAGATCCATTGTATTACCGTGCTGAACCAGTTGGATGTACAGCTACAATCTTATTGAAATTATACAAAGAGAAAAATGTTTCGATTAGTAAAGAGATTGCTGGGTTAATGTTATCAGCTATTATTTCAGATTCGCTTTTGTTTAAATCACCTACATGCACGCAAGAAGATATTGATGCAGCAGAAGAACTAGCTACTATTGCTGAAGTAGACAGCTCAGTTTACGGACTAGAGATGCTAAAAGCAGGAGCAGACCTAAGCGATAAAACAATTAGCCAGCTGATTACACTTGATGCGAAAGAATTTAACATGGAGAGTAATAAAGTTGAGATTGCGCAAGTAAATGCAGTTGATACAAACGATGTACTCTCTCGTCAAACAGAATTAGAGGAAGCGATTAATCAAGTAATAGAGGAAAAAGGATTAGATTTATTTGTATTAGTTGTAACGGATATCTTAAATAACGATTCTGTTGTACTAGCATTAGGAAAAGAAACAGCAGCGGTTGAAAAAGGATTCAGTGTAACGTTAGAAAACAATACGGCTCTATTAAAAGGTGTTGTGTCTAGAAAGAAGCAAGTTGTCCCGCAAGTAACAGAAGGTTTTACAAAATAAAGGATTTGAGAGCAGCCCAGCTGCTCTCTTTTTTAGTATATAAGGATGCATAAATCAAGTTCAAATTGCCAAATGCTAGTAAAGGTTAACTAGCGTGAAAGTAGGAATGGTGGCAATGAAAGAAACAGACGTAGTCATTATAGGAGCTGGGTTAGCAGGATTAACAGCAGCTATTGAGTTAAAAAAGAAAAAGGTTCCTTTTGTTGTTTTAGAAGCTCGCAATCGTGCTGGAGGAAGAGTATACAGTCTACAAAAAGAAGACATCCAGGTGGACCTCGGTGCGCAGTGGATCAGCCCACATCACAAAAGAATGAAAAAGCTGCTCAGAAAATATGATCTGCATCTAGTATCGACTTATCGTCAAGGCAAAACCATTTATAACTTTGATGGGATCATTCAACAGAATACGAGTCCATGGCCCAATATGTCTGTAGTGGAACGTTTAGATATTTGGAAGATGAAAAAAGTATTAAATGATAAAAGCAAATCATTTGAAGCTAAGGCACCGTGGGAGTTTAAGATAGCTCAAGAACTTGACAAGATAACAGTTGAGCAATTAATTAATCATCATATGTATACAAGCTTTGGCAAATCTTTTTATCAACTTATGCTAGAAGAAGCTCTGTGCAGCAAGTTATTTGAGGTGTCGGCTCTTGATTTATTATGGTGCATAAGAGCAGCAGGATCTGTAGAGCGACTATTAACGGCAGAAGATTTATGGATTAAAGAAGGGGTAGGGACTTTGGTAGAAAAGATGGCACGTTCTTTACCCGGACAGATTGAGTACGAACAACCAGTTACCTCTATTAATTCTGAATTTAAGGAAACAATTATAACGACAAGTAAGCAGATTTGGAAAGCAAAAAAGGTTATTTTAGCGTTACCTCCAAATCTTCTTACACATATCAAGTTTATACCTATATTGCCTGTAACTCGTGCTCAATTAAATGAACGAGCTGGGTTACCGTCTGTTATGAAAATGGTATTTATATTCAACAAACCTTTTTGGAGAGATGTTGGTTTAAATGGGAATGTCTATTCTAACGAAGGACCAATAAAGTTAACAGTAGACACCTCTCCACCGCTAAAGAATAAAGGTGTGTTAACCGTTCTAATTACTGGAGAATCAGCACGTCTATTAAGTGAAAAAACGATTGAACAACGAAAACAAACTATAATAGAAAACTTAGTTCATTACTTTGGTGAGAAAGCAGAGGACACGTTGAACATCATTGAGAAGGATTGGTCAGCTGAAGAATGGACTAGAGGAGGATATGGGGCCCATTTTTCCCCAGGAGTTCTTAGTCAATTTGGAGTTACTTTATCAAAGCCAGTTGGACCTCTACATTGGGCTGGGACGGAAACTGCAACTGAGTGGAGAATGTATATGGAAGGAGCAGTTCAATCGGGTGAAAGAGTCGCTGAAGAAATTGTTCAAGCCTTGAAACACGAATGTAAGGTATGAAAAAAATTAAAATTAGACATAATGAATTTAAAAAAGATAAAGGGAGTTTCTGTTAAATGACATTTGAAAAAGGAGCTGAATTTAAAATTGCTCAAGTTGTAAAAGGGCATTTTAATTCAGCAGAGACGTTAACTATTATTCGAGAATTTGGGAATACAGTTCAATTCACTCTCGGAAATGGAAAAGGACACGGTTCCATGCCAATTGAACACATGAAATATCTAATTAATAAGAATGAGTTAACAGTTAATAAGCGTTCTTTACTAGCTAATGAAACGGCTGAAGAGAAACTAGGATAAAAAGTGGAATTTAATAAGGAGGCACATCGGAGAGGACTCTGATGTGCTTTTTGATTATATATAAATAAGTGAGATTATCTCGATAATATAAACATCGAACTAGAAATAGTTAATACGATCACAATGTAGAATTTATTTTTAAAATAGGCATTCACCCTTGTAAGACTATTTACATATGTTGGGGTAAAAGGAGTGAAAGGGTGATTTGATGACTGGGAAAATTCGCAATTACTATGCAGGAGGAAATACAGCAAAAGGATTTTATTCACTTTATGATGATGCATTAAAAGGATTGGATAGGTTATTTATCTTAAAAGGTGGACCTGGAACTGGAAAGTCTTCACTGATGAAAGCGATAGGAGAAGCGGTATCCAGAAAAGGGATTGACATTGAATATTTGCATTGTTCGTCAGATAATCAATCAATTGACGGTGTAATTCTACCAAATTATAAAGTAGGAATCGTAGATGGTACTGCCCCACATGTAATTGAACCTAAAGCGCCAGGCGTTATAGAAGATTATGTGAATTTAGGCGTTGCTTGGGACACAGAAAAGTTACTTACTCATAAAGAAGAAATTTTAAGATTAAATAAGAATATTTCCTCTACCTTTCAAAAAGCATACGACACATTCGCACAAGCATTAAAAGCCCATGATGATATAGAGGAAATCTACATTAACAATATGGATTTTGAAGAAGCAAATAAACTAACGGAAGAGTTAATAAAACTATTTTATGGTGACGATGTAGCTAATAAATCTGCAACTGTTAAACACCGTTTCTTAGGAGCTGCAACGCCAAAGGGAGCAGTTGATTTCATACAGAATTTAACAGAAGATATTGATAAACGTTTTTTTATTAAAGGTAGAGCTGGATCAGGCAAGTCTACTATGCTCAAGAAGATTGCAGCTGCCGGGGAAAAGAAGGGATTTGACGTAGAGGTGTATCATTGCGGTTTTGATCCGCATAGTCTCGATATGGTGATCCTTAGAGAACAGGGAATCGCAATTTTTGATAGTACAGCTCCTCATGAGTATTTTCCAAATAGAGAAACAGATGAAATCGTCGATATGTATCAAAGATGTATAGCACCAGAAACAGATGAAAAATGGGCTGCTGACATAGCTAGAACAACTAAGCCGTATAAAGATAAGATGAAAGAAGGTATTTCTTATTTAGCAGAAGCAAAAGAACTTCGGGACCAATTAGAAGCATATTATATTGAAGCGATGGATTTTAAGAAGGTTGAAGAAATACAAAATGATATTTTACAAGAAGTAAATCGAATTATTGAAAATAAAGCATAAAGTCAAAACCACTGGTCAAATTGATCAGTGGTATTTAAGTATAGAAGGAGAACGATTGATATGAAGCGAATTAAATAAACGGACAAGAGGAGGGGGACAACCATGAAACAGAAAAAGCATACAAAGAAACAAACTATATTAATCGTGTTCATTGTCTTATTGATCGCTTGGGGAATCGGAAACTTGCTTCCTGGGGAAAAAAGAGCAACCAAGCCTTTTTTCAATCAAGATAGACCAATGATTATTGCCCACCAGGGAGGAGAACACCTTGCACCGTCGAGTACAATGGCAGCCTTTAATCAAGCAGTAGAATTGGGGGTAGATGCAATAGAATTTGACATACATATCACGAAAGATCAGCATTTAGTAGCCATACATGATCCTACAGTTGATCGCACGACAGATGGAGTAGGGAGAGTAGATGAGCTATCACTAGAAGAAATTAAAGAGCTTGATGCTGGTTTTTATTTTCAAGATCAAAAGGGAGAATATTCATTTAGAGGTAGAGGAGAGAAAATCTTAACAGTTAACGAGATTTTCGATGAGTTTTCAAATAGTAAAATGGTGATAGAAATAAAAGATACGAACGCTTTAGAATCATATGAATTGATTGTAACAAAACTGTGGAACTTAATTGTTGAATACGAACTCGAAGAAAAAGTATTAATTGCTTCTTTCGACCAAGAGATTATTGATATGGTTGATGAGCTTGCAGAAGGGAAAGTTGCAATTAGTGGTGGGAAAAGTGAGGTTACTCAATTAGTCGTTCTTAATAAGGTCTTTCTAAATGGTTTGTACAAACCAAGTGTCGATGTTATTCAAATACCTACAGAGGAAATGATATTTGATTTAACATCAAAACGATTAATTAAAGCTGCGAATCGTAAAGGGTTAGAGGTGCATTACTGGACAATAAATGATATAGAGGCGATGAGATATTTACTAAATCAAGGGGCAAGTGGATTATAACAGATAGGCCTGATTTATTGGTAGAATTAATGAATAAAAGCAAGTAAGAGTTAAGAGAAAACGGGAATACAAGTTTATTCAATTCGTCACAGGAGTAGAAAATAATAAAGAAAACTAAGAGCGTGCGAAATATGTATACACGTTCTTAGTGTGAATTTTATACAGTTTGTAATTCAGGCGCTGTTAATTCAGAAGTAAAGGTGGCATTCTCTAGGTAAATAGAGTGCCAAATCATAAAACAGAGAATTACCCAAATTTTACGACTGTTATCAGCTTTGCTTTGTGCATGTTGTTGAAGAAGCTTTAGTACCTCACCTTTATTAAACAAATACTCGGTTGAGCTCTCAATAATAATAGTACGAGCCCAATCATATAACTCGTCTTTTAACCAGTGACGAATGGGAACCGGAAATCCTAATTTTCTACGATGTAGAACTGTTTCAGGAAGAATGTCTTTCATTGCTTCTCTTAAAATATACTTAGTTGTACCATGTGATATTTTGGCCGAAGTAGGGATTTCGCTAGCAACTTTAAAAACGTCTTTATCTAGAAATGGTACGCGAAGTTCTAGTGAGTGAGCCATAGTCATTCGATCAGCTTTTACAAGAATGTCTCCAGGGAGCCAGGTATGGAGGTCAATGAACTGCATTTTTAATGAATCATCGTAATGAGTTGCCTCTTGATAAAGGTCTTTTGTTATATTTTGAAAAGGAAAGTCATTGTTATATCCCTGTAGTAGTTGTTTCTTTTCTGTTTCATTTAGAACAAAGGCATTGCCGATATAACGATCTGATAAAGGTGTAGTTCCTCTAAGTAAGTAGCTTTTTCCTTTTAAATCATGTGGCAAGCCAAGTGCTATTGTTTGAAGCATAGACTTTAACTGTGTAGGCATATATCCAAACCAGTTTAAAGATATTGGCTCACGATAAATGTTATAACCGCCAAATAATTCATCTGCTCCTTCGCCAGAAAGGACTACTTTTACATGCTTACTGGCTTCTTTTGCAACAAAATAAAGTGGTACAGCAGCAGGGTCTGCGACAGGGTCATCCATGTGCCATATAATGGAAGGTAGTTCTTTAATGAACTCATCTGCTGAAATAATCTTATGAATATTCTCGACCTGTAACTTTTCAGCTGTATCTTTGGCAACGTCTACTTCACTGAATCCTTTGTTTTCAAAACCAACTGTAAACGTTTTTAATTTAGAATTATGCTTTTTGGCTAAAGCAACTATGGAAGTAGAATCAATTCCGCTAGATAAGAAGGCACCAACGGGTACGTCACTCCTCATATGCTTCTCCACCGAATCTTCAAGAATATGTCTTATTTTTGTCTTGTGCTCTAGCATACTACTTTTAATGGGATCAAAAGTCTTTTTAAAGTAACGCTTGATTACTGGGGGCTTATTAATCTCCTTTATCATATAATGACCAGGCAATAGTTTCTTTATTTCTTTAGACAAACAATGAGGTTCAGGGACGTATTGATAAGTTAGGTAATATTGAAATGCTTCTTTTGAAAGTTCCCTAAAATTAATGTAAGCATAAATGCTCTTCTGTTCTGAGGCAAAAAATAATCGTTCGCTAGTCTCTGTATAATAAAATGGTTTAATTCCAAAAGCATCGCGGGCGCAGAAAAGAGTTTGTTCGACTTTATCCCAAATCGCAAAGGAGAACATCCCTCTAAGCTCTTTTACACAATCTATCCCTTTAGAGATAAATAAAGAAAGCAGTACTTC
Organism: Halalkalibacter akibai JCM 9157; assembly: GCF_000513135.1. Classification (GTDB taxonomy): domain Bacteria; phylum Bacillota; class Bacilli; order Bacillales; family Bacillaceae_D; genus Halalkalibacter; species Halalkalibacter akibai. Next base: position 128,572 of record NZ_BAUV01000007.1, read on the forward strand.
TGTATCTGAATCCGTATTAAAAGAAAAACCTTCACTAATTAATTGATTTCGGAGTTCTATGTAGTTGTAGATTTCTCCATTAAAAACCATAATATAGCGGTTCTGAATATTAAAAGGTTGAGTTCCATGTTCAAGGTCAATAATACTTAGTCTTTTAAAACCAAATTGTACATACTTATCTATAAAATGACCAGTTGAGTCAGGCCCACGATGATGAATTGCTGCTATCGCCTTCGACCAGATAGGCTCTTTTATCGCTTCTATTTGGTCATTATGAATTTCTCCAATAAAGCCACACACGTTTAATCCCTCCAACAAACTCATGATAGAAAAGACTTTATAAATTACTATATATCATGATTATCATACCTTATTTTTATGAAAAATCTAGTAATTTTTAAGAGGGAAAGTCTAAATACAGGTGTAAATTACAAACAATAAATATTTAACAAAATCTTAGCTAGTTTATTTTAAAGAGTTGTAAACCGAAAAAAATACAGTTCATGTGGACAAGTTGAGGTTAGTTTTATTCGTAGTTATAGCAGAAATGTTGTTTGCTTACATCTCCTTTTGTATAAACTGATTAAAGGGAGGTGTTTTTTTTGGACTCACAGACAATCATTACAATAGTTGCCATCTTTATAACGATCCTTACACTTATTCAAGGAATTCGAATGAAAATTAGAAGAGAAGAATATACAGAGCTATTACTTGATAAAGTTGAAAAAGATGTTGAATTGCGACAAACTTTAGCAATGGGCTTATACATGCGTTTTAAAACTGATCAAACAGATGACCAGAGTGCAATTTACCTAAATGGAGATCCGGGGGAGTTTGAAGATTTTGTAACTGATATTATAGAAACAATGTATGGAGGCGACATGTTTGTAAGTAAAGCAAGTAGTAATTATCGGATAGATTTCGAAAACCGACGTGATGATGGAATGTATCTTGGAATGTTGGCGTGTCAGAAAGATGACCTTGATTTTGAAACAGTTGCATTGATGCATTCGAACATTAAAAAATGGAATGCTATGGGGGGAATGATTATTACAACAGCAAGTTTTACGGAAAATGCTATTAAATATGCCGATGGCCTAGAAATAGACTTAATCAGTGGTATTGAACTAGTAGAAATGTGGCTTCAATCTTTGCAGACTGAAGCAGAACAAATCAAACAACTTAATCCTAGTCACAAATAATTGTTGGAAGCTATTCCTATTAATAAAAGAATTAACTTGCAAAAGAATTGGATTTAATCGTCTTAAATTTAATACCACATTTACAAACAATGCTATGTTTTAAGTGTTTAATTTCAGATTGGCAGGAAGGACAGAGTTTTTGTTTGTTTGACATGATGTTTTCTCCTTTGTTGCTTATAAGAATGTATTACATAAATACAATTTAAAAGCATTATGTTATTCATTATTTATAATAACAGATATAAAACAAAAATCAATATTAGTTTATAATTATTATCAATAAGATAGTTGGATAGATATTTTATAATGAACAATCAGGGGGGATCCCAAAAGGGAAATTAACCCTTTTGAGATCGCCCTAATTTATTCCCAAAGTACATTCAGAACGTTTCCATCAAAAAGATTCGTGTCAATGTTACAAGTTTCAGCATCGATTCCGTATTGCCAGCCTGCAATCAGCGCACCATCCGGATATTCGGGATTATACTCCGGAGCATTTTCTTCTGTTGTGATTCCCTCGTTTGGCGCAGCTGTCCAAACATACATCTCATCCAGAATGCTAGAATCAGCTTCGGCAGCCGCTTCAAAAGCAACATACAACTCTTCGCTTGGATCGAAAATTCCATATATACCCGAGCTATATTCCGATTCAGAGACAACATCATGCCATCCTTGAATGAAGTCAGAATCTATAGGATAAATGGGTTCTACATTAGCAAATAGAGCCACTTCTTCCGGAATGCCTAAATCTCTAGCAGCTTCGACAGCCTCGTTAGCTTCATTCTGACCATTCTCATAACCAGTACCATCCGTAAAATGATTCCAGATGACCAGTATTTCGATGTCATTAGAGAGAAGCAGTTCAATTTCTTCATCTGTCAACCCGTAAGATACTCCTTCATTTGTTAATAGATATCGACCCCAAACGGCTGGATCACCAAAATTATCTCTGACGCATGCGAGTAGTTCATCTGTAGTTAAGCTAGCTGAGTCTACTCCCCAAACAGTTTCTGGGGTTTCTTCATCGTTGTTGCCATTGCCGTTCCCGTTACTATCTTGATCTTCACCATCACCATTATCGTTACTACCTTGACCATTCCCATTCTCTTCACCAGTGTCTGCATCTTCTCTAGAACTAGTTCCAGATACATCATTGGTAATTTGATTTGAAACGGTAACCGAGACATTTACATCAACTTGATTCGTTACATTGTTTTCAACGGAATGTTCTTCCCCTGTGTTAACGTGATTTTCGATTGAATTCTCAATATCACTAGAATGACCTTCAATTTGATTTTCTACTGTATTGGTTATTTCTGCTGTATGGGAGGATGAATGATTTTCGATTAAATTCACTACAGAATTATCCTCGGCGTCAATTATATTATCAATATTATTTTGAGTTTTACTATCTCCAGAGCTATTGTCAGTATGGTTATTGTAGTTGGAAGAATCATTAGTCATCTCTTCAGCAGAGAGATCAGCTGTTGCAGAGACTGGCTCTGCATTATTTGAGCGGCTAAACATCGTTAGTGTGACAACAAACAATAATGAAACAACTCCTAAGACAATAAGTGACCGATTTCTGTTATCCCTCATTAACTCACCACCTCTCGAGTCATCATACGTAGCAGGACAACTATTCGTGAAATAATTGGGCAGTGAGTATAAGGAGTGGTGTTAGTAAACAAAAAACAAAAAAAACTCACAGCCATTAATAGTTGTGAGTAAAAGTCTATGAATAAGTGCCTGTTTAATTATTGGAAATGACGTTTAAAATGATGTTAGTTTCTATATCACTTAATTTTCTGTCGAGTATTTCTTCTATTGCTTTGATAAAATCTCCTACTATTTCCTCTTCCATACGACACCTCTAGTTTTTATTATAGAACGTGTTTACAAGAGGAAAAGTTTCAATTACGAGATCATTAATGAAAATATTTAAAGTCTGGTTGATCGTCATGATTTAATGTCTGACCCACTCCTTCTTCACGTACTTTTAATTGAAATTTCTCGTATAAAAATAAAGCAAACATCTCGAATCTCTCCATATCCGTTAAGTCTTTTATTAATTTTTTTATATCCTCGTCAGAGAAATCTTTTAAGATGCCATTAATGATGATTAAAGCATCTTCTTCATCACCAGTTAACTTATCTTTGTATAAATGATATAAATCGTCTACGAATTTCATTGTTATCTTCTCCTTGTATAGGACTTCTATTAGGTTAAGTTTAAAAGCAGGAGTTTATACAATAATGATTAAAAAGTGACCTTAAATACCAAAAACATACTAATGAATAAGTTAAAGTTCGATTGTATGATATAGGGTGAGGTGAGTTTATGTTTATTTCTCCGATGCTATTACAAGAGGCAATAGCACCACCCGAAGATTATGCTAATGTTATCACTGAATTAAAATTAGATGGAATACGTCTGATCTATAGTAATTTAGGCGGGGAGGTCAAGTTATATACACGCTATAATCGTGATGTGACTGTTTACTTTCCTGAAGTTGCTTCTGTGTCACTTCCAAAAGGGGTGATACTAGACGGAGAGTTGATAGCTCCAGACCCTGAAAATAAACCAGATTATCATTTGTTACTTGACCGGTATCATTCCAAACAAGTTGATACAAGTATCATGATTCAGTTTGTTGCTTTTGATATTATTTATTATAAAGGAAAAAAGGTCACGCAATTGCCACTAATTGAACGGAAAAAATTATTGGATTTAACTGTCCCTACTGATAACATCTCAATTGTTACTTCGCAATGGGTAGAAGGCAATTCTGAAATGTACTTTGATATTGTAAGAGAGTATAACTTGGAAGGTATTGTTGTGAAAAAACCGCATTCAAAATATCAAACTGGTAGACGAACAGACGACTGGATTAAGATCATTAATTATCGTTATTTAAAGGAGAAGAAGTCAGGGTTAAATAAAAGCAACTGCTTTTTAATGATGTTAAACCAAACCCAAATAAGTCAGAAATTTTTAACCATTGATATGAAACCAATTAAAAATCGAAACAAACTGTATGAGTCGTATCGTCAAATGATAAACAAAATAAAAATAGACCTTTCCCATTAAAAAGGTCTATTTTTATTTTGTGATAACTTTATGTGAGGACTATACGAATAAAGAAAGATCTGCTATTATTGTGGTGAGAATGATAATACTTATCAATAGAGGTGGCTACATAAAATGGATAAGATCTATTTCTGCAAAGAAAACAAATTTAAATCAAAGAAAGCTTATAAATCTTTAGCTACATCTTATCCAGATTTAAAGATAAAGCGTAAAGGATGTCTTGGTAAATGTAAGACATGTAAAGAATGCCCTTTTTCGGTAGTCGATGGAAAAGTAGTAAAAAGTGAAACGAGTGACGAGTTATACAGGAAAATAGATAAACAAATTTTAAAGAAAACTGTTTAAGTAATCGAAAGAGTTGCCTAATTAAAGGGCAACTCTTTTTTATTTACAGCAAATAGAAACAAGAATATTAACTTATTAACAGGTAAAGCTAAAATAAAAATTGCTATGTGAGGGAGAGTAGGATGGCTGACAAAAAACAATTAACTGTTGAGGTAGGTAAAAATATCTCTCATTTTAAAACCATCTTTCATGATTGTGCTGATGTAATCTTTCGTAATCTTTACATAGAAGACAGAGAAGCTTTTTAATATATGTAGATGGCTTAGTTAACACGGAAGATTTACAAGCACATGTTCTACAGGATATAGCAACACACGTTAAAACGTTAGATCTAACGTTAGAACATTTAGAAAGAAAAGTTATAACTCTTGCAGATATATCTGAAAGTCAAGAAGTGCAGGAAATCAGTGATTTAATCTTAGCAGGAAATGCATCATTAATAATAGATGGTTACGCTAAAGCAATCATCTTCCCGGCAAGCGTTCGAACAGAGCAGTGTCAGAACCTGAATCAGAGTCAGCAATCCGAGGTCCTCGTGAAGGCTTTATTGAGAATTTACGTGTAAATACATCTCTAATTAGAAGAAAGATTAAATCAACAGATTTAAAAATCATATCGAGACAAGTGGGAGAACAGACGAAGACGAGTGTTGATGTTATATATATTGACGGTATTGCCGACCCAAAAGTATTGGAAGAACTAAAAACTAGGTTAGATCGCATAAAAATAGATGGAATTTTTGAAACGGGTTATATTGAAGAATTGATAGAGGATCATCCATGGAGTATTTTCCCTCAAGTACAAGTAACGGAAAGACCAGATTCAGTAGCGGCAAACCTACTGGAAGGGCGAATAGCTGTATTAGTTGATGGCACCCCATTTGTGATGATACTGCCGGCAACCTTTTGGCAACAATTTCAAGCAAGTGAAGATTATTATGATCGATTTTACATTGCGATTTTTTTACGAGCAATCCGTTTAGTCTTTTTGGGTATTGCTCTTTTGCTGCCTGCGTTATATGTAGCTGTGACAACCTATCACCAAGAAATGATCCCAACAAATCTATTGTTAAGTATTGCTGCAAGTAGAGAGGCGATTCCATTCCCAGCTGTAGTGGAAGCGTTAATTATGGAAATCTCATTTGAAGCATTACGAGAGGCTGGTGTGCGGCTGCCTAAAACAATAGGACAAGCGGTAAGTATCCTAGGCGCTTTAGTTATTGGGTCTGCAGCAGTAGAAGCAGGCATTGTTTCTGCACCAATGGTCATTATTGTTTCACTTACAGGAATTGCGTCCTTTACGATTCCGAAATTTAGTCTTGCGATTTCAGTTAGATTATTAAGATTTCCTTTAATTATATTAGGCTCAGTCTTTGGAATGTTTGGCTTAGTAATAGGGATGGTGTTTATATTAACTCATTTATGTAAATTAAGATCGTTTGGGGTACCTTACTTTGAACCAATTGGTCCTATGCATTTCTCCGAGCTAAAAGATGTTTTTGTAAGAATGCCAATCTGGATGCAAAATAAAAGGCCGAGAGAATTTGTAAAAAGAAATAGAAAAAGACAAGTTCAACATCTGTCTCCGTCTCCTAAACAAAATAATTAGTCGTTCGTTGGAGGAATTTAATGAGGGGTAAAATTAAAGTTATCTTATGTCTTTTAGTTATTATATTTCCCTTACTAGGTTGTTGGGATAGGCTAGAAATCAATGATATAGCAATTGTGACTGGTACCAGTTTCGATTTATTAGACGATAAGCAGTATAAGGTAGCGATACAGGCACCCCTTCCAGGAGAAATGGGCGGAGCTGGAAGTCATGGAGGTGGAGGGGGTACATCAGGTGGTGCAACGTATTATTTAGATGCGGGAATTGGGCATAATGTTAGGCAAGCTAATGAAGATCTCCAAAAAAGAATGTCTCGACAATTAATGTTTGGACATCGTCGGGTTTCAATTATTGGGGAAGATCTGGCCAAAGAAGGAATTCGGAAAATTTTGGATGTGTTAACTCGTACAAGAGAAGCTCGCTTGCGAACACAACTCTTCATAACAGAAGGAAATGCAATTGATATTCTCAGTTCGCAACCACAACTTGAGAATTTATCAGCTGAAGCAATAAGGGAAATAGGTGTCGCAGGATATGAATTAACGCTGAGAGATTTTTTACTTGACTATCAAAAGGAGGGGGATGATCCACTTCTTCCAGTTCTAACTTTAAAAGAAAATATCAGTCCAGACCCGGAGTTAGTTTCAAATCAAGTAGAAATAAGTAAAATGGCTATTTTTAAAGAAGATAAGCTCCAATTTTTTACAGATGAAGACCAAACATCCGGTATTCAATGGATTTTGGGAAGAAAACATGGTCAAAGTTACACCATTGAATATGATGAAGGTGCTCACATTAGTTTTCGAATTGTAGAGCAAACTTGCGATATTAAGCACAGTATTAAAAACGGAAAACCAGTTTATACGTTTCAAATAAAACTTATAAGTAATTTGCTTGAAAATGAAACAGATTTAAACCTTGAAGAAACTCAAGTTTATGATGAAATCAATGAAAAACTTAAAAATAAAATTGTAAAAGAAATAGAAGCCATAATGGATGAAACACTTTCTAAAGGAATTGATACATTTGGTTTTGGTTCTCTACTACATAGAAAAGAACGTAAATTATGGAATGACGAATTCAAAGAATCATGGAGAGAGCAACTAGAGAACATAGAATATGAAATTAATATAAATAGCAAAATAGTTTTAACTGGTCTAGTAACAGAAGGCATTGGTATAGGGGAGTGAAAATTTGCTACAAATCATATTTATAGTATTTGTATTATCAATTGCCTATTATTTGGCAAACCGTGATTTCAATCAGAAAAAACAGGAAAAAGTGAAATACTCGATCTTATCACTTGTAGTAGGTTCTATGTCAATCTTGTTACAACTAGTTCAAGTAGAAGGTTATATCCAATTATTATCTCGTTTATTTGGAGAAATTACGTTTATGGTGATAGGTAAATGAATATAAAAATATCAAACAGGCAGTTAGCTTTTCTAGTCAGTAATTCAATGGTCAGTGTTAGTTTAGTTATTTTGCCACAATCATTAGTTGATTTGTCCCTTCAAAATGCATGGCTTGTCTTTCCTCTTCTTTTCTTGTTTGTTCTCTTAATCATAACTGGAGGGTTGTATGGACTTAAAAAGTTAAAGACATTCGATTTAACAGAAGGGCAAGGAAATTGGCAGAAGAGATGTTTAGCTTTTCTTTTTGTCTTGTTCATTTCTCATGTTTTAATACGAGATCTTACCATTATTACAGGTTTCATTGAAGCTACATTGTTGCCATTAACACCCGTTTATGTCATAACTATTTTAGTAATCGCTTGTAGCCTTTATATTTCATGGGCAGGGATAGAAGTTATCGCTCGGTATAATGAAATCTGTTTTCTGATATTTTTAGGCGTAGTGTTATTTATTCCAATTTCACTTATTGATTCATTAGCTATAGAAAATTTCGAACCTGTACTGGGACTTGAAACAATACCTTCTGTTTTTCAATCAGCTTATCTTGGTTTAGCTTGGGTGGGAGAAATCATAATTGTTTTTCTAATTATTGGAATGGTTAATCCCTTAAAGAATGTCAAAAGAGCTATTTTCTTAGGTGGAGCAATTGGAATAGGGATGTTGTTTATCCTTATTTTTTCAGGAATAGCTGTACTAGGTGCTGAAATCCTCCGATACACGACATATCCTACCTACACGTTAGTTCAACAAATAAGGATAACTGAATTTTTAGATAGGTTAGACTTTTTTCTTGTTTCACTATATTTTCCTGCTGTCTTCTCTAAGTTCGCATTGTTCTTTTTTTGGGTTACAGCGTGCTTTTAACTTGTTTTCAGGTATGAACACGAAATACACTTTCATACCTTTATCAATAATGATTGGCGTCCTTGCTAACGTACTATTTGAAAATAAAGGAGAAAAACTTGAGTTTCAAATTCATACATGGGCAACAATGGGTTTAGTTCTAGAGTTAATGATCGTCATTGTGATGATGTTTGTAATACGAAGTATGAATCAGAGAAAATTGAAACAGACAAAATCGGTGGAGAAAAAATGCATAAAGAGTTACAAGTGAAATAGTGATGTTAGATTTTATTACATGTATCCATTAATAAAACAAATTTTCAGTTAAAATAATTTTAACTAATTTGTTTACCTATCTTTTGTAGTGAAAAGGGGTTGGATACCATGTCTAAGCAATTCGGAGAACGGTTACTGCAGGAAAAGTATCAAACAACCAAAAGAGCGGCTGCCTTTTATCAAAATCAGATGCTGGACCATGTGAACATACCCATGCAAGAGTTTATTAAAAAACAAGAGATGATGTTCATTGCCACATCGGATAGAAATGGAAATTGTGACTCATCATTTAAGGCGGGACCACCTGGATTTGTAAGGGTTATGAACAAAAAAACAATAATGTATCCAGAGTATCGTGGCAATGGGGTTATGGCAAGTTTAGGAAATCTAACTGAAAATCCTCATATTGGTTTGATGTTTATTGACTTTGTAGAAAATAGAGTAGGATTGCATGTTAACGGGAAAGCGTTTATATGTGAGAATAAAGAATTGAAAAACATGCCTATACATGAAAATGTTCTTAAAAAGATATATAGAGAAGAAACAAGAGCTGAGCGGTGGGTAATAATTGAGATTGAAGAAGCTTATATACACTGTTCAAAGCATATTCCGAAGATGAATAAAAATGAGGAGCGTAATGATAATCCAATAGTTGCCGGAGACTTTTTTAAAGTAAAGCAAAGTAGGCTTTCTCAAGTGTAACAAGAGATAAATAACCAGCGCAAACAAGGTGCGCCTGGTTATTTTTATTTCCCTAAGCTTGTTTTTCATGAATTTTAAATAGGTCAAGCAATTCTGTTCCATTGCTAATGACATCGGCTAGAGTATATTGGTCAAGAACAGCAAGGTAGGCTTGGAGCGCCTCATTCAGAGCAAATTTTAATTTGCAGGCTGGACTTATAATACAAGTGTTGTTTTTGGAGTCGAAACATTCAACAATGTTCATATTTTCAGTTTTTCTAACAACAGTTCCAATGTTAATTTCCTCAGGGTTTAGAGCTAATTTAATCCCGCCATTTTTTCCTCTAATGGTTGTAATTAAACCAAGTTGGCCTAATTCATATACGACTTTGCCCATATGATTATTGGAGATATTATAGACCTCAGAGATGTCTTTTATTTTAGAAAGAGGTAAATCTTTTCGTATACCTAAATAAACGAGCGTTCTTAGTGCATAATCTGTGTAAGTTGTTAGATGCATTCTTTTTTCACTCCTATCATTGATTTAGTAAATGCACATGTACCAGTATATTAATAAAGTAATTATTGGAGATTGTTAAACTAACTACACCTATATCCTACAGGAAAAATACGGAATTGTCTTTATGAATAGATGAATTTTCTACTGCAATCAAGAAAAAGTTTGTCAGATTTAATAACGTATAATAGCTTTTAAAGAAACAGACAGCACCCTCTTATTTACTGCAAGCAAAAGAATAAAATTGTCTTTCATCATTATGGTAAGAAAATAAAAAGTGGATGTTTCAATAGGTAATATTGAAACATCTAGAGTCATGCTAAGTGTTTTTTATACTGATACTTTAATTTGTCTTAGTCTCTTCTCATCAGTCTCTGCAATTTCTAGTGTTAGATGCTCATAATCATATTTCTCACCTTGTCTAGGTAATCTTTGGAACAGTTCAGTGATCCATCCTCCTAACGTGTGATAGCTTGAATCTGGTAACTCTACGTTTGTTAGTCTCGCAAAATCATCTAATGGGTAATCTGCGGAGATAAGGTAAGTAGTAGAATCAATTTGGTTAAAAGGCATTACTTTTTCGTCATGTTCATCCCAAATTTCCCCGACAATTTCTTCTAGGATATCCTCTAATGTTATTAAACCTGCCGTACCTCCATATTCGTCAATAACGATAGCCATATGATTTTTTTGTTTTTGAAGTTGTGGTAGTAAATTAGAAACTCTCATTGACTCAACAACATATAAAGGATCTCGTAATAATTGATTTATATCTATTTCTACATCATTTAACAAAGCAGTTAGAAAATCTCGCTCTGAGAGAATTCCGACAATTGTATCTGAATTACCCTCGTATACAGGTATCCTCGAATATCGCTCTCTAAAGAACGTTTGTTTAATTTCCTCTACAGAGCTATTAATGTTGATAGCAATAATATCAGTTCGTGGTTTTAGAATTTCAGCAACAATAATGTCATTAAAATCAAGAGAACGGTGAACCAACTCTTTCTCGTGTTGCTCAATTACGCCCTCTTCTTGACTAATATTGATCATCACTTTTAACTCTTCTTCAGTCATGGAAGGAACATGTTCTTTCTGTTGAATCAATTTTCCGATGGCTTTTCTAATTTGAATAAAAGCCCAAGTTATAGGTCTAAAAAAGATAATTAAGAAAGATAAAATGCCAGCAATTTTCAGGGTATATGTATCTGCGTATTCTTTAGCGAAGGATTTAGGCAAAATTTCACCGAATATTAGCACGAAAACAGTAACTACAACAGTACTAACAAATACCCCAACACTAGGTCCAAAAAGTTGAATAGCTAGCTGAGAAGATAAAGTAGCCGCAGCAATATTAACTAAATTATTACCAACCAAAATCGTTGACAAAGCTTCATCGAAATTATTGGAAATTGCAAGAGCTTTATTGGCCCCTTTGCGTCCGTCATCACTATAATTTTTTAGCCGTATTTTATTCACACTCGAATAAGCTGTTTCAGCAGAAGAGAAGAAAGCTGATAAAAAGAGCAGAACGATTAATAAGACAATGAGGTTTATTGAAATGTCAGTCAAAAAATCAAGCCTCCTGTTATAAGCTTCAGTAAAAGGGTGCCCAAAATGAAGGGGAATAATAGGAGATGCATCAAACAATAATCAAAAAAATGAAAGATCTTAATCATATTGTGAACATTTTTCGAGCAGAAAATAACTTCATTGTTTCTACATATTTTTCAAGTAATCTATACAAATCAAGTGAATGTAATGTTTTGAGGGTATTTCAAATGAGAAAGAGAAAAACTAAAAGTATTTAAAGAATAACAAGTCGTGTTAACAAAAAATGAGTACTTGCTTACTATCTATATAATTATGTTATAGAGTAATTAAAGAATGTATTAGTTAATGAGCTCAGGCTTAGGAGTTGAAATTTTGGAGAATATGAAGAATGTACTAATTGTTGAAGATGAAATGCAAATGCAGAAACTTCTGTCCATTTGCTTACAGGATCAGCCATTCGTTGTAAAGACAGTTGGAACTGGAGAAGAAGCGATACAGTTACTAAGGTCTTTCGAATATGACTTAATTCTATTAGATATCATGTTGCCAGGAATAGATGGGTATGAGGTATTAAAAAGCTTTCGGTTAATTGATGAAGATACACCAGTCATTCTTTTAACTGCGGTGGGAGAGACCGGAGATATAGTAAGAGGGTTGAATCTAGGAGCTGATGATTATATTACCAAACCCTTTGAACCTAGTGAATTAGTCGCTCGTATGAATTCAGTTATTAGGAGATTTAAACGGCAACCTGAACAAACGAATATTATAAAACGTCACGGTGTAATGTTAGATCAAAACAAACGACAATTCACTTTAGAAGATAAAAAAATAGACTTTACTAAAAAAGAGTATCAAATTTTTCTACGTCTGTTTATGAATCCTGAACAAGTATTTACAAGAGAAGAGCTACTACAGTTAGAATGGAATGGACCAGAAGAAAGGTTCGATCGAAGCATTGACACTCATATTAAGAACATTCGAGAAAAAATAAGAGAAGTAGGGTGTGACAAGCCATTAATAGAAACCGTTTGGGGAGTCGGTTATAAATACTTTTCTTCAACGGATCTACTATGAAGCTTTCAACAAGATTATCATTGTTTGTATTGGTCTGTTCTGTAATTGGAATTATCGTAATGAGCACTTCTTTCTATCAATTGTCAAAAAGCTTTTATAAAAATCAGTTGCAAAAAGAAATTGAATACAGATTGGCTGCCCACGGAGAAATAGTTGAAGATGATATGACAGCTCATACACTTCATCATGTCGTACTTATGGAAAAAAGGGATCCTGAAACTTTCTTTATAATCATGGACCAAGAATTTAACTTGCTTGAGCAAAATTACCCTGTGTCTGAACAACAATTACAATCCTATAGAAAATGGATTCAAGAAAAATCAAACTTAGGAGAAACTGAATTTATTGAAACGATGGCTCGTCATATACCTCATATCTGGTCATTTGTTCCTCTAACAAAAGATGAAGACGTTTTAGGGTATCTTTTTATTGATCAAGATACTGGCGATTTTAACCAAGCGCAAACCAAGTTGTTGTATATTTCGATCATTATGGCGTTGTTGACTTTACTCTTATCCGGATTAATTACAATCTACCTTTCAAAGAGGCTCACAGCCCCCTTAATAGAAGTAAGGAACTCAACAAGAAAGATTGCGAAAGGTGATTTTGATTTTTCTCTTGTTCCAAAGGGAAATGATGAAATTACTGACTTAATCAAGGATATTTCAAACATGGCTTCCCAATTAAAGGATTATAGAGACTCACGTCAACAATTTTTATCTAATGTTTCTCATGACCTTAGGACACCTTTAACTTATTTAAAAGGTTACGCCGCTATTTTAAAAGATAAACCCCATTCTAGTAAGGATGTAATGGAGTATTCTAAAACCATATACAGTGAAGCGATAAGAATGGAACGTCTCGTTAATGATTTATTTCAGCTTATGAAATTAGATGAAGGAAAATTTAAAATAGAAATGCGTGAAACGGATATAGTTGCTCTTTTATCACATCTATTGCAAAAGGTTAAGTTAAGAGCTAAGGAAAAAAATATAGACATACGGTTCTCTTCAAATACAAATCCGATTGTAGCCATGGTAGATTCTGAAAGAATGGAACAAGCGATCCTAAATCTTGTCACGAATGCCATACATTATACAGAACCTGGAGGTTGTATAGAAATATCTGTAGAAAAACAACCTCATCAGCTTATTCTTCAGGTAAAAGACAACGGACAAGGAATTCCAGAACAAGATCTTCCTTATATTTGGGAAAGATTTTATCGAGTGGATAAAGCAAGATCTTCAGTAAGTGGTGGAAGTGGACTTGGACTCACCATTACGAAACAGCTAATTGAATTACAAGGTGGAGTGATAATGGTTAATAGTATTTTCGGAAAAGGAACATGTTTTATCATTAAATTTGATAAGTAGTGGAGGACTTTATGAAGTATTCATTAGGATTAGTGACACTAGTTTTCTTTCTAATGGGATGTAACGGGGATCAGTCAGTTGACTCTTTTACTCACATACACGGACTTGAGTACGAGGTGAATGGAGAAGGATTTTATATTGCAACACACCATGGAATCATACTAGCAGACCAAGCCAACTGGAACTTAATAGGGGGGACTAGTGAACAACACGATTTTATGGGCTTTACTATTTTAGAAAACGGGAATATGATTTCTAGCGGACATCCAAGTCTACAATCTGATTTAAACAATCCATTAGGGGTCATTATGAGTGAGGACAAAGGATTAACATGGGAACCCATTGCATTACATGGGGAAGTTGATTTTCATATCATTCATGTAAATGCAAAAAATCAAAACATTATATACGGACTCGATTCCTATCATTCACAATTATATAAATCTGAAAATGGAGGATTTAATTGGTTACCCATTGAGATTTCACAAGCACCAATGGACATCGGAGAAATTTATGCAATAACATCCAATCCATTAGACGCCAATCATTTGTTGGCGGGATTCCCCACAGGGATGTTCTCGTCAAGAGATGGTGGAGAAACTTGGATAGAACTTGAAAAAGAGTTTACGGTAACATCTTTTACATCTGTAAACGGACATTCTGAGGAAATGATTGCCTATTTAATGGGGTCTAAGCAAGGTCTATATTACAGTAAAGATTTTGGTGAAACTTGGGAATTAATTCATTCGGAGTTCGGTGACGAAGCAGAAGTGGTAATCGAAATCAGTCAACATCCTAGAAATCCAGAGCAACTAGTAGTAGCAACTTCGATGACTAACATTTATGAAACGCATAATTTCGGTCAAGAATGGATTATGATAGCGCAAGAGGGGAAAAGGGTTGAAAATAAAGTTAACTAATTTTAGTAATAAAAACAAAGGAATTTTTAATTTCTTTGTTTTTTGGTTAAGATTTAAAAACAGAAAGGCAAATGAAATGCCTTTCCGATCAGCATGAGTAAGCTTTTAATTTACCTGTGTAAGCGTCTGAAAATTCTTGGCTTGCTCTTGAATGGTTACAGCATAATTGCTCTTGGCATGACCATTATTATCAATGTAATTCTCAAGACCTCCCATACCTCTATGGTAAGCAGTTAAGGCGGAATCCCAATCGTTATAATGCTGGTACAGAAAATCTAAATACTGTATCGACAATTGAATGGAGTAGAGTGGATCAAATAGTAGATCATCTTCGTAAGGAAGCCCTGCCATCTCTGCAATCCAAGGTGCTGTGTTCTTCATGAATTGCGCTAAACCATAAGCATGTCCGTAGCGGGTCTCTGGGCCGATTAGGTCAGGGTTAAAAGTTCCTCCCGTTTCAGTTTTTAATAATTCATAAACGATAAAAGGGTCAACACTATGCTGTTGAGCTAACTCACCTAGAAACAGCCCCCACTCTCTTTTAAATTGCTGATCGCTATCTTCATAAAGCTGATTAGCAATCTCAGTAGAGTTGATCCAAGTTTCGTAGTTTTTGGCCAAATCAGTATTGGTTTTAGCATTAAAATAAACACGCATTTCATCCATACTGTTATTTAATTTCTTTATTTCATGTAAGTTATAAACTTCCTCTATATAATGGTTAAGCTTCATATTTTCATAAAAGAACCAAACTAGAATAAAGGAGAGGGATATGATTATTATAGTTTTCTTTGACACTTTAAAACCTCCTTTTGTTGCTAAGAACTCATCCTAACGAAATTATGTAAAGAACACAAACATTAAAATAAAGTAGATTTAAGCTTTTGCTTTCATAAAGGGTGATTTAACTAAGCGACAGGGACTCATGTATCAATACTATTAAAATACTGTGTTTTTCTTTAAATTGCTTGTTTTCGAGTGGTTTTTACTTCTTTTGTATGAAAATAAAACCAATTTTATAGTAAGATTGGGTAGAAGTAACTTAGATAGGAGTCTTTACTGTGATGGAAACAAATATACAGTTATTTACTGTTCCAATAATAAACCGACATCTTTATATGGATTTGTTGCTTTTAGCAGATGAAAGCAAGGAAATAATTAGTGGATATATTAATAAAGGGGACATGTATGCCATCAGTGATAAGGATGAAGTTATTGGTGTTGTTTTATTTATCTTTCACGCTGATCAAATCGTCGAGCTAAAAAACATTGCATTACATGCAAAGTGTGAGAGGGGAAGGGTTGGGGAAAAAGATAA